>WRAC01000049.1 GCA_009780415.1 Defluviitaleaceae bacterium | reverse complement strand
ATGCATGGAACAACGCCAGAAATATCGCTTCTGCTGCGGTTCATTGGCAATTCACTTCAGACGATGCAAGGATAAAACTGAGGAAACTTTATCCATATGTTTAAATGACGCATGACACTAGAACCAGAAGAACTACTTCTACTACTGCTAGTATTGTCGTTGACTACATCTGCTATTGCCTTTCCGGCAGTGGCACCAGCAGCAGCTGCCGCAACAACTCCAACAGCTTTTACTAGTAATGAGCTAATACCTACAGCTGCAGTAATCGCTATATTTCCGCTTGGATCAATATACATAAGCGGATTGTTCATGCAGTAAACATATAGATTGCTACTTTGCATTATTGCGTTGATATCCGGCTTGAAGGTATAGAGATTCAATCCTAATGGATCTCTAGGATCTGGTTGTCGCTTATTCCATTTTACATGTTCATAACCGTAAATCATGTTGGTTACATTCCAATACGTGTCTGGTTGAGTAAAACGACCTGTGCGTGGATTATAATGGCGAGCTCTGAGATAAATCTGTCCGGTTTCTTTGTCGAAGTATTCGGAACGATAACGGAATGGGTTGGCGTCGTTGGCGTCAGGGCTTCCTTCGACCCCAAAGGCATCATAACGATAATCCCGTACTACTTGCCCCGATTGGTTCGCCAACTGCACCACATCGCCGTTGCCATTAAACAGATACCAGGTATTACCGGAACGTATCAGATTAACGCCGCGCACAAAGCGGCTTGTTATCTGGTTGCTAGCGTTCATCTCCGCGGCAATGTAGAAGCCGTCCCATATATGTGTGGTCTGCGTGCCGTTCACGGTCTTGCTTAACCTCTGACCGTTAGGCTTATAGGCGTATACCGCCGTCCCCGCCATGTTTTCCACCCGCACAAGGCGGTTTTGCGCGTCGTATTGGTTCACCTCATTGCTGTTGCAGCTGTTGGTGTTTGGTTATTGATATTATTACTCTACATAGTAATACCAATTATCTAAAGGTAACTTTTCAAGTTCTACAAACCTATTGTTTTGAGGTTCATCACCTTCGAGTAGGTATAAAACACCGACTCCATAACGGAAGTTCCCACCACGTTGAAACAAAACGTAATTTCTTCGTTTTTCAATTATTAGAAATCTATTATTTCTCATTAAGTTACTAACTTTTTTTATTATTATTTCATCTAGGATAACGTCACTCATATAGCTTATTCCGTCATTTCGTTTATCTGTAGAAAATGCCTCAAGTTTTCTGTTTCTATAACGAAACTGTAGGTTTTCATAGTCGCATGATTCTAATAATTGCATCAATTCATGTAAATTAGCTTCATTATTATAAAATTCGCGGATTACCTTTTCTTTTGAAGGCAAAGATAAGGTAACGACTAAAGGAACAAGAAAAATAATTAATACTATAATTAATATTCCTATTACACTAAATAAATAGATAACTATTTTCTTTTTCATAACATTGCTCCATTTCCGGAAAATACTGATTCCTCATCAAATAAAAATAATTTTAAGACCACTCTATGAGGAATCCTTTTAATACAACATTACAATTTTATCAAGAATTGCACTATCTCAGGAAGATAGAAAACCATGAAAGAAGTTTATTAGGACGCGGCCTAATAGTATAATTATCATAAAGATCTATACCGTATCCAATCATCAACTGATGATGAGGGTCATCAGCTTGTTCCCGTATACCCCGAAAGCCACCCATAATACCGCCGTCCCAACTTCCAGCTGCAAAATGTCCTCCTGCATATAAGACATCACGACTAATACCGCCCCCTCTTCCAGCATAGCCCCATAGCATATTGCCAAGATCATCTGGAGTTCTAAGCTCATCTAAAAAAACTACTGGGTATTGGTCATTTCCAGGATATGAAGCTCCTCCTAAAGCCACTCTCCACTCTCTCTCATTTTTTATATCCCATTGAGATCCATGGGTAAAGTTCAATGCCATCCATGCAAGCACATATGACCAACTATATCTGCTCACATAAGCTTTACCTGAAGCCTGTCTAGAGGTGTCATTAAATAACGCTATCATTGGTACAGTAACATCAAAATACTGCACGCCATTAACATTAACTATTTTTACACCTGCTGCACGATCTGCGTCTGTTAACTCAAGTGGGTTTGCTGCGCTACCTCTCTGGCTATTCGATGATCCGGAGTGACTACTTACTACATTGTTAGCAGCCCTTACGGCAGTTGCAACTCCCATAAGTAAGGGCACCGCAATCAATCCCGTTGGGTCATGATACATAATCAGGTTGTTGTTACCATAGGTATACCAATTCAGCCCGTCCCTAATCGGGTCTTGCTGGGTAAAGCGCTCAGTGCGCGGATCATAATAACGGGCGCGGAGGTAGATATTGCCGGTTTCACGATCAAAATACTCGCCGCCATAGCGGAAGGGGTTAGTATCATTAGTATCCGTCGAACCTTGCACACCAAAGGCATCATAACGATACTCCCGTACTACCTGCCCCGATTGGTTCGCCAACTGCATCACATCACCGTTGCCATTAAACAGATACCAGGTATTACCGGAACGTATCAGATTAACGCCGCGCACAAAGCGGCTTGTTATCTGGCTGCTGGCGTTCATCTCCGCGGCAATGTAGAAGCCGTCCCATATATGGGTGGTCTGCGTGCCGTTCACGGTCTTGCTTAACCTCTGACCGTTAGGCTTATAGGCGTATACCGCCGTCTCCGCCATGTTTTCCGCCCGCACAAGGCGGTTTTGCGCGTCGTATTGGTTCACCTCATTGCTGTTGGAGCCGGATGTAAAACTCGTCAGCTGATTGCCGTTGCTGTCGTAAGTGTAGGTTGTTGTGGTTTCCGTTGTACCCGCCGTCTTGACTTCTCTTGTCAGGCGGTTGTTGCGGTCATAGGTATAGGCTGTTGTATATGTTTGGCTTCCTGTCACCGTCAGGTGGCTGCGGTTGCCTGCCGTGCTGTACTGATAGTCTTTGGTCAAGCCGCCCGTGCCGCTTTCGGCTTCGCGCGTAAGCCTGCCTAGATTGTCGTAGGTGTAGGTTGTCACCCTGCCCGTGTGGTCTGTTTTGGTAAATTGGTTGCCGTCCAGGAGGTAGGCATAGGTATATCTGGACAGGGTGGTGGAACCCGAAGAGTTTGTTACGCTTGTCACTAAATTAGCCCCGTTGTAGGCATAAGTGGTAATCACGCCATTACCGTATCGTAGGCTTGCGCGGTTTCCGTTGGCATCGTAGGTGTATGTGGTTGTCCAGTCATCGTCCCTTACTTCAATCAGGCGGTTTAAGATGTCGTAACCGTATGAAGTTGCGGATACCCTCGTGCCTGATCTCCACAGCTCAAAGCTTAGCCTATTACCCGAAATATCGTATTTATAACGTTTTTCAATGCCGTTGCTTTCGCTTTCCGTAACAAGCCTGCCCAGCTCGTTATAAGTAAATGTTGCAGTGAAGCCGCCGCCGCTTTCCGTACGCCTGAGGCCTGTACGGGTGTACGTGTAGCTTTGCAAGGTAGTTGAGCCGTTTCTCACGCTGGTTAGATTATTCAGGCTGTCGTAGGCGTAAGTGAGGGTTACGCCGTTTTTGTCCGTCTTGCCGGTGAGGTTGCCGGCACGGTCATAGACATAACTCTCACTCATGCCCATCGGATCCGTAAGCTTTATCAACCGATTAAGCCTGTCGTATTCATATGTAGTTGTCAAGGTGCCGTTTGCGGTTGACATGGTTCTCATGTTGCCTGCATTGTCGTAGGTGTAGCTTGTGAAGCTGTTGTCAGCGTATGTCGTCCGCGTAAGGCGGTTGCGGTTGTCGTAGCTGTGGGAAACAGACCTGTAGGTTAGTGATCCGCCCGGCCTGTTGTTGGATACGCTGCTTTTTGTAAGATTTCCGTTGTTGTCATATTCGTATATCTTTATTGTAGCATGGTTTCCTTCAAATGGCAATTCTTCTTTTATCAGTCGGCTCAGGTTATCGTAAAAGAACCGGGAAACATTGTGCATCGGGTCTGTGACGCTTGTTAAACGCCCCAGCATATCGTATTGGCTACGGTAGATATTGTTAAGCGAGTCAGTGATTTGGAGTTGCCGTCCGGCTAAATCGGTTTGGTATCTATATAAACCTCTGTTTGCCGCATAAAAAGTTATTACGTGGTTAAGAAAGTTGTAACTGTATGTGCCGACAGTTTTTTCGACTCCGCCTTCCATTACAGACTCACTGGAAACGCGTCCGAATTTGTCTATATACATAAACGTTACGATGTCCGGACTGTTTGCATCGCCGGTAATGGTTTTCCGTACGCGCGAAGTCAGCGAATCGAAAACGTCGGTGTATATATAGGTTTCTGTGTATGTGCCTGTTGCCATGGTAAGAATTCTGTCGTAGTGATCGTATGTATATGAGGTAGCTACATTATTGGAGTTTGTTTCCCGAATAAGCCGGGATACACCGTCGTATTCATAAGTTCCGAGGTTATAGTCCCCCTGTACATCGAAAATACGGGTTAACCGCCCTAAACGGTCATAATGGTATGTTAACTGCGTTCCGTTTTCGTTGCGTGTCGTTACTGAGTTGGCAGTCGTGTTGACAGTATAGGTGTTTTGAATAAATGAATTGTCCGGGTGTGTTAGGCGTGTAAGCCGGCCCAACCCGTCATATTGGTATGATGTCGCGTTTCCGTTTCTGTCGGCAAAACTCGTAAGCCGGTTCAGCGCATCGTATTGAAAATGTTCCGAAACACCTGATGTCGTCTTTTTTGTTACCATGGAATTTATATATTCATATTGAGTAATTATTGATTGTGTGTTATCAATGTAATCAGTTCTTTGACTTAAATTGCCGTCAGGATAATAGGAAAATTGAGCTCTGCTCTTTAAAGACCCGCGTTCTGTTATCCTAAGTTCTTGTGGCATTCTACCGTCACTGGTCAGTATGTAAGTCTCTAATATTACGTTGAGGGAATCTTTCCTATACTCTCTTGATAACAACATATTAAAGCGGTTATCATATATAAATGTATATCTATTACCCTGTGTATCCGTATGGTATAAAAGATTTCCATTTCTGTCATATGTAAATCTTTCTGTGGTAGTATGGCCCTCTCTGCCAATAACATTATTATGGATTTCATTCGTAATAGTCTTAGGCATTAGGTTTGCGTCATAATCATACCTCGTTGTTTGTAACGTTATGTTGTTTCTACGTACAATTCTCTCTGTTCGTCTGTGTTTATTGTTGAATGTATATGTAGTGATAATGCCCCTTACGGCATCTGTCACAGTGGTAGTATAATTTCTATTTGAGGTGTAGTTAGTTGGGTAGCTGTATGTTTCCTTATTAAAAGCCGTTGTGCCGTCGAAATCCGTCCTTTCTACCAAGGGACGATAGCTTCATTAACATTAAATCCGTTCATTAACAGCTCTATAATAATTTCTTCGTTACAAGTCGTAAGTGACCCATAAAAGAACATCAGCTCCATTAAAAACCGCGATTCGCGTTCCGCCCTGCCTATACCGCCTTGCGCCTCAACAAGCGTCATAATATCGTCAATACCTAGTTCATGACTGTTTCTTTAACAATGAAAAGAAAAAGGGAAGCGTATATGTTGGAAACCCGAAAAATTGGACAAAACAACCCCCGGGTATGCTGTCTGCAAAGACAAGTTATTGAATACATCAAGTAGAATAAAAAACACAGAATACGGAAATCATCAAACTGAGGTGACGCTTTTGGAATTGAATCTTATGATAAGTGTGAATGGTGTTCCGATGTCTGTTGAGGAAATGAAACAATATGTTTTTTTTAATGATACCGTTGAAAAAGCTATTTCTGAAGTAAATAAACGTCTCAAGGGTAAAGCAATTTCAACTAATGACAGAAATAAGAAATAAATGTTGAAATGTGTGTGTTGATATGATAGAATAGAGGTGGTTTTGTCCATCTCTATTTATTGGAGTTGTTTTTATGAAGCAAGCGGCTATTTACATAAGGGTATCAACAGACGCGCAAAGAGAAGAAGGCTATTCTATAGATGCTCAAAAGGAAATGCTTCAAGCTCATTGCGTATCAAAAGGCATTAAAGATTATTCTTTTTACATTGATGGCGGTTTCACGGGAAGCAATATCGAAAGACCGGAAATGCAAAGACTGATTGCGGATGTAAAGCAAGACAGGATTTCGCATGTAATTGTTTACAAGCTGGACAGGCTTTCGAGAAGCCAAAAAGACACGCTGTACTTGATTGAGGATGTATTCAATCCTCATGGCGTTGATTTTATCTCAATGAACGAAAGCATGGATACTTCGACCCCTCTGGGCAGGTTGATGTTGGGTATTTTGTCGGCGTTTGCACAGTTAGAACGTGAAAATATTCGTGAAAGGACGCGTATGGGGATGAAAGAGCGCGTCAAATCCGGCAAATGGATGGGCGGCGGGCGTATTCCGTTCGGATATGATTATGACAAGAAAAACGGTAAATTAATTCCAAATAAGGATGCTGAAAGGGTACGTAAAATATACGATCTCTATTTGCAAGGATATTCAACAGCAAAAATCGCGCAAATGGTAGGGTTGAAATATGATAAGCTTGCCTATCAAATCTTGACACGTAAATCTAATGCTGGGTACATTAATTATAACGATGAAGAATATCTTGGCGAGCATGAGCCGATTATCAGCCTTGAAACGTATGAGCGTACTATGCAATATATGAAGGAACGCTATATAAAGAGGGTGTCCGAATCCAATTATTTATTTACAGGCTTGCTGTATTGCGGCAAGTGCGGGGCAAAAATGCGTTATCAAAAGTGGAGTAAAAATACATGCAAGATTATTTGCTATTCACAGGATAAAGCCAAAACGCATCTTATAAAAGACCCAAATTGCAATAATTCAAAGCTTTGGGCAAATGACTTGGAAGATGTCGTTCTTAAAAATTTATTTGAGTACGCGTTTAAACATAGTAACATAGAAACGGAAAACATCTCCAACATGAGTTTGCTTGATATATTACATGAGCAATATAACAATACAGCGCAAAAATTAAAGCGTTTATACAGCTTATATTCTGACAATGACGATGATGTATTATTAGAATCTATCAACGATATAAAAAAAGAAATGCGTAATATCCAAACACAGATTGAAATCGAAACCGAAAAAAGCCAAAATCAATTGAATTTAAAAAATGTAAAAAAGACATTATCATCCTTATCCGAAGCATGGGAATATATGTCCCCTAAAGAGAAAAAAGTCGTTGCGAACGGTTGCATCAATAAAATAACACTAACAGATGCGTCCATTCATGTTGATTATAGATTTGATATTGTGAAATAGGTTATTGTCATACCTAATTATTAGGTGTATAATATATTGTAGGTGGATATATAGATAACAGAGGTAAAAGCGGCGGTATACGCGTGCTTTACGTGGATTTTGAGTTTTACAACAAGACCTATTTTCTATTCGCTTACCGTAAAAATGAACAGGAAGATATAACTGGTAAGCAAAAACGGATGTTTCGAGAACTAGTCGGAAGCTTGCTGGATGAATTAAGACAGAAAAAGAAGGTGTAAGAATGAATATATTTGATGAAGCCTTAAAATCATTACAGGAAGCCATTGATTACTTGGCGTTTCGTTGAAATGCGTCCAGTCTTGGGAATACAATATAAGCAAGCCGAACGGTTCAGCGAGACGGGTATTATCATTGATTGAAAAAGGAGAGGTTTTCTTACAGGAGGCCGAAATCCTTTATCAATAAGCATTTTATTATCATTTCGACAAATGACACTCATTCCTATGATAATCGGAGAGGTGCGCCGCTACCTGCGCGACAACAACGCCATCCGCGTAAGCCGTTCTCTGCGGGACACGGCGTACAAGGCCTTGCAAGCTAAGGAAAAGTTGCAAAATCAGAACTCAAAGGAACCGACTATAGAAGAAATCGCCAAGGAGATGGAATTGCCCGTACAGGACATCATCTTCGCTCTGGACGCTATTCAAGACCCCATTTCCCTTTTCGAGCCCGTGTTCCACGACGACAACGACGCCATCTACGTCATGGACCAAGTATCCGACGAAAAAAACCAGGACAGCGCCTGGCTTGAGAACATTTCCCTTGGAGAGGCGATGAAACGCCTTAACGACAGGGAAAAGCATATAATCGACCTGCGGTTTTTTGAAGGCAAGACGCAGATGGAAGTCGCAACAGAAATCGGCATAAGCCAAGCCCAGGTTTCGCGGCTTGAAAAAAGCGCGCTTAAAAATATGCGGAAATATTTCGGATAATACTTATTCAAAATCCTCGCATTTAGACCAGATCATGCCCAAAAAGCCCCCGCTCCATTCCGTAAAGTTATCATCAGTTTAATAAAACCTTCAGATTACGCGGTATGTATTCCTTGAAAAAGACTATCCCCATCGCGGCGAAAAGCTCGTCGCCCGCGGTTCCGTTTAAAAAAGCATTAGTCTGCTCCTCGTTAAAATCGGCTACATTAACGGCATTGTTTATAAAATCCTTATTGTGCGGGCAAATATCCTGGCAAAACATACAACCGAACAGCGCGTTATGCAGCGCCGGGTCAAGCCAGTCCGGGAATGCGCCGGGATGCTCGTTCAGCCAGCATATGCATCTATTAATATCTATCATTTCTGCGCCGAAATTCAACGATGCCGTCGGGCAGTTCCTTACGCAGACATCACAACCGGAGCATGAGGGCATGCGCGTCAAATACGCCTCACCGTCAAACGGCTCGCCTTCGCACTCAAGATCTGTAAAATACAGATGCAGGTTGATAAAGCTGCCCATACCATCCACGTAGATTATATTATTACGCCCGTAAGCGCCCAACCCCGTAAGCGCCGCTATTTGCTTTGCCGGCAATTTCCAGACGCTTTTTATGTTAAAGCCGTTTTCGTTAAGCGCGCCGGATAGATAGTCGCGTACAATCCGCTCCCGGCTGTGTACGGATAAATAACCCGGAGGGATTAACACCGTCCTTTTCTCGCCGCCGTATGTAAATGTTGCGGATGACAGCGGGGAACGGCATGCCGCCACAAGAACGGATTTTACCGTAAAATCCAAATCCGCGGGAGGCTCATAGTTAAAATATTCTTCAGCCGGTATGCCTAATTTTTCGAAATTCCGTTTCAACACAGCCAAATGCTCAACCTTCATTGCGGCAAGCCTGTCCCCGTTTGCGGCTGCGATTTCCTTCAAGCGCTCTATCATGTTTACACCCCGTTTCTTGAAGTTATAATAACGTTATTTGTGCCGTCTATCTGCACATTTTTCCTTAAAACCCCGGCAAAATAAGCCGTAACCACATATATCCTGTCGTTTATCATCCTTACGTCGAACCTTGGCAAAAACTCCAGCTCTGCCTCGCCTTCACGGGCCATAACAAAGGAATCCAGCACGCCGTCGTTACCGGCAATGCTCACCCTGCGAAGCTCGTCGTCCCAGAAAATCTGATATCCAAAAACATCGCAAGCTTCCCGGAGCGGGATGTAAAATATCTCGTCAACAACCTCGACGGGGGACGGCAGCAGTATGCCGTTGACAAATATGGCGAGTTGATTTTCAACCATATGTCCCCTGCCCAGAGTAATCAGGTTAAAAATCTTACTTGGGGCTGAAACCGGCTCCATCAGCGCATCAAATAACAGCAGTTCCCAATAGCCCGTAAACCGGGCGGTATCACCGATGGATACGGCAAAAACATAGCTCTGGGTTTTCATAACGACGGTAAAATCGCTATCCTCCTCATGCCATTTTGCCTTATCAAAGACATACAGCCGCATAAGCAGCCAGTACTGACGCTCACCAAGAAAATAGATATCAAACGCGTCGAAAATATCTTCGCCTTGCGCATATGTAACCCTGTCAACCTCAACAAGCAGGCTGCCGGATTCATCATACCATTCCGGAGGAAGGGTGAAATAAAATTCAGTGCTAAGCCCGGCGAAAGACCCTTCGGACAAATCCATTGGCACCCTATCAAAAATAGGCCCGAATACATCTATCCCACCGCCAAAAACGGCGTTTCCCCGCCCCGTCAGCATTAAGGCCGCCAGCAGGACGCAAGCGCTTATCCGGGCTTTATTAACTACAGACATTACAAAACCCCGCTTAGATAATGTAATCGTTGTTTTTTTCAGGCTTTGCGTCCATTTCCTTTTTCTTTTCTTCATAACCGGGCCTGCCGAAGTAAGCGTAGGTTGCGTTTTTACCTTCCTCAACACCGGGCTGGTCGAATGCGTTTATATCCATCAGTTCCCCGGCAAAGGCCGTCGCCACCTCAAACAGGTATAAAAGCTGGCCCACCGTATGTTCCGTTACCTTTGGCAGCGTAATGGTCATGCTGGGACGTCCGGCTCTGAGGAGCGCGTATTCCGTTGCCATCCGCTCCACCTGAATAAGCTGGTTGTGCGTAACGCCGCCCAGGAATCCCAAGCTCGATATATCCTGATACGTTTTCGGAACAAGCAGTGTTTCGCGGTATTCGTCAACTCCCAGAAACACGGTGATTTTGTCGAAGGGGCCTTCGGCGTAAAGCTGTACCTGCGAATGCTGGTCGGTAACGCCAAGGGCCTTTACGGGCGTCTGCCCCGCAAAGACCTCGCGGCCATTGTTGTCAAAACGCTTTCCAAGCGACTCCGCCCAAAGCTGCGCGTACCAGTCCGACATGTATTTCAACGAATCTGCGTAAGGCATCATAACGCTCATATTTTTGCCCTTCTCCATCAGTATGTAGTGAAGGGCCGCATACATGTATCCGGGGTTTTCGCGCACGCAAGGGTTTAAGCAAGCCTTGTCCATATCCGCCGCGCCTTCCAGCAGCGCGCTAATATCAATGCCGCAAAAAGCCGCGGGCAAAAGCCCCACAGGCGTAAGCTGCGAGAAACGCCCGCCCACGCCGGACGGGATGTAGTATGTTTTATACCCCTCGTCCTTCGCGATTTTTATCAGGTTGCCGCTGTGCCGGTCTGTAGTGCAGACAATGCGTCTCCTGGATTCTTCCTTGCCTATCGTTTTTTCAAGAAGCTCCTTAATGTACATAAACTGTGACATGGTCTCCGAGGTACTGCCGGATTTTGATACCACGTTAAACAGGCATTTGGCGGGGTCTACGGCTTGGAACAGGTATGTAAGCCGCTCCGGGTCAACGTTGTCCGCTACGTAAAACTTGGGGTTCCCGCCGCGCTTGTCCCTTGGAAGCTCATTGTAATAAGGATTGTTGACGGCCTGATGCACCGCCATCGGGCCAAGGGCCGAACCGCCTATGCCAAGCACCACGAAAGCATCAACGCTGTCCCTCATCGCGGCGGCGTAATCAAGGATATCTCCCACAACCGCGTCTTGATTATAGGGCAGCTCGCGGAAATCCATCTTACCCGCTTTGCGCTTATCTTCCATGGCCTTGTGGGCTGATTCAAACTTGCTTTTCAGGTTGTTGAAATCGGCAATGGCAATGCCGTGTCCGCCGATGAAATCCGACATCATGTAGTTGTAATCCAGTTTCAGCATTTTAAAACCTCCTATTTATCCCCGTCATTGCGGCCGGACCAATCCGGAAACTCCCGCAATGACGGTATAAGCTTCATTAATAAACGGGCAGTTCCTCCAAGGATTTAAACACATAGCCCTCTGCCTTGATATGGTCGATTATATCCGCCAGCGCCTGTGTATTCGATTCGGACACGGCATGCAGCAGGATTATACAGCCATTGTGGATATACTGCGTTACGGCGTTAAAGGCGGCTTGTTTGCCGGGCTGGTTGTTGACCTCCCAATCGACAAAGGCAAGGCTCCAGAATATTGTTTTGTAACCCATATCATTTGCCAGGGAAATCGTGCGCGCGGAGTATACGCCGGCCGGGAAGCGGAAATACATGTCCATGTCATGACCCGTGACTTCTTTGTAGTAATTTGCTGTCTCCTCCAGCTCCCGGCGGAATGCCTCGTCGCTTTGCTCAACGCTGTTTTTATGGCTGACTGTGTGGTTGGCTACGATATGCCCCTCGTCCGCCATACGCTTGCACAGCTCCGGGTTAGCCTTGATATAGGGTTTGGTAACAAAGAACGCGGCTTTTACGCCCTTTTCCAATAAGGTATCCAAAATCTGCGGCGTATAGCCATATTCATAACCCTCATCAAAGGTCAGGTAAACCTCTTTCCGTGTGATATCGCCCAGATAATAGCCGTTAAACTGCCTTATATCAAATTCCGTCTGGGCGGTAGGCGGCTGGAAATGTTTATTCCTTCCAAATCCCCAGCCCATACGCTTGTTTTTAAGCGCTCCGTTTTCGGTGTAAGGGCTGCCGTACCGGGTGTCAAAAGGGTTTTTAATGCCTTCGGGAAGGTTCTTTATCTCCGGCGCTGTATATGGTGCGGTGCCGGCATACAGGGGCGGGCCAAGTCCGCCTATTATGGAAAACGTGAAAATTGCGGCAATGCACAGCGATAAAAATAACTTTTTCAAGTTTCTCACTCCTTGGTCAACATAAAGGTTTGATAAAAGCCACGCGCGCATCTTCATGCAACGATAAATCCGGCTCAAGCCGTATCCCGCCGCTCCTAACATGCGCCTTACCCATATATGTTGTCCCGCCTGCCGTAATCTTAACCGCATAACCGCCATCGGGCGGCAGTATTTTTTCCGGGTTAATTTTACCCTTAATAATTGTAATAAAATATTCCCTTGTCAAATATTCGGTTACCGCCGTAAAATCTTTTTTTTGCAGCAACCCTTTAATGATGCTGCTGGAAATCTTGTCATTTAAGCCCTCAACGCCGTTATGGGCTACAGCGGTTACCGTAATACCGCACTCCGCGCCGATTTTCCGCAAATCCGTTACATTTCCCGAAGCGCCCGCGCCAAAGCGCCACCCTTCGCCAACAACAACGTTCCCTGTATTCAGCTTCCCGCGTAAAACCTTTCTCACAAAATCCCAGGGTGTCATTTGCGCCGTTTCCCTGTCAAAGGGATATTCAATATAAAAATCGATCCCCGACGCGGCCAGAAGCTCCGTTTTTTCCTCTCTGGTAAGAAGAGTCTTATACCCCGCGCTTCCCAGAATTTTTAACGGATGGGGATAAAAAGACATCACCGCCGGCGGCTGCCCCGCTTCCTCCCCAACACGGCGCAAAACCTCCAGCACTCGTAAATGCCCGGTGTGAAGGCCGTCAAAGTTCCCGATAGAAACGGCGATGGGGCTCGGAAAATCAAATCCGCCGTCACATACGATTTTCATTATTCAACCTCTGTATACAACATAATAAACGGTTTTAACGCGTTTTCTGTTCCGTTTTCATAAACAGCCGCAAGAATCCCTCCCGAAGTATAGGCCAGCACATGCTCCCCGGCTTGCAAGCCCTCCGTATTGGTAATTTCATCCGGTGTTAAAACCCCGCCGCTTAAAAGACGTTTATCGCGCTCCGTAACAGCTCTGACGCGGCGCAAACCGCGCAATGCCGGGGTTTCCTCTATTGGAATCACAGCCTCGCCCGGATCGGCGAGGCTCCTTAAACGCTCAAAATCATAAGTGTCGGACAGCGTAAATCCGGCGGCTTCCGTTCGCACCAGCCTGCCCATATGGGCGCAGGAATCCAGCTTCCTGCCGATATCCTCACACAACGTACGCATATAAGCGCCTTTAGAGCAGCGCACCAACAACTCCGCCTTATGCGGAAGCCCGGTTTTTACCGCACTGATGCTCAAAATCCGCACCACGCGCGGCTCGCGCTCAACCTCTACGCCCTTCCTCGCCAATTCGTACAGCTTTTTGCCCTTTACCTTTATGGCCGAGTACATAGGCGGAATCTGCGCATATTCGCCTAAAAAAGATTTTATTGCGGTATCAAAAGCCTGTTCGTCCGCCAAAAACGGTTTCCCGCGCATTACATTGCCTGTGGAATCCTGCGTATCCGTCTCCGTACCGAAAATTATCTCAACACGGTACTCCTTATCGCTGCCGGACATAAGCTGCGCAAGTTTCGTCGCCGCGCCCAGGCAAACGGGCAGAACGCCCTCCGCCGCCGGATCCAGCGTCCCCGTATGCCCCGCTTTTTGCCCGAATATGCGGCGGACCCTAAATACTACATCGTGGCTGGTCATTCCCGAAGGCTTGTATATGCAGACAATCCCCGGCTTTATATGTACCATTCGCTTCTCCTATCATTTTTATAACAAGTTCCGTAACCTCTTCAATACTACCCCGTACCGAACCGCCCGCCGCGTGAACATGCCCGCCGCCGTTCAGCTTCCGGGCAATTTCGCGCACGTTCAAACCCGTTGACCGCAAGCTGATGTTTATTATCCCCGGCTTACGCTCGGTCAGCAGCGCCGAAACCTCCGCGCCCCGGGTGTTAAGCATGTAATCGGCTATACCTTCCAGATCCGTTGATACCGCGCCGGCGGAAGTCATCAATTCATACGAAAGCGCGGTTACGGCGAGTTTAATATCCGATAAAATGTTCATACCGCCGATTGCCGCAGCAAAAATCGCGGCTTCAGTCGGGCTGTGTTCATAAACAACGCGGCGCTGGATCATGTTAAAATCAATGCCGCGTTCCAACAGACGCGCCGCGGCGTCATAAGTCCGCGGGCTTGTGGATTTATGGCGGAAACAACCCGTATCGGTAACAATGCCCGTGTACAGAGCCGCCGCTATATCAGGGGTTATCTTAAAAATCGGATTAATTAAAAAATATAAAAGTTCGCAAGTAGCGGCGGCTAATCCGTCAACGATATTGATATCCGCAAAGGGCGGATCATCCGCGCTGTCATGATGGTCAATGCTGACAACCGTTTTAACGCGGTCAATCAAACCCTGCGGTTTACCCAGACGGTCTTTTGCCGCGCAGTCAACGCAAATCAGTATATCGCCGTTTAACGCGTCTATATCGCCGTTATAGATATATTCAGCCCCGCGCAAAAATCCAAAACGCTCCGAAAAAGGTTCCAGAAGCACCACGGGCGTAATGCCTTTTTGCGCGAAAGCGAGCGCCAAAGCGAAGCACGCGCCGATGGTATCCCCATCAGGATTATGATGCCCCGCAATAAGCACGTGCCCGGATTTCTTAGCGGCGTTAAAAACCTTGGTAAAGTTTTTAGAAGCTTTATACATCCGGGCAAATAGTTTAATCATTAATAACCTCGTCAATCAGCCGCGAAATCCGCAGCCCGTGCTCAATCGCGTCGTCATGAATAAACCGCAGCTCCGGCGTTTGGCGCAGATTCACGCGTTCCGCCAGAAGCTTGCGGATATAACCGGACGCGCTGGTCAAGCCGTCCATAACCCCGGCCTTATCGTCCCCCAGAATACTGATATAAATCTTACAATATTTCAAATCCGGGGTCACTTCCGCCCGTGTGACGGAAGTGACCGTACCGATGCGCGGATCACGAAGCCCGCTGCGTATAATCTCCGCAAGCTCGCGCTTTACCTGGTCGTTCAAGCGCATCTGTCTTTTGTTGTTCTTCATTTATCTCTTGATTTCCTCCATAACGAAGGCTTCAACGATGTCGCCGGTTTTTATGTCGTTAAACCTGTGGAACACCAAACCGCACTCGTAGCCCGCGTTGACTTCCCTTACATCATCCTTGAAGCGGCGCAGCGATTCCAGGCCGCCCTCAAACACAACTATTCCGTCTCTTATTATACGCACGGAGGCGTTTCTTATGAATTTACCGTCAAGGATATACGAACCGCCGATGTTGCCTATGCCGGAAGCCTTGAAAATTTGGCGTATCTCGGCCTTACCCAGCACGCGTTCCTCGAAAACCGGGTCAAGCAGGCCCTTCATGGCGTGCTCAATGTCCTCTATCGCGCTGTAGATCACGCGGTACATGCGGATATCGACGTTCTGCTCCTCCGCCATGGCTTTCGCGGCGGCTTCGGGGCGTACGTTGAACCCGATAATGATGGCGTTTGACGCGGAAGCAAGGGACACGTCGGATTCCGTTACAGCGCCCACGTTTCCAAGGATGGTCTTTATCTTAACTTGTTCGTTTGAAAGTTTCTCAAGGCTTGTGCGCAGGGCTTCAACGGAACCTTGAACGTCCGCTTTGATAATGACGTTCAATTCCTTCACCTTACCCGCCTGTATCTGGTTGAACAAGTCGCCCAGCGAAACCTTCTGCACGTTTTTGTTCATTTCGTAACGGCTCTTGGCGTAGGTTGTATCCGCCACCATACGCGCCTGCTTCTCATCCTTCGCGACATAGAACATATCGCCCGCTCCGGGTACGTCCGGCAAACCCAGTATCTCCACGGGAGTTGACGGCCCGGCCTTTTTCACGCGCTTACCCGTAGCGTCAATCAAGGCGCGCACCCTTCCGTAAGTCGCGCCGGACACGATATGGTCGCCCACCTCCAGCGTCCCTTCCTGTACAAGCACGGTTGCGACCGGACCCCTGCCGCGGTCAAGGTGCGCCTCGATAATAACGCCCCTGGCACGTTTGTCTGGGTTCGCTTTAAGCTCCTTCATCTCCGCCACAAGGATGATCATTTCCAGCAGATGGTCGATACCTTCGCGCATCTTCGCGGAAACGGGCGCGCAAATGGTCTCGCCGCCCCATTCCTCGGTCACAAGGCCGTATTCGGTAAGCTCCTGTTTCACGCGGTCTGGGTTTGCGCTGGGTTTATCAATTTTATTAATGGCGACAATTATCTCAACCCCGGCTTCTTTTGCGTGGCTGATTGCTTCTATTGTCTGCGGCATAACGCCGTCGTCAGCCGCCACAACAAGCACGGCGATGTCCGTAACCTGCGCCCCGCGCATACGCATGGCGGTGAAAGCCTCGTGCCCGGGCGTGTCAAGGAAGGTTATCGGCTTATTGTTTATCGATGTCTGATACGCGCCGATGTGCTGGGTAATACCGCCATGCTCGGCTTTCGTTACAGCGGCGTCGCGTATGGCGTCCAGCAGCGAGGTTTTGCCGTGGTCAACGTGTCCCATAACGACAACAACGGGCGGGCGCATGATTTTAAGGCTTTCGTCCTCGGGCGCTTCGCCGAAGGTATCCTCAAAGATATCGATTTCCACCTGTTCCTCGGCAATAACATTGTAATTAAGCGCGATATCCGCCGCCAGGGAATAAGGTATCTCATTGTTTATGCCGATCATCTGGCCCTTTTTGATAAGTGCCTTAACAAGCTCCGCCCCAGAAATACCCATCTTTTCCGCCAGCTCCTTCAACGTAAGCACCGACGGGATCGTTATGGTTTTCGGTTCAAGCGAAACTACGGCCTGTCTGGGCGCGGGGCGTCCCGAAGTCTTGGGCGCGGGTTTCACTCCCTTTACGCTCTTCGCTCCCTTAGCCGCGGCTTCTTTATCAACAATCGGCCTGTCTTTTTTATGCGTTTTCTTTGCTTCAAGGTTTTGTTGGCGTTCGGATTTATCGGGCGCGGGCGCGGCTTTTGCGGAGGTTTTATCATGCCCCGCCGCTCCCCCCGGCCTGCCAAAACGCCCGCCGCCGCCCGGTCCTGCCGGGCGCGGCGCAAACCCCGGCCTTGCGCCGTCCGGGCGCGGAGGTCTGTCTCCGTATTGCCCCGCCGGACGCGGAGGTCTGTCCCCATACTGCCCTGCCGGACGCGACGGCCTGTCGCCGTATTGCCCTGCCGGACGCGGAGGCCTGTCGCCGTATTGCCCTGCCGGACGCGACGGCCTGTCGCCGTATTGCCCTGCCGGACGCGGAGGTCTGTCCCCATACTGCCCTGCCGGACGCGGAGGTCTGTCACCATACTGCCCTGCCGGACGCGGAGGCCTGTCTCCATATTGTCCTGCCGGACGCGGAGGTCTGTCACCATACT
>WRAC01000048.1 GCA_009780415.1 Defluviitaleaceae bacterium | reverse complement strand
CTTTGAGCAGCAGCTTGTATGGGAAGGCTCCCTATATACCTTACCCATCCGCAGAGACCACTGGGTCGTATTCTATAATAAGGATCTGTTCGACATGGCGGGCGTTGATTATCCGACCAACGAGCTGACCGTCGCCGGTTTTGACGCGCTAATCCGTGAACTGGGCGAAGCCCTGCCGGAAGGGTACTGGGCCAACCTGTACCATTGGTGGGCTTCCGTTGTTCATCTTTTCGGCATATTGGACGGCACCCAATTGGTTGACGGCGTATACGACTGGATGATTCCATATTATGAAATGGTTATAGACCATCAGCAAAAAGGCTATGCCCCGGCGCATGCCGACTTAACCGTCGGCAACATCCACTATTCCGTGCCGTGGTATAACGGGCAAGGCGCGATGATTCACATGGGCTCATGGTTTATCGCCATGAAGCTCGACGCCCTTGCGGCAGGCAACAGTGTCGTCGATAACTGGGGCATCGTCAATTTCCCGGTTCCCGAAGGCGTTGCGCACGGAACCGCTCCGGCCGGGTTCACCGGACTGGCAATCGGCAGGAACAGCCGCAACGCTGAGGCCGCTATGGATTTCCTCGCCTTTGCCAGCGGCCCGCTTGGCGCCGAAGCGATGGTAAGCGTGGGCCAGTTCCCGGGCATGATGACCGACGCCGTTGTTGACAGGATTGTCTCGCTTCCCAATTTCCCCCAGGACGACGCCAGCAGGCAGGCATTGCAGCCCGTGGCGGCTGTGCTTGACGCCTCCGTACACCCCCTGATGGTTCAAGCCAACTCCATTATCGGTACCGCCCATACGGAAATAATGACCGGCAACGCTACGATTGAGGAAGGCATCGAAATGATAAACCAGCAGTTCGGGCGTGACATTCTGGGCTTGGAATAATTGTTTTGACGGTATTTATGTTTGATTAAAGGGGCGGCATACGCCCCTTTTCGTTTAATTAAATAAGGAGCGTGTTTATGAAAGACGCGCCGGGAAAGTTTATTTTTAGGGTATCCGGTATATTATTTATTGTGTTGGGCGTTCTTTTTTTAGTTACGGCTTTAACTATTATGGCAGGGGACGTTTTCCGGGAGCTTTCCGCAACTGTTGAAGGTTTTTGGGATAATTTCAGGCTCACCGGGCTTTCGCATCTGCGGGAAACTCTGGCGTGGCTTCGGGGGGAACATGGCTTAACCGTGGCTTCGGGCTCGCAGGCTTTCCTTTTAGGGATTGCCGATTTTTTGTTGAGCACGCCTGTGTTGAGGGATATTCTCCCGGCAAATCCATTGAATTTGCCTATGCTTTTTGGATGGATGACGCTTGTATTGGCGGTTTGGAGCGTGTTTCTTGGAATTACGGGGCTTGTTAACGCAAACAGCATGGGAAAAAAAGGATGGCGGTTGCTGTCCTTTGCCTTAGTCAGTATTGCGTTACATATAGCGCTGCTGATTCTTTTATTCAGGAACGGCGCGCTTGCTTGGGCTTTGATATTTGTTTATATAGTCATTCCCATTCTGTATTTTATCGGGGCCGCGCAAAATACCGGGAACCGTAAACTTGCTAAAAACACGATTGCGTATAGTTTCATTTTGCCTAATTTGCTTGGGTTCGGCATCTTTGTGCTGATACCTATGGTGTTTGCTTTAGGCCTTTCGTTTATGGAATGGCATTTGGCTACCAATACATTTACATTTATCGGGCTTGATAATTTCCGGCGCATGTCATCCGACCCCCTCTTTTGGCCTTCCCTGCGCAATACTATCTACTTCACCGCCCTTTCAATGCCCATTACATTGGTATTCGCATTGCTGTTAGCGGTGCTGCTTAACAACAGATGGCTGCGCGGGCGCTCTTTCTTCAGGAGCGTAATGTTCTTCCCGCACGTCGCGTCCTTAATTGCTATGGCGGCGGTGTGGAATCAAGTTTTCCATCCCTCTTGGGGTCCTGTAAACCAGCTGCTTATGTCTCTTGGCGTGGACAGCCCGCCCAGATGGGCGGCAGATAATTCATGGGTCATCCCAACCATAGCTTTCTTTGGCGTATGGCGGAACATGGGTTATTTTATGGTTATATATTTAGCTGGCCTGCAAGGTATCCCGGCCGAACTGTACGAGGCCGCGGAAATGGACGGCGCCTCAAAACGCCAGCGTTTTACGTATATTACACTGCCTCAGCTAAGGCATGTGACGTTCTTTGTCGCCGTTATGCTTACGATAACCAACTTCCGCGTCTTTGATCAGGTCTTAATGATTACCAACTCAACGGACGTTAATATGCCGGGTTCAAGTTCCACTATGCTGGTAGTGCATATTTACCGTTCGGCGTTTATCAACTGGAATATGGGCTATGCCAGCGCGCTTGGTTTTGTTTTGTTCCTGCTGGTGTTCAGCGTCACAATAGCCATGTTCCTGTATAACAGACGGTACCGTGACGAATAAGGGGGGAGTGACATTATGACGGTGGCCAACGCAAAAGCCGTAACGCCGGCATCCGTAAAACCGAAGCGAATAGTTGTAAAGGTAATTGTATACTTAGCGTTGATTTTCTTCGCCGGTTTGCTGCTGGTTCCGTTTTATTGGATGATTTCAAGCTCCCTTAAAATTGACAGGGATGTGTTTTCCGTCCCAATCCAGTGGTTTCCCAGGAATCCTGTGTGGAGCAATTACGCGGATATCTGGACTAGGATTCCTCTGCTTACATTTGTGATGAACTCAATACGGCTGACTTTAATCGTGACGGCAATGCAGCTGCTTACGTCCAGCTTTGCGGCCTATGCCTTCTCAAAGCTGGACTTTATAGGCAAGAATATATTATTTCTGGCATATGTGGGAACCATCGCGGTGCCTTGGCATGTGTTTATGGTGCCGCAATTTATAATGCTTCGCGCCATGGGCTTATTTAACACCCACATGGCGATAATCATTCTGCAAGCGTTCACGGCTTTGGGCGTTTTCCTCATGAAGCAATTCTACGATACGATTCCAAACGAATTGAATGAGGCGGCAAGGATAGACGGATTGAGCGAATACGGAATTTGGCGGCGGATCATGCTGCCCCTTTCAAAACCCGCGCTGGCAACGCTTACCATCTTCACGTTCGTCTTTGTGTGGAACGACTTTCTGGGGCCAAGGCTCTATTTAACCACTCCGAATCTACACACCATACAGTTGGGCATCCGCAATTTTATGGGTATGCATTCCAGTGAATTCGGTCTGATTATGGCTGTAGCCGTTATATCTCTTGTGCCTGTGCTGATTGTCTTTTTAGCGTTACAGAAGTTTTTTGTGCAGGGCGTGGCTACAAGCGGGTTGAAAGGATAGACGCGCTGACTGGAGCGATAGAACGCCGCCGCGCGCGTTTGATTAAGTAACTGCTAGAAAAACTTGCCATCCTGCATTAATGTTAAATCAACTTCATACATTAACTGATTAGCGTAAGGGGTATCGCCGAGGCAATCCTTTATTAAATGTTTGTCTATCGTAAAATCATTAAATCTTGTGTGATAAGTGAAAAAACTATACACGATATAACCGCCTCCTTACAATGAATTATGTACTTGCGTGAATGATAAACTTCGGCAGAAGATAGGCAAAGGGCGGCAGCACGCCGCCCATAACTATTATAACTCGCTATCCGGCGTTGATTGCACCGGTTGCCGCTGGTTGGATTTAATACCGTCCTTTGGCGCGTTATCGGCAGGGTTATCAGGAGGCGTGTGCCTCTTCCCTGCTTTTTCTTCGTCATATAAGTCCCGGTTTTGAATATTTTGGAATTTTGGCATGATTTTCACCTCGCAGTTATTTTGCCCCGGAACGTATGGTTTTATGAATAACGCGGACGAAAATTATTATGATAAACATTGTTTGCATGGTAAAATATACGCGAGCCAAAAACGGGATGGGGAACAAAAATGAGCAGAGTGAAAAAAATTCTCGTAGGGATTCTCACCTTCGCGATATTATCCGGTATTTCCGCTTGCGGCAGATCAAACAACGGGCAAATTGATGAACGAATCACAATCCGGCTTGCCGCGCCGCAAAATGCTTTCATCGAAAATTTCGATACCAATCTGTACAAATTGTGGCTGGAGGAACAGACCGGCCTGAGAATTGAGATGACTTGGCTGCCTGCGGAGGACGCGGAGCGGATCGCTTTGCTCTCCCTTACCACCGGCGAGGGCCTGCCCGATGCCTATATAGGCTTCGGCAGCGGCAACTATGAGATTTTCAACAATCTGAATCTCCAGGAATACGCCGGATGGGGCGTTATAATCCCTTTGAACGGCTTGATTGAACAGCACGGCGTAAACCTTAAAGCGGTTTGGGAAGAGCTTGCCGGATACGATATTAAACAATATATGACTTTAGCCGACGGTATGATTTACTATATGCCCGGCTTCAGTTCATCGCTTATCACCAGGTACCGTCAGGTGATGTGGGTGAACAGGGGCTGGCTGGACGTTTTGGATATTCCGGTTCCGTCAACGACGGCGGAATTCCGGGATATGCTTATAGCGTTCAAGACCCTCAGCCCCAACCGCAACTGGGCAATTGATGAGATTCCTTTGGCCGGGACGGAGGAGCATTATGGCAAGCAAGTATATGATTTCCTGTTTAACGCCTTTATTTATAACGATGAAAAACACGGGCGCCTGCTGCTGGAAAACGGCATAATCGGATATGCCCCCATCCGTGACGAATGGCGCGAAGCCCTTAAATATATGCACGGTCTATATCAGGACGGCCTTTTCTCCCCGTTCAGCTTTACGCAAAGCAACCAGCAGCATAAGCAAATGGCAAACGATCCCCGCGACATATTGGGCGCGTTCACTTCTCCCGGCATAACCTTCACAGTTTTGCAAAACTCGCCGGAGATAATGCGGCGGTATGTAGGAATCGGCCCGCTGACCGGCCCGGGGGGAGCGAGTTACGCGACGGTAAGCCTCCCTTTGCCGAAGCCGAACGGCGTTATAACCTCCGCGGCTGAACACCCTGCCGAAGTGTTTAAATTATTGGACCTTATGCTGAGCGTGGAGGCCAGCCTAATGGGGCGGTACGGGGAATATGGCGTAGACTGGGAATATGCGCGGGAAGGCGATATAAGCATATACGGAACTCCCGCCACAATCCGCATTATCAATCAGATTTGGAACAAATCGCAAAACAAACATCTTAACCAAATTGTCCCGTATATATCGCGGCCCGGGTTTTCAAACGGCGTAACATGGGAAGGCAGCACAACCGACGGCGAGTATATGAACGCACAGGCGGCTATGCTTTATCGGGGGCATGAACCCGTTGAGTTTGTTGGCGAGATAACCTTTGCCGCGCGTGAGGAATGTTGTTTTCCCCTGCTCAGAACAGACCTTGAAAGGTATCTTAAACGGAATGTTATCGCATTTATCACTGGGGAACAGGATATAGAATCGGACGATGACTGGGCGGAATATATCGGCGGGTTTTATTACTGGGGATTGGAACATTACCTTGAAATAGCGCAGACGGCTTATAACAGGATGAAAAGGCAAAGCGTGAGATAATCCATATTTTAATGAATCCTGTCTATACAAATGCAGGGCGGTCCGGTGTATAATAAAGAAAAACAACGGGATGGTGCGTGAATATGTACCGTGTATTTTTTATTGACGATGAACCGCTGGTTTTAGAATCCTTTATGACATCCCCCGTTTTTTTGGAATGCGGTTTCATAAATACCGGACATTCCGTAAATCCTCATGCCGCGGCTGAATTAATAAAGGAAACGCAGCCCGACGTTGTTTTCACCGATTTGAAAATGCCGGGCTTAAACGGCGTTGAATTGATGGCAGAGCTTAAAAGATCCGGTTATACCGGCGAGTTTGTTATTGTCAGCGCATACAAGGAATTTGAGGAAGCGCGGCGTTTCTTCATGACGGACGGTTTTGACTATATAATTAAACCGGTATCGGAGCAAGATTTACAAGCATTACTGGAAAAGCTCTCTTATAAATTGGCGGATAAAAAAGGCGAAACAAGCCGGGAAGAAACTCCGTCGCCCGAACTTAACATTATTGCCGCGTACCTGCGCAACAATATTACGGCAAAGCACACCTTGGAATCAACCGGCATGAGATTTAATTTAAAGCCAAATTTTATATGTAATTTGTTTTCACGCCATCTCGGAACTACATTTACCGCCTATATGACAAATATCAGGATGGAAGAAGCGTCCTCACTTCTTAAAGCTACTAAAAAAACGGTGAAAGAAATAGCGGCGTTATGCGGTTATCACGATTATTTTTATTTTTGCCGTGTTTTCCGCGATACGTATTCCTGCACGCCTACCGCATACAGGGAGAGCGAGCCATGAGAGGGGCGTCGCTTTACAAAAGGTTTATAGCCGCGCTGATAATATATGCCCTGCTCATTTTGGCATTATGGTTCGGGTATCATACCGTAACATACGATTCATTCCGCCAAAGCGCTGTTGAAAACGCGGAGCTGGCGGTTGGACGCCTTTTAGACCAAGTCAGCGCCGAATTTTTGCGCATGAGAAATATTGCCGAGGTTATCACCGCTTCATCATATGTGCAGGATTTTCTAGCGGCGCGTACCGTCGAAGAGTATTATACAAAGGTGGAAATCGCCTCGGAAATCATACGAAACGCCGCCTATCCCATTTCCTCAACCGATAACGTGATAACGATAAACTCCGACGGGGCTTATTACCGTTTCTCAGGCGGATTATCAAACGCCGCCTGCGATACGCTGTATGACAGGGTTCGCTGGGCTCGGGCGCTTTATACGATAACGGAGCTGGACGGCGCGTTATACTTTTTTCACAGTTCACCGGTCCATAGGGTTATAAATACGTCTATAGGAAAAATACCTGAACGCGTCGGCACTGTCGTCCTGCTTACACATCTTGACAGGAAACGGAGCGTATTGAACGCCTCTAATATGCTTACGGGCATAGACACAGCGGTTATTCATGACGGGGTTATTTTGCTGTCAAGCGACAGCGGTCTCGAAGGCAGGAAAGACTCTGAGCTTAACGGCGAATATGGAATGGTTTCACGCATAATGATTGAGGGAAGCGACATTGTTATCGCCTCGGTTGTAAGAAATGAAGCCATGTTTCCCGGCAGGACGTTGTTTCTGGCGGTATCGTTTGCCGTGCTTGGCGTTCTGCTGGCAACTATTGTCGTTTTATACCGGTATCTGTCAGGTTATTTCGTAAAACCCATGACAAGCGTAATCGGCGGCGTCGCGTCCCTTGGCGGGGAGCTAAGCGGAAGGCTTTCCGAACTCCCGGCCGCCGGTAAGCCCGATTTCGAGTCCCTTGTCCTTGCAATCAACGCTCTGTTAAGCCGGGCGGAAAATAACTACAATGAACTGCTTGACGGACGGCAAAAGCTGTTTGACGCGGAACTGCTGCGGCGCGATATGCGGATAGGTTTATTGAATACCCAAATTGACGCGCATTTCGTGGTCAACACAATCACAAGCATCCGCGCCCTCTCCGAACGCGGCGATAATGAGAAAGCCGGGCGCATGGCCGATGGCTTGGCCAAAATCATCAAACACAGGCATAATGGTGACGCGCTCCGTAACCTGTTTGTAGAATTTGAAATGATTGAACAGTATGTGGATGTCATGAACATCCGCTATGACGACCAGTTTACCGTTGATTATTATGTGGACGACGTGCTGGCGACTTATCTTATACCGGGCTTTATCTTACAGCCCGTCGTTGAGAACGCGCTTATTCACGGATTGTTAAACAAGGATGGAAACGCGGTGATGCAAATACGCGGCTGCATAAAAGATAATGCAATTCTAATTGAGATTTCCGATAACGGTTCAGGCATAGCTCCGGCAAAACTAAAGGAATTGCAAGATACATTGGAAACCGCGTGGTCCGGAAACATCCTCGAACCGGGACTTGATAACGTCGCCCTCTCCAACGTACAAAGGAGGATACGCCTGCGCTTCGGGGAATTATACGGCTTGTCCATAAACAGCTTGCTGGGTGAGGGCACGGCCGTAACAATTAAACTCCCGGCAACCTTAGACACCGCGTGAGATAATCCATATTTTAATGAATTCTGTCTATACCCAAAGGCAAAAGCTTATGGTATGCTGATGTCAGGTACATAATAAAAAGTTGGAGGTATCGTTATGAAAACACTTGGAAACATGATATGGTTCGTCCTTTTCGGATGGTGGCTCGGCACCCTGTACATGATAATAGGCGGCCTGTTCTTTATCACCATACTCGGCGCGCCTATCGGCCTGGCAATGTTTGAATACGCCAAGCTTATGTATCTGCCTTTCGGCAAGTCGATTGTACGCGAAAGCTTTGTTAAAGGCCCGGGGAACATGTCGCCCATCAAAAAGACTGTGCAAACCGTACTTAATATTATATGGCTGCCCATAGGGATAATACTGTTTTTACTCAATTTTGGTTCAATGCTTCTGTGTTTTGTCTCAATCATCCTTATTCCCCTGGGTATCGTTCAGGCAAAGGCGCTTAAATTCCTGTTATGGCCTATCGGCGCAAAGGTCGTAAAGAACGAGCTTGTGCAGGCCATCCACACCGCAAACGTCCTTGAAAAGCGCGGTCTTGTGGGACGCGGCGGAACCCAGAACGTAAACGTAACGGTTAACGTGCCGTCCGCTCCGGCGGCACCGTCAGCTCCCGCCGGATCTGCGGAGCCCGCTCCCATTCCTATGCCTGTTCCCGATAGGGACGAGGACAGAAGAAATTAACCGGTAATCAAATATAAGATTGAGCGGAAAGATGGATGGATATCTTAACGCGGCAGTTCCGGGACGGCTATACGTGATACCGGCATGGCTGATAACACAGGGGGGATGTTTTTAGATGAAGCGTTTATACATTTGTTTTATCACGGTTGCCGCGATATTTCTTGCGGGCTTTAGCCAAAACAACGGCCATGGTAACAATATACGGACGTCGCAAGCTGATTTAAAACCGCACGGAACAGCCGTAGCCGTTGGCATCAACCATGAAGGCCAATTGAACGTAAGCGGCTGGGGCGCTATAACCGCCGTAGCCGCCGGCGGGGATTTCACTGCCGGCTTGAAACCGGACGGAACGGTTGTTGCCGTGGGAAGTAATGGATACGGTCAATTAGATGTAGGCGGATGGAGCGGTATAACCGCAATTTCAGCCGGATTGGGCCATACAGTCGGCTTGAAATCGGACGGAACGGTTGCTGCCGCAGGCTGGAATGAAGACGGTCAGTTAAATGTTGCGGACTGGAACAACATAGTCGCCATTTCGACGGGGTTTACGCATACAGCCGGCTTAAAAGCGGACGGAACGGTTGTCGCCGTGGGTTGGAATGAATACGGTCAGTTGGACGTAAACGACTGGAGCGATATAGTTGCCGTCGCGGCCGGAGGGACGCATACAGTCGGCTTGAAGCAGGACGGAACGGTTGTTGCCGTGGGCTGGGATGAATACGGCCAGTTGGAAGTAAGCGGATGGAGCGATATAATCGCCATAGCCGCCGGAGGTATGCATACAACCGGCTTGAAACGTGACGGAACGGTTGCCGCAACGGGCTGGAATGATTACGGCCAGTCGGAGGTAAGCGGCTGGAGCGGTATTGTTTCCGTATCGGCGGGACTGGCGCACACAATCGGCTTGAAACCGGACGGAACAGCCGTTGCCGCGGGCGACAACGAATACGGGCAGTTACAAGTGGGCGGCTGGAGCGGCATAACCGCCATTGACACCGGAATATTCCATACCGTCGGCATTAAAACAGACGGAGCGTATATTGTAACGCCAATGCCGGAACCAACGGCAGAGCCTCCAACCGCAGAACAATTTACCGTCCAGTACTTCGCAAACGGCTCGACTGCCGGAAAGCCGCCGGTTGATCCCATGCAATATTACATAAACGATGAATTTATAGTGCTGGGCAGCGGAAGCCTTTCAAGAACCGGGCATAGATTTACGGGATGGGCAACCGCTACCGACGGGTCAGGCAAGCGTTATAATCCCGGCAATACCGGTGTTATTGATGGGAACGCGGCGTTTTACGCGATATGGGAGCCTGTTTCCGGGATTAAACCTACGCCTGCCCCAACCCCCATTCCTACGCCTGAACCCCCGCCGCCTGAGCGGGATGATAAATGTGAGTGCGTTTTTTGCGGTGAGTGCAGGGGATGCTTGGCCTGCGACGAATTCAGGAAATGCGGCGCCGATGATTGCGCCTGCGTACCCTGCGGCTGCGTTAATGACGAACCCCCGGTTCCCTGTATATGCGCAATATGCGGCGAATGCGGCGGTTGTAAAGTTTGTGACGGGTTAACATTCTGTACCGCGGACGGTTGCGTATGCGTACCCTGCGATTGCATAGGCGGCTCGCCGGTTCCCTGTACATGCGCGATATGCGGTGAATGCGGAGGCTGTACGGCCTGCGGTGAGGAAATGCCCTGCAAGGCCGCTGATTGCGAATGCCGGCCTTGCGTATGCTTCGGCGATACGCCTCCATATATGTGCGAATGCAGGCTGTGCGAAGAATGCGGCGGCTGCGCGGAGGAGATATGCTGTGACGGCCCGGATGACGACAGGGAGTGTTGCCCGCCGTGTATTTGCTGTGAGTGTGAGATATGCGGGGATTGTAACGGCTGCGTTGAAGAAGAGTGCTGCTGTGATGATGAAGACTGCTGCGAGCCTTGCGATTGCTGCAAATGTGAACTATGCGAATACTGCGGCGGCTGTATAGATGAAGAATGCCGCTGCGATGACGAAGATTGCTGTGTACCCTGTGATTGCTGCCAATGTGTGTTTATATGCGCAAGATGCGGCGGTTGCGCGGATGTTTGTTTCTGCGATGACGAGGATTGCTGCCCGCCCTGCGAGTGCGTGGATGAGGAATGCGAATACAACGATGAAGGCGATGAAACCCCTGTCAGCTTTACGCCTTCGTTTTCCGTACACGCCGATGTTGGCTTTGGTACGCTTGCGCGTGATTCCGGAATATTTATGGAAGCCGGCGGCGCATATTTCCTGCCGCATAATCGCGGACAGATTTGGTTTATTCCAAATGAACGGGGCGGCGAACCCGTATTGATTTACACCGACCCGAAAGATGCTTTTACCGGGATTTACGGGTTTCATTTCTTGGCGGGCGATTATTATTACTATCAGCGGGAAATTACGCGGGATGCCATAGAAATTTTCGGTAATTTCGGCAATTTTATAATACCGTCCGTCCATTTACCCACAGGCGAGGTTTTTTGGGACGACCAAAATAACAAGGAAATGTGGTTCTGGAATATGTCTTATGACGGTGAGCATATATACCTCGTAAATAATCATGTCAGAATATGGCAGGATGGGGATATAATCGTCGATACGGTGGATTTGATTAAAATCGACCCTGCCACAAGGGAAACTCTTCAAACTTGGACGCTTCCCTGGCGTAATTTTGCCGAAAGTGAATTGATGGTGTTGAATGATAAAGTATATACAAAGGAATCAAGTTTTAACCCCTTTGACACATATGATACAAGGGGTAATGAGTTTCAAAATAATTGGGAGGACGGGATTACATATTTAATAACCGACTTGACCACGGGTGAAAGAAGCCGGTTGGCAGACGCACCGGGCGGTGGTACAATCCATATGCAGCTGTGCGGGAATAACGAGTTTTTATTCTATCTTGTTGCTTATTCCGGCGACGATCCGGTTTATGACATATATAAAGTACAGGACGGTCAGCACACACGGTTCTTTAATGTCAGGGACGCGGGAATCGACGACCGTGTGTCTGCACTTTGGCTGGACGGCGAATGGCTCTATGTTATGACATACTTTCATACCCTTTTGCGTGTGAAAACGGACGGCAGTATGGTGCAGGAAATAGACCCGGGCGACTTACGCGACCTTGAGTTCCACTTTTTCAGGGACGAGATTGTGGTTTCGGGCGAATGGCTGGCAGGGTGGGACGTAGCTCTCCGTATCCAAGACGACGCCATAACGGAGTATGTCAAGATAACCGCTTTCGAAGGAGCCAGGCGCATAGCGCTGGACGCCCCCATTTCGTTGATTACTTTATACCCAAGACCGGAGCGGACGGGTGAGCCGGTATCCAACAGCATACCGCAAAGTCCCGTGTCAGTAAGGTTATACGCGGGATACGGGCGTACTTTGGGCATAAATCCTGACGGGACGGTTGCCGCCATAGGTCTTGACGATTTCGGCAGTTTGGACATCGGCGATTGGAACGATATTGCCGCCGTAGCTGACGGAAAATTTCATACCGTAGGGCTTAAATCGGACGGAACGGTCGTTGCGGCGGGTCCGAATTGGAACGGTGAATTGGATGTGGACGGTTGGAGCGATATTATCGCTGTATCGGCCGGGGAAGGCATTACCGCCGGGGTAAAATCAGATGGAACGGTACTGGTCGCCGGATGGGATGATTTCGGTCAGCATGATGCCGGCGGATGGAGCGGCATAACCGATATATCGGTAAGCGGAAGCGGATACCATATCGTTGGGCTTCGGACGGACGGCACGGTTGTCGTCGCCGGACCGAATTGGGACGGAGAAGGAAATGTGGGCGGCTGGGACAATATAATCGCCGTGTCCGCCGGAGGGTCGCATACGGTCGGCTTGAGGGACGACGGGACGGTTGCGGCAACAGGCAGAAATAATTACGACCAGCTTAATGTAAGAGGCTGGACAGATATAATCGCTATTTCCGGCGGGGACATCCACACCGTCGGGCTTCGTGCGGACGGAACTGTGGTATCCGCCGGGGGAGACAGCCGAAGCCTGGCGGACGCAAACAACTGGACGGATATTATCGCCGTATCCGCCGGGGACGACTTCACGATAGGTTTAAAATCCGACGGAACGGTTGTCGCCGTGGGCAGCAATTGGGCCGGCCAGTTGGATGTAAGCGGCTGGAGATTAGAATAGCCGTATTTCGTCGTCATCGCCGAGGGAGGGAAGTGTTATAATATCCTTCCCGGCGATGCCCTGCAAATCGCCGCTCATACCATAAAAGCTGCTTGTTACTTTTTCAAGGATTTTTTCCTGCGCCGCCCACCGCTTCTGGGCTTGTTTCTTTTCAATATCCAGCTGCCTTGCCATTTCGTCGTAAGACTCAATTATATATCTGATCCGGTTGTTGAATTCGCCGCCTGTCAAGTAGTTGTAAATCATTTCTACTTTAACGTCCTTCCCTTCGTTGTTGCGGTTGGCGACGGCCACCTTTATTAAGACTTCGCGCAGAAAAGTAGCAAGCATTACGGCGTAGCGTGGTTTTACAAGCCATATGTTATCCGCGAGTTGTTTGAAATCACCGCCGTCAGCAGAGTTAAACACAATCACGCCGATCTGGGCTTTTTCCATAACAAGCTCATCCTTTAATTTACCAAGCCAGCTTGCCTGATAAGTCTTGGCGTTTTTGCACTCCCATAAAATTAATCCGCAATTTTGGTATTGCGCTTCATTTACAATCTGGCGGATGTCGGAGCCGCGTTCACCTTTTTTTACCTCATCAACAGTATCGAAAATGAAAGCGCCGCGCAGGCTTTGCTCAATATCCAGCTCCAGAATCTCGCCTTGAAGCTGTTGGGATCCCTGTTCCGCTACTTGCTTGGCTGTGGTAAGCTGCTCGCGAAGCCTTCCGATAACTTCTTCCTGCTCGCGGATTTTGGTGTTAAAGTCCTCCGAAGCCGTGCGTATCGCTTCCTCGCGGATTAGTTTCTCTTTTCCCAATAATTCCTTGCGCGCGGCGAGTTCGGCATCATCTTTGGCTTTGCCGGCTTTGCTTAACTCTTCCAACAAGGCCGATAATTGCCCGCGCAGCTGTCTTTCGCTTTCCTTTTGATTTTCAGCTTGCCTGCGAAGCCTTTCAAGTTCAAGCTCCGTACTCTGCCTTGTTCTTTCCAATTCCAGCTCAGTTGCTTGCTTTGCTTTATCCAGTTCGAGCTTGGCGGATTGCAATTCCCGCGTAAGACGGAGATCAGCCGCTTTTTGCGCTTCCGTTACGGCATTTTGGACGGCTTGCCTGATTTTAGTTTCAGCGAAAATGTTATATTCCTTACGCAGTGATTCTGATTGTTCGGTTTTCGCCTTTTGCAGCTCATCCTGAATTTGATGCGAAAAGGCATCGGATATTTCAAAGGCTTTTTTACAATTTGGACACACGATATTTGCTGGGTTCATATTGTACTCCCTAGTAATAGATTTTTCGTTTTCGCTTTAAAAACATAAAGCCGCACAAGAACGCGCGGCGCAGAAAATGTAATCATGCGTGGAATAAACTGAGCTGGTAGGATTTGAACCTACGAATGCCAGAGTCAAAGTCTGGTGCCTTACCGCTTGGCGACAGCCCAAAGAACATTGAGATTGTATCACAGCGGCATGAATTTGTCAAGGATTTACTCGGTTAACATTGCGTAAATCATTTTTATTTGTATTGAGATCTTATGCGGGGGTCTATAAAAGCGTATGCGATATCTATAATCAGGTTGACAATCGCCACCGTTATACCGATCAGTAGCAGCATGCTTTGAATAGTGTGGGTATCCCTTGCGTGTATTGCCGGCATAAGAAGCCTTGTAATGCCTGGTATACGCGCTACGGTTTCCGCAAAGATTACGAAGTTTAAAAGACCGGCGAAATGGACACCGGCAATCGTGATGATTGAAATCATGGCATTTCTGAACGCGTGTTTCCATATAATTGAAATAGGCTTAGCTCCCTTTGCGCGGGCTGTTAATATGTAGTTCTGCCCTAGGGATTCCAACATGCCGGAGCGCGTGTTAAACATTATTAACGCTATGCTGCACAACGAAACGGCGATGATTGCTATAACCCACCGTAAGGGGCTGTCGTTTGGGCGGAGAACAACATGCTGCGGGATAATGCGGTTGTAGCTGAAAAATGTATATTGCATTAAAATATTAGCCATAACAAAGCTGGGTACGGATGCGAACAGCAGCGATATATAAAACGTCACCTTGTCAAATATCTTTGCGTGTTTATAAGCGCTTATCACGCCAAGCGGTATCCCGATGACCACCGTAACGAGAAAGCTGATTAACGCAAGCTTTAATGTTGTCCAAAAAAAACCGTAAAACGCGCGCGGGATTCCCAAATATGGCTGCGCTAAGCTTAGGTAATGATTCCAAAGCCGCGTTAAGAGCGGTTTATCAAGCCCCAGCTCCACTATCAGCGCCTGTCTGTATTCTTCAATCAGCTCCGCCGCGTTTGGCCTGACCATGAAAGCGGCTACAGTAGCGCTGTGTTCCAATCGCATCTGTACACCGTCGCCGGGTATTGAATACACGATAAAAAAGCTTACTAATACTACACCCAGCAAGATGGGTATCATCATCGAAACGCGCTTAATTATGTATTTATGCATGGATGGCCCCCCGGTTTTCTAAACCATTGTACAGCAGTGGGGCCTTAATGTCAACAACTTGGTATTAATAGCGCAAGACCTTACATTATCACATTTACCTGGCACATTTTCATAACCAGCAAAGCGGCTTCGTGGCTTTCTTTCGTAACGCCGGCGCAAGCGTTTGAATCAACGGTTATTTTTATTTCGGGGAATTTAGCCTTAATGATCAAGGCATTTGAAACAACGCAAATATCCGTACACAGACCGCATATCTCGATTTCGCTTATTTCTTCCCTCTTGCTTATATATTCCGCCAATTCAAGAGATCCGAAGGAGCCTTTTTCAAATATAAAACAATCGCTTGTGTCCAAACCGCCAACGATTTCATGCCCGGGCATTCCCTTGATGCAGTGGGCGACGGGCAGGTTTTTCCCCTCCTGTGTTTCCAAGTAATTATCGTAATGCGTATCCTTTGTAAAAATAATCGGGTTGCGCTCCATACGAAATTCCAAAACCTTGTCTTTTATGTTAGGCACAATATCCACGGCCTGCTGGGTTCCCAAACTCCCGGTCACAAAATCATTCTGCATATCAACGACCAGCAACAGCTTTTTCATTGTCATTTCACTCCTTATGCCAAGTTGCAATTACCATCTATTCAACAGCATAAGCATTGCGGGGATAAACGCCGCGAAGATACCGATGGCAATCGCCAGATATGGGAATAACTTTCCCAATTGCTTTATTTTCAACACTAATTCTAAAAAACCCTCAAGCCACAATAAAGCCCACGCGCCCCACAGCAATGTGAACCTGATGTCCGTTTCGTAACTCGTTATCGCCATAATTGAAGCGTAAACGGCGACAAATAGCGAGAACCATCCAAACGGGCGCAAATCTAGCTTAAACAGGTAATTCGACGCTATAAATATGTAAGTGAAGCCGAAAAGAAAGCCTGAGGCGATATTTTGATAATCGAAGATAGTCTCCGCCCGGGCTATCCCCACTACATTCAATATAATAATTACAAATCCCGTGACAACATTCATAAACGCCGTTGATTTTGCGTCTATATTGGAAAAGCGGCCGGCTCCGTTCATAACAAGAACGATTCCTACAAAAAGCAACGATATTCCTAAAACACCCATTTAGATTTTCCTCTCGTTTAAAGTAAAAAGCCGTATACTTTACATATGTCATGACACATGTAAAGTATACGGCTTTATTTTCCTCTTGTCAAGCATTATTTATTTTATTATAAAACCCTTTTCCTCCAATGTTTTACACACTTGCTCAAAATGCTTGTTATCCCGGCAGGCAACCGTGTGCAGATGGATGCCGGACGTAAGCTCAGACAGCAGTTTAATCTCGGAGGATTCGACCTTTTCTATAAAAGCGTCCACATCGTCCCTGTTTGAGAGGTTGAGATTTCCCGTGATTTCACCGTACAGCTCGTGCTCCACTATAACGTTTATAACAAAAGCGCCCGCGTCAACCATTGCGTAAAGCTCAAACACGGTATTCTCAGGCGTATGCCGGCATACTATTTTTCCTATATACCGGTTGGATTCCTTGAATTTCGGAATCAAGTATCCCCTTGCCGTAGCGATAACCTCATGCCCCTGCGCCCTCAGCAACGCAATGTCGCCGACTACAACCTGACGGCTTACATTCAAGGTTTTCGCAAGCGCCGAGGCGCTCACAGGCGAGTTTTGCCCGGTAATAATGCTTAAAATATGTTTGCGGCGTGAATCGGTATCCATTAAAGTCAGCTCCTATCCCCACCGATAGTATACCATAACTAATGAGCAAAAACTACCTGTCTTTCTAAGAGATTACTTTAAATTGAAGTAAGCGTGATAGGGAGCGTTGTGCGCCAGCATTATCGGTATAAATTTGAACCCTTCAAAAGTAAATTCCAAGTCTCCCGTCTTATTCAAAAGGTTCGTGTCATTTATACAAAGCTCAATGAACCGCTGGCTGTCGTTATCAATAACCATCACCAGCGGCCCGTAATACAAACAGGCTACGGCGGGGTCATCGGCTGCTTTTTCCAGCCTCAGCGTAAACGGCAGGCTTATTTCCAGCTTATCGCCGGGTGCGAAGTCTCTGTTGATTACGGCATAACCATCTTTGACCTCAAAATCGAGCATTACGCCGCTGTGCTTTATTTCCGCCTTTTCCTCCAGCCACGCCGGCATCCTCAGCCTTAAATCAATACGCGCGCTTTGCCCGATATCGAAAATAACCCGCTGATCCTTTAGGAAATCCCCGCTTTGTGTGATGACCACGCCTTTTTCACGCCAACTCAACTCCGAAGCTATATATAAGTTGACGTAAAGGGTATCGCCGTTCGTGTAATAAATGCTGTCCTGATATTTGACGTGGTTTTCAAGCCCCGTGCCGTGGCAGCATGAATTGGATTTTTCGTCATAGCTTTTTTGCCCGCCGGGGCGCAGCGGCGTGAAGTACGCGGAGCCGCCGCTGGGCCCGTTTGGGTCGCCGCTGGGCGCTATGTGATTATATAAGGCGCGTTCGTAGTAATCCATATAGCCGGAAACCGGTTCGTAACGGAACAGCATCCGCGACAGCTTCATCATATTGTAGCTGACGCAGCTTTCGGCTGTCTTGTCCGTTAAATACGCGGCGATATAACCGGGTTCCTTAAACATTTCGCCCTCGCCGGAGCCGCCAATATTGTAACAATGCGCATCGGTAACGAACCGCCAGAAATTTCTGGCTATATTATAATAATAATCTTCGTGTGTGCGCTCATATATCTCCAGCGCGCCGATTATTTGGGGAACATGCTGATTGCCGTGCATATCGCAAAGTGTGTCTATATTGGCGGCCATAGGCAGGAACAGCTTTTCGTTGTCAAAGAATTTCGCCGCTTTAATAAACTCCGGCTTCGGCGACAATTTATAAAGCCGCGCCATCGTCTCGTTCATGCCGCCGAACTCTCCGGCAATGTACATGGCCCACATCTTTGCCAATTGCTCTGCGCTAAGTTTCGCAAGGCGG
>WRAC01000047.1 GCA_009780415.1 Defluviitaleaceae bacterium | reverse complement strand
GTTCAAATCGCAGCTCCCTGTTATAACCCGCGCCGATAACGACGATACTCTCCGCGCCTTTAAGAAGGCTGCCCGGAGCTTTACGCTGCTCCGGCGTGTAATTAATAAACGGGGCATCAGCCTGCGCGGCGCGGCCCGGGCGCGTATCCAGCGGTTCAGCGCCGCACACGCCGGCTATTATATTCTTTTCCGCCGCGAACGAATCAATAATCTCTTTAATTCCCATTCAACCATTATAACACAAATTCTAGAATTTTTTATGTTTTTTATGCTTTTTGCGGTTAAATATGTTACAATATATATATCCAACACACAGAAAGGATTTTCATACCATGTCTTACATTATTGGCGCGGTTTGCTGCGCCGTTCTGGTGTTCGCCGACCAATTCACCAAATGGCTGGCGGTAACGCGGCTCCAGCCCATCCGTTTCAGGCCCTTTATACCGGGCTTTATCGAATTCCGCTACCACACGAACGCCGGCGCGGCCTTCGGTATAATGCAGGGCGGGCGTTGGGTCTTTCTGGCGTTTACGGCGGTGGTTTTGGGCGCAATGGTTTATTTTTACATCAAGCTTCCCAAAAACAGGCTCTCCGGCTTTACAAGGGCGCTGATGGCAGTCATAGCCGCCGGCGCGCTGGGGAACGGCATAGACCGTTTCCGCCAGGGATATGTCGTGGACTTCCTGAATTTTGAGTTTATCAATTTTCCCGTGTTTAACGTAGCCGACATGTATATTGTCTGCGGGACTATCTTACTGTCGGTATTGATACTTTTCTTCTATAAGGAAGACCCCGCAAAAAAGAAAGGAAAACCCGGTGACGACGCTGCGGATAACGGCCGGCCCTGATTCCGGCGCGCGTATAGACATTTGGCTTGCTTCCGCGGTTATCGCCGAAGGCTTTGATTTCTCACGCTCGTTTATAAGGAAATTGATAGACGAACATCGCGTACTTATTGACGGCAAGGCCGTAAAACCCAGCCACCGCCCGAACCCCGGCGACACCGTTGAATTGCTGATCCCCGCTCCAATACCCTCGGACATCCCGCCCATGCCCATACCGCTGGACATCATGTACGAGGACGGCGATATCATAGTAATAAACAAGCCGCAAGGCATGGTTGTGCATCCCGCGCCCGGGCATTACACGGGTACGCTGGTAAACGCCCTGCTCCGCCATTGCGGCGGTGAGTTAAGCGGCATAAACGGCATCCTGCGTCCCGGCATTGTCCACCGTATCGACAGGGATACCTCCGGGTTATTAGCCGTTGCAAAAAATGACGCGTCGCACCGGTCATTGGCGGCGCAGCTTGCGGCGCGCAGCGTGGAACGGCGGTACGTCGCGGTTTGCTCGGGCCGTTTTAAATCCGCTGTCACCGTGAGCCAGCCAATAGCGCGGCATAAAACACACCGTAAAAAAATGGCTGTCGAGCCATGCGGACGCGAAGCCATTACACATTTCAAACCTATAGAGGTTTTCGGGAATGCCTCATATATCGAAGCCCGCTTGGAAACAGGCCGCACGCACCAAATCCGCGTACACCTGGCCCATTTAAAGCATCCTATTCTGGGCGACAAGGTTTACGGGCCGGAAAACCAACCCTTTGCCGGGCAAATGCTCCACGCGGGTGTATTGGGTTTTGTCCACCCGTCAACAAACGAAAAAATGATTTTTGAAACCCCGCCTCACGATTATTTTCAAGCGCTTTTAAATAGATTAAGGAATTGAAACTACACTTATGCCAAATCAGCCTCTCGGAGGATATCCAAATCACGTATAAGATTTTTCGCCGCCATACGGCCCATCTGTTCAGTGGCCCCAATGGTGGAGGCCGCGGAATGGGAGCCTAAAACCACATTTGGAAGCTCAAACCACGCCGTATTCGTCGGGGGCTCCTGCTCAAACGCGTCAATACCCGCGCCGTATATCCTTTCGTTCCGCAATGCCTCAAGCAGGGCGTCCTCATCAATAATGCCCCCCCTGGCGGTATTTATAATAATCGCCGTGGATTTCATCATCTCAATCTGTGCTTTACCAATCATTCCCTTTGTCTTATTGGTAAGCGGAGTATGGACGCTTATAAAATCGGCCTCGGCGTAAATCTGCTCGGGCCTTGTCCTCTGTATGCCCATGCTCTTGGCGTAGTTGAAATCCCAAAACAGGTCGCTTGCAAGAATCCTCATGCCAAAGCCCTTTGCGCGGGCCGCGACGCCTTTGCCGATGGCGCCAAGGCCGATCAACCCAAGGGTCTTTCCGTAAACATCCACGGTTACCGCTTTGCTCCAATCGGATTTACGGCACGCGCCGTCAATCGGGATAATTTTCCTGGCAGCCGCCATCATCATCGCAAAGGTATAATCCGCTACAGCCTCGGCATTTGCGCCTACTGTGCGCGACACCGTTATCCCTCGCGCCTCGCATGCCGCAAGGTCGATATTGTCCACGCCAACGCCGTATTTCGCTACCGCTTTCAGATTCGGCGCTTTATCAAGCACGGTTGACGTCAGCGGGTCCACGCCCAAGATAACGCCGTCACAGCCGCCAATCAGCTCTGATAACTGTTTCTCCGTCAGAATTCCGCCCGTGTTGTTCTTAACAATTTCAAACCCGGCTTCCTCAAGCAGTTGGAACGCGTACGCGTCCGTCTTGCCAAAAGAACGCGGAGTTATTAGAACCCTCATAAATTACCTCCCACCAAAATGAATAAGCCCAAATCCCCGGGTAATATTTCGCCGCAAACGGTATGTACCCGCTGTTGATTCACTTCCACTTAGGATTGTCAATGAGCTCCGGAACCCCGCCGCGGCAAACGATGAGCTTACGGAAACCCTTATCCTCAATTGTGCCGTAATCATGCCCGGCGTCGCCCCGGAAAGCGAAGAAAGTTACAAGGGGCGTATCGCCGGTGTTGACGCTTCTGTGCGCGTATCCCTTGGGCACATACACCATCTTGCCCGCTTCCAACTTGTGGGCGCGCCAGTCGCCCTGTGTGTTTTCCGTCAGCATATATCCCGTACCGGACAGGGTATAGTATATTTCAGCGGTTTCCAAGATAGTATGGAAATGCCCCTTGGTCATAAAATATTCTTCCCCCACCTTGCCGGGATACACAATTGAAGTCCCGGCGGCGACATCCCCCGCGTCATCAGGCGCTCCCAGCTCATAAAACTCATAAACCAGCGGGTCGTTGTTTTTAATCATTTCGGCTTCGGCAGCCGTATCCGAATACATGCCCCTCATGCGGGAAAGCGGGCGCTTTGTGGAACCCGCCGCCGCCGACAAACCCGTCGCTTTATCAAAATCAAGCACAAAGCCTTTATTCCAGTCAAACATTATAACACCCGCTTCCTATATACTCTTTGCGATATTACTAAGTTTGGTCAATGTTTCGCCTTTTATCGGAATCTTAAACACTTCCGAGATAACCTGCGTCCAGCCGTGGATAAAATAAATCCAGCCGTCCTCGACATGCAGGTTTTTCGCGTCTTTCTGCGCCAGAGCCTGTTTCATAAACAGCAAATCCCCCCTGTAGTTGATCTCCCAAACCAAGCCGTTCGCGGGATAGTCTACATTATCCGTGACGGGCGAACCGGGCGCGTCCTTGCCAAGGCCTGTGGCGTTGACGATAAGGGAATGGGCCGGCAGCGCCGCTATCAGCTTATCGTTATCGGCGGGGGCCGGGCAGTGGACGCAATCAAGGTTTATCCGTTTTGCCACGCGCGCCAGATGGGTTTTGGCGGACTCCAGGCGCGGTGCGCTGCGGTTGGTTATGGTAACTTTCCCCGGCACATTCCCGCCCCATTTCTCCTGCCCGAAATACAGGGACATGGCCAGTGAGCTGCCGCCCGCGCCCAGTAAAAGCACCTCTCCCCCATGATCCCTCCAGAAGTTATCCGGCACAAAATCCTCAAGCGCAAGGCCGCTGGAAATAGGGTCTTTGGCATGGGCGCGGAATTTTCCGTTCTCTTTGGAAAGGCACGAAACCTCGCTTAATTCCTCCGCGTATGGATCTATGTAATCAAACATGTCTTTACATGCGTAGAAAAGGTCAATTTTATGCGTAGTAACCAGCGCGCCCAGCGAAAGCGGGTCGTTTTTAAGGAAATCCACAACCCTGCGGTAATCCTCCGCCGGAGCGTGAATGGGCAAATCAATCCCCTCAATGGCCGTATTCTCTAGCCCAAGGGCCTCCGCCCACTTTGGAAAAACCTTCATTATTGAGGACGATTTCGTTGTTACGCCAATGAAGTACAACGTCGGACGCGCCGCTGACATCGCGTATTCTCCTTTATTACATAAATTGATTGCATTTAATAGTTGTTTCTGATATTATACCTTCATTACACGAAGCTGTCAATTTATAATAATTTAAAAAATACCAGGAGTATGTTATGGGTAAAATCGGGGTTTGCGTAATAGGCGGTGGCAGGGCCGGGATGATACACGCGGTCAACTTTGTTAAAAACGTACAGGGCGCGCGGCTTACGGCGATTGTTGATCCCGCGGGGCATGTCGCCGAAAGCGCCTGCACACAGCTGGGAATTGATACATACTATTTGGATTATAAACAAGCCCTTGAAGACAAAAACACCGATGCCGTGGTAATCGTCACCCCCACCAAGTTCCACGCGGAGATTGCCGTATCCGCCGCGAAGTCCGGCAAGCATATACTCTGCGAAAAACCCATGGCAATGACGGTGGGCGAATGCCAGGAAATGAACCGCGCCGCCGCCGAAAACGGCGTTATCCTGCAAATCGGCTTTATGAGACGGTTTGACGCGGGTTTTGTACAGGCAAAGGAAATCGTTGATTCCGGCGCAATAGGCGATGTGGTGATGGTGCGCTCAAACACGCGCGGTCCAAGCGTCCCGCAACCGTGGATGTACGATTTGCAAAAATCCAACGGCCCCCTTGCCGAGGTCGGCAGCCACGACATCGACACCCTTCGCTGGTTCTCCGGCAGCGAATTCCGCACGGTTTACGCCATTGGCGGCAACTACCGCTCCCCCGAAGCCAAAACGGACTACCCCGATTTTTACGACAACTTCATCGTCGCCGCCGGCTTTGAAAACGGTATGCAGGGCATGATAGACGGCGCGCAGGGCGTGGGCTACGCCTACGACTCCCGGGTTGAGGTGCTTGGCACAAGGGGCTGCGTATTCATCGGCCGCCTGAACGACAGCGCCATTGTTACATGCGCCGCGGATTCCAAACACGGCTCCTACCCGATGGTCTCAAGCTGGACAAAGCTGTTCAAGGAAGCCTACCTGAACGAGGATATCGCATTTATCGAAAGCATCACAAACGGAACGCCGCCGAGAGCCACAGGATTGGACGGCGAGATGGCGGTAAAGGTAGTCGCCGCCGGAAACCGCTCGATTATAGAGAAGCGCATAATAAACATAACGTAAGGGGTAATCATATGCTGGCAGCCAGATTATACGGTAAAAACGATTTACGCGTCGAAAACATACCCATACCTGAAATTAACAATGATGAAATCCTCCTGCGCGTTAAGGCGGCGACAATCTGCGGAACGGATTTGCGCATGTATTCAAACGGCGCCGCGGGCGCGGACGGCAACAGCCCGCTCGTGCTGTGCCACGAGTTCGCGGGGATAATCGAAAAAACGGGTATGCGGGTTTCGGGCTTCAAACAGGGGCAGCGCGTGGCTGTCGCGCCCAACATCGGCTGCGGCGTATGCGATTTGTGCGTTTCGGGTAAAAGCCACCACTGCGGTAAGCTAACCGCCATCGGCGTACATATGGACGGGGGCTTCGCCGAGTACGTCAAAATCCCCGCTGCGGCCGTCAGATTAGGCAACGTCACGCCCATTGCGGACGGCGTAAGCTTTGAGGCCGCCGCCGGAAATGAAGCTTTATCATGCGTTTACAGCGCTTTTGAACGATACGGCGTAAACCCCGGCGAAACCGTGGTTATCATAGGCGCGGGGGCCATCGGCCTTATGCACGTGAAACTTGCGAAAATGGCGGGAGCCGCCAAGATTATACTAAACGACATTTCCGCGGACAGGCTCGCCGAATGCGTTTCCATCGAGCCTTCCATCATCGCCGTCAAGGATAATCTGCCGGAACGCGTGTTGGAGGAAACAGGCGGCGCGGGCGCTAACGTTATTGTCACGGCGTGCAGCGCGGCGGCGGCCCAGCGCTGCGCGTTCGAGCTTGCGGCGCTGGACGGCAGGGTAAACTTTTTCGGCGGGCTGCCAAAGAACGGGGAGCTTGTCCTGCTTAACGCTAATACCATACATTACAGGCAGTTAAGCGTCACCGGAACGACCCGCGCGTCGCACAGCCACTACCGCAAAACGCTGCGTTTCATTGCCGCGGGCCTTGTGTCCGTCGATGCGCTTATAACGCACAGATACGCATTGAGCGATATCCATAAAGCCTTTGAGAACGGAATGTCTGCCGTTGGTTTAAAACAGGCAATAGTTTTTTAAACGGGGTAATCTTATGTATTATTTGATAGGCGTTGACTTGGGGACACAGGGCACAAAGACTTCATTGCTTAACGAAAACTGCGAGGTTATTCAGGAGGCTTTCGAGGAATCAAGGCTGATTTATCCCTCCGCCGGCGCGGCGGAGCAAGACCCGGAGGAGATGCTGGGTTCGGTTTTGCGCACCGTCAAACAAGTTGTGGAAAGCTCGGGAATTAACCCCAAACGCGTCGCCGGGATCGGTTTAAGCGGTCAGATGGCGGGCATCATGGGCGTGGACAGGGAAGGCATGGCGTCAACGCCCTACGACAGCTGGCTGGACACCCGCTGCGGCGCGTACAGGCAGCCTTTTCTTGATGTTGGCGAGGAAAAGGTAATCTCCATAACCGGCACGCCCGTTACCTATGCCCATGGCCCCAAAATCCTCTGGTGGAAGCACGAGCATCCCGATGCATATAAAAATACCCACAGCTTCGTCCTGCCGGGTGTATATTGCGTTATGCGCATGTGCGGCTTGAGCGGGGGCGAAGCCTATACGGACTATACATACATCCACTTTTCCGGTTTTGCCGACACCGCGAATAAACGCTGGTCGCAAGAGCTTTTACATGCCTTGGGCGTAGACGCCGCTAAAATGCCGCGCATCATAAAACCCTACGACAAGGTTGGCGGGCTGACAAATGAAATGGCAGCCCAATGCGGCCTGCCCGAAGGTACGCCGATGGTCGCGGGCTGCGGCGATACGGCGGCATCCAGCTTCGGCGCGGGTATCGTTAAAAGCGGCCTGATGTTTGATATCGCGGGTACCGCCTCGGTGCTGGCTTTCGCCGCAAACAGCTTCACCCCCGACACAAAGCATAAAACCATGCTGTTCGCATCCTCCATTGTTGACGGCCTCTACACACCAATGGCATATATAAACGGCGGCGGCATGTGCCTCAAATGGCTGCGCGACAATGTTTTGAATAAAACCCATTCTTACGCCGAGCTTGACGGTATGGCTGCGCAAGCACCCGCCGGCAGCGAAGACCTCCTGTTCCTGCCGCATTTCTCCGGGCGCGTATGCCCGAACGACACCCTCGCGCGCGGCAGTTATATAAACCTAAGCTGGAAGCACCAAACAGCCCATATGTACCGCGCCATAATGGAGGGCATCGCATACGAATACGGCATATACACCGATATCATGCGCGAGCTGTCGCCAAATCTCGGTCTGGAACGCATAATCAGCGTAGGAGGCGGCTCAGCCAGCCGTATATTCAAAAAAATAAAGGCCGACGCGCTGGGTGTGCCCGTATCAACGATAAACCTCACCAACGCTGCGGCCCTTGCCTGCTGCGTTATCGCGGGATACGGCGTGGGGCTTTACAACGACCTGACGGAACGGATTGAAAAATCCGTTTCCGTATGCGATACCGTCGCTCCCGACCCCGCGCTATATGATTTTTACCAAAAACGGAAGGATATCTACGCCGAGGTCTTTTCATCACTGCACAGCATATACGGAAAATTAGGCGGACTATAGACTGGGAGCGCGGGCGTCCCGCCCGAAGTTACCTAGCCGCATACCCGCCGTCTATAATAACATCAGTCCCCGTCGTATATCCCGAAGCCGCGCTCGCCAGATACAGAATCGCCGGGATCAATTCCTCCGGCTCGCCCATGCGCCCCTGAGGTATAAGCGGCATCCAAGCGTCTCGGAGCCACTGCGGCGTATCCACGGACATAGGGGTATTTATATACCCGGGGCTGATTGAATTCACGCGGATTCCGTACTGCGCCCACTCCACCGCCAGAGAACGCGTCATATGGATAACCCCCGCTTTGGACGCGTTATACGAAGCCTGCCACTGCGGCACATTTACTATCGTGCCCGACATGGAAGCCATATTGATGATAGACCCGCGGATTCCGCGCTCATGCATGATTTTACCCGACGCCCTCGCCACGATGTACTCCCCGGTCAGATTTATGTCAATAACCTCGCGCCACTGCGCGATTGCCGCGCCGAAGGTATCCTTATGGACGCAAACCCCGGCGTTGTTAAACACGACATCCAATGAGCCGCACAGCTCAAGCAATTTAGTAAGCCCCTTGTCCACTTCTTCTTCGCCGGTAACGTCAGCAATAAGGCTCCAGGCCTCCCCGCCAGCCGATTTAATCATTTCAACCGTCACATCCGCGCCGGTGCGGGAGAAAATCACTATTTTCGCGCCAGCCTTAGCAAGGCCCAGCGCAACAACCTGCCCAATGCCCCGTCCCGCTCCCGTTACAAGCGCCGTCTTTCCTTTCAAGCTGAATAACCCTTCCAGGTAAGCCATTAAAACATCCTCCTATATAAGTTATATTGTAATGACAATATACATTTACTTTTAACCGTTTAATTGATATAATCATTCTATATATAAAAGGCTGGTGATTAAATGCAATATATATTAGCCCATGATTTGGGCACAAGCGGTAACAAAGCGACGCTCTACGCGCTGGACGGCACCCTCAAAGGGAGCCTGGTATGCGATTACCCCATATACTACCCGTTCAGCGGCGCGGTTGAGCAAAACGCGGACGACTGGTGGCGCGCGGTATGCGATTCCACAAAGCAGTTACTGGAGCAAACCGGAATTTCAGCCCCTGAAGTAGCCTGCGCCTGTTTCAGCGCTCAGATGATGGGCTGTTTGATCGTCGATAAAAACAACGTACCGTTACGCCCCATGCTTATCTGGGCCGACACCCGCAGCTCCGTTCAGGAAAAATACATGACAGAACGCGCCGGGATGGAAAACGGCTATAAAATTACCGGGCACCGCCTAAGCGCCTCATATTCCGCCGCCAAACTCCTGTGGATACGCGACAATGAGCCGGAGCTGTACGCCAAAGCCGCAAAAATGCTCCATGCCAAGGAATACATCATTTACAAGCTCACAGGCGAAATCGTGACCGAGTATTCGGACGCTTCCGGCACAAACCTTCTGGACATCAATAAAAAAGAATGGTCACAGGAGCTGCTCTCCGCTTTCGGTATCCCGCGCAGCCTTTTACCCGATATCTATCCCTCCGCTCATATCGCCGGGAAGGTAACCGCGGAAGCGGCGCGGCTTTGCGGCCTGCCGGAAGGCACGCCCGTAGTTATCGGCGGCGGGGACGGATCCTGCGCGTGCGTGGGAGCGGGAGTCGTCAAGGCCGGGAAGGTTTATAACGTCGTCGGTTCATCGTCGTGGATATCCACCGCCTCGGAAAAGCCCGTGTTCGACCCGGAAATGCGCACCTTCAACTGGTTCCACCTGGACGACAGCCTCTACACCCCCTGCGGCACAATGCAGGCGGCGGGCTACTCGTACGCCTGGTTCCGGGACGCGCTCTGCGGCGAGCAGGGCTATGCCGGGTTTGTCGCCGGCGTAAGCGCGTATAAGCTTATTGACAAGCTGGTTGAATATACGGAGCCGGGCGCAAACGGCCTGCTCTTCCTGCCGTACCTGCTTGGCGAGCGTTCGCCCCTGTGGGACCATAACGCACGGGGCGCGTTTGTGGGCCTTGGTATCACCAGCGGCAAAGGGGATATGGCGCGGGCCATCTTGGAGGGCGTCGGCTTTAACCTTAAAACGATCCTAAACATCCTGGAAAAAGATTCCCCCGCCGATGAAATTGTCATGATAGGCGCCGGAGTTAAGGGTGATGTATGGCTGCAAATCCTCTCTAACATCTGGCAAAAGCCGTTATTGGTACCCGCGTATCTCGAAGAGGCTACCTCCATGGGCGCGGCTATCTGCGGCGGCGTGGGCATAGGGGCGTACAAGGATTTTTCCGTTGCGGAAACCCTTAACAAACCGGTAAGGCGCATCGAGCCTGACAAAAGCACGGCGGATATTTATAAGAAGCTGTATAAAATATTCCGTGATACATATGTTCAGCTTAAACCAATATATCAGTCGCTTGCCGAAGCGGCTCATAATTAAGGGAGCTTCCATGGAAAAATTATTCCGCGAAATCAACCTGGATAAAAGCATACCCATCCCGCTGTATTACCAATTAAAGCGGCAGATATTATCTATGATCGAAACAGGAGGGTTAAAGGAGGGCGACATGCTCCCTCCCGAGAGTGAGTTCTGCGCCATGCTCTCGGTCAGCCGCCCCACCATCCGGCAGTCCCTGAACGAACTTGTGGTCGAGGGATACCTGAACCGTTACAAAGGCCGCGGCACGTTCGTTTCCAAACCCAAAATAGACGCGCGTTTTTTAAGCAACCTTGAAACATTCAACAACGAAATGCGCGCTAAAAACATGATTCCCCGCACCGAGGTATTAACCTTGGAAAAAATCACCGATTCAACAAATTTCCATCAAGCGGCGGAAAAATTGCAAATCGCGCCCGGCGCGCCGCTTATCCATCTAAGCAGACTGCGCCTTGCCGACGAATCCCCGCTGGTGTACGTGGAGACCTACCTGCCCTTCGAGGATTTTACGGGGCTGCTTGACATGGATTTCAACGAAAAATCTCTCTACGACCTCCTCGAAGAGCATTACAGCGTACGAGTCAGCCGCGTCCGGCGCGAAATTGAAGCCGTCAACGCCCGCCGTAATGAGGCAAGTCTGCTTAAAATCGCCGTGAACAGCGCCATAAGCCTTGTAAAAACCGTCGGCTATTCCGGCAGCCCCAGCCGCCCCGTAGAGTACTCCATCGCCCGATATCGCGGCGATATGAATAAGTTCAGCGTAGAGATTTATCGGTAATTTAATATTTTATAACACATTTCAATTTAATTTCCCGCCGTTCCAGCCGTTCAAAGGCGCTGATTATATCTTTGAACTCTACATAATCCGAGATATAGTCTTTCAAATTAATCGCCCCGGAACGAAGCCACGCCAGAATCTGCGCGTGGGTTTCGCCTTCTTCGATTTTTGACGGAAACTGTTGGAAGCAGATATTCCAATTGTAAGGCGCGTCCGCCCAGTCCAATTCCATCCTGCAATCGGGGGAAATGCCGTAGCAACAGATTTTACCGCGGTCTTTAATCAGCCTTAACCCTTGATTAATCAGTCCAAGCACCCCTACCGCGTCGATTACACAGTCCACACCGCCCGGGCAAATTTCACGTACGCTACCGGCAACGTCAAGGTTGTTGCTGTTATAGGCGTAAGCGGCGCCATTGGCGACAGCGGCTTCAAGCTTGCTGCCGTCAATATCGAAAGCGATGATGGGATGCACACCCAGCAGGCTTAAAAACCGGATAAACGTCATCCCAACCGGCCCGCAGCCAAAGATAACCACACTTTGGTTCGCGCTTATACCGAAGGTTTTGATTGAGCTGAGCACCTCGCGTAAGGTTATGATCATAACGGAATCGACGGGATCAATATCGGGCGGGACGATGTTCTGACCAAAGGCGCAATCGGGGAAGGACGCGGCTCCAACGGCGATACCCGCGTCAGCCAGCGCCTTGGCGTCGTTAACGACGCCGTATTCGGAATATGCGCCCCAGCCGCAATGAACCCCGTCCAAAGGGCCGGCAAAGGGCAGAAGCACAACGTCGCCAACTTTATAGCCGCTGACTTTCGCCCCAACTTCCGCCACTCGCCCTACCCCTTCATGCCCAAGCATCATCGGATAGTCCTTTTCATAAGAAAAACCCTTGAAATTACCATGAATCAGCTTAGTATCCGTCCCGTTGCACACCCCGCAGGCAATCATTTTTACCAGCGCCTGATACTCGTTAATGGACGGTTTCGACACTTCACCGATTGACAGCGCGCCATTTTTATCAACAATCAATGTTTTCATCTTCATGCTCCTTTAATCCATATCAAGATAAGCCAGCGTCGCGGGCATTTCGTGGCCTGTGTTTATTTTATCCGGCCCCGTCACAAGGTCGAAGCAGGACGCGACGATTTTACCGTCGTAGATAATCGGCTCGCCTGGCTGTTCCAGACCGCCTTCATAGCCTGATTTATCCGGCGACTGCGCCAGCCGCTCCACCCTTTTGCCGTCGGGGGAAACCCGCGCAATGGCATTGACGGAAAAATCCGCTATATACAGATACCCTTCATCGTCAAAGATCATGCCGTCCGTGGTTGTAAGCTGGCTGGAATCCTTTGCCCACGATATGTTTTCCTTTACGCTCCCATCATCGTTAAATGTGACGCGGAACACTTCCCCGTCGCCGAAGTTGCCTACATATAACCGGTTCTCCCTGTCAAAAACTATACCGTCCATGCCGTACTGACAATCGGGGTTGTGCGTTAAATAGGCGCAAATAAGGTTTTTGTCTTCCAGTGTGTTTGTGATATTTATGTTTTCATCATCTTCATGGAACTTGTAGACGCCCGACACCAGCTTGCCGGAAGGGTCATTGACCGGGGTCATAAGGCTTTGCGTAACATAGATATAACCGTTTAGATAACGCACGCCGTTGGGATGCTCCATATTGTCCGCCATGGTCGCCCATTTAACCATTTTATCGCCGTCCATGGTGACCTTCAGCATCCTGCCCTTGTACATAAGCGCCTCATTGCCCGACCAGCCTTGATTGTCGCAGAGGAAGATATCATAAACCTCATCCTTCCTGTGTACAACCGCGATGCCCATGTTTCTGGCAACGCCCGTAACCGGGTGAACCGGCACGTCAAACCATTTGGTAACCTTGCGCTCTCCCTTTGAAATGCGGACAACGCAGCCGGTTGTAGACACATCCGCAAAATTCGGGCATGAAAGGACAAGATTGCCCTTCCTGTCAATATCCATGCTGTCCGGGGTGTTGATATAATCGGGTAAATGAAGAAACAGTTTGGATTGTCTCATTGCTTAACTCCTTTCAATATTGCGGCGATTCTGCGGGCGGGACGCCCGCGCTCCCAGATTGTTATTTAACCACCAATCCCCTGGCCGACCTATCAATAGAAATCGCGACGGCGGCAAGGATGAACAAGCCAAAGACGATGCTCTGCCAGTAAGGATCCACACCGATGAAATTCATGCCGTTCTCAATTACCGCCACGGTAAACACGCCCAGAACCGTGCCAAGAACGCCGCCGCGCCCGCCGATTAGGGATGTTCCGCCAAGGGCGACAGACGCTACGATCAACAGGGTGAATGGGTCGCCCACAGTCGGGGCGGAGCTGCGGAGCTTCGCGGCAAGGAAAAACCCGCCTAAAGCGGCGCACACGCCGTTTACGGCGAAAACGGTGATTTTGGTTCTGTCGACGCTTAACCCGGCTATACGCGCGGCGCGCTCATTGCCGCCGATAGCGTAGATTGCGCGGCCCAATGCCAGTTTTTTCTGGAACGCGAATACAACCGCGACCCAACCCATGGCTAATATCAGCGGCAGGCCGGCAACGCCGAAAACCACCCTGTACCACTCAACCGAATCCCGCATAACACGTGCGATTGAAACCGGCGCGGGGGTGATAAGCAGGGCCGCCGATTGCCACATGGACATAAACCCGAGGGACGCGATAAACGACGGAACCTTAAATTTAACATGCACCGTTCCCAGCAGAAGCCCTGAAGCCGCGCCGAACGCAATTGACGCAACGAGGGCAATGATTGCTGCCAAGCCGGGAGAAGCCCCGCGGGGAGCGAATTGATTTATTATCATAACGGTTATAACGTTCGCGACGGAACAAACCGAACCCATGGATAGGTCGATGGAGCCTAAAAGCAGCACGGAAGTCATACCGGCGGCCATAATCAACAGCGGCGCGCTGTCCGAAAGCAAAGTCCGTAAATTAGCCGTCCCAAGGAAATTGACGTGTTGTGAGGAGAAGAATATCAACAATATGATGAGGGTTGAAAAACTGAAATAGCGGATGATATTGTCGCGGATGTTTATTTTTGACAGCATCTTTAATTTTGACATTTTTTCTCCTCCCCTACATCATCAGGCTGACGACGTCAACCTGGCCGGGCTTGCCGTCCGGCGGCGCGGCGAATTCGCCCGTCACCAAGCCGTCCTTCATCACGATTACGCGGCTGCTCATGCCGATGCATTCATCCAGAGTATCGCCAAGCAGGATAACCGCCTTGCCCTCGGTAACCATGCCGCGGATGAGGGTGTAAATTTCTTCCTTCGCGCCTACGTCAACGCCCCGGGTCGGGTGGTTTAGAACCAGTATATCGCATTTGCTTGCCAGCGCACGGGAGAACACCACTTTTTGCTGATTGCCGCCGGAAAGCCGCATCAACAGTTCGCGCGGGCCGCGGGTTTTAATCCGCAAGCGGCTGATCCATTCCAACGCCTGTTTACGTACGGATTTAACGGTTACAAACTTATTCCTTGACAGGATTTTCAAGCTGGAAATCGCTATGTTGTCCTCAATGGACAGCGTGCGTATTATACCTTGCGCCAGCCGCTCTTTTGGTATCATAATGACTTTTTCGCGCAGACCGTGCGCCGGGGATGAAAATACGACTTTCTTACCTTTTATGTACATTTCGCCGGAAGTGGGTTTTTCGTCGCCGCAGATGACCTCGCAGAGCTCTTCCTTGCCGGAGCCGACCACGCCGCAAACGCCTAGAATCTCGCCCCGGCGAAGCTGGAAACTGACATGCTTGAATACCCCGCTAAGGCCCAGGTCCTTCACTTCAAGCATTATTTCCTCCTGCGCCTCCCGCTGCCTGTTTACCTGATAATATTCGCCGGACGCCGTGCGCCCTACCATCATTTCGTAGAGCTTGGATTCCGTGGCTTCCGGCGTTAATAAATCCCCCACGCCCTCGCCGTCCTTGTAGACATAGACGCGGTCAGTGATCTCAAGCACCTCGTCCAGCCGGTGGGATACGAACACGACGGCATGGCCCTTGGCCGCTATCTTTTTCATCTGCTCAAACAGGTTCCGCGTTTCATGCTCGCTTAAAACCGATGTCGGCTCGTCTAGCAAAATCAAACATTTCTCGCCGGACGCGCCTTTGGTGACGTTAATGACCTTGGCAATCTCGATCATCTGGCGCGTGGCGAAGTTAAGGTCGCTGACTTTTTTGCGCGGGTTGATCCCGCCCGCGCCGACATCGGCTAAGGCGCTCGCGGCCTCTTTATAAAGTTTTTTCCAATTTATAACCCTAAACTTCGAAAATTCCCTCTCATGCCCGAAGAACAGGTTCTGCCCTACGGTCAGGCTGACGATAAGCGATTGTTCCTGAAACACCATGCCCACGCCTGCGCGGTTTGCGTCCATCGGGTTCCTTGGCGAGTAGAGCTTGCCGTGCATGGTCAGGCTGCCGGAGGAGGGCTCCTCCGCGCCGATAATTATTTTCAGCAGCGTTGATTTGCCCGCGCCGTTTTCGCCTACAAGCCCGATAATCTCGCCCTCGCGGATGTCGATGCCGGCACCCTTCAAAGCGTGGGTCGCGCCGTAGTGCTTATGTATGTCCTTTGCGCTAAATATCAACTTCCTTTCATTTTGAATCGTGTTCGGGCGAACACAGTTCGCCCCTACAGTTTGACCGCTCAAAACCGGCGCCCCCCTTTCTATTTACTGATAACCTTTGCCCCGCGCGCCACGGTCAGCGTAACGGCGGCCAGTATGATAAGCCCTTCAACGCCCGTTCTTATGTAGGGGTTAACGCGCATTATCACAAGGCCGTTAAACAGCACCGTCATGATAAAAACGCCGACGACGGTGTTGATAACGCCGCCTTTGCCGCCGCTTAGCGCCGTTCCGCCGACGACAACCGCCGCCTGCGCCGGGAACATCAGCCCCGTCCCGACGACCGTAACATCCCCCTGCCCCAGACGTATGCCGCCCAAAACGCCCGCTATGCCGAAGCAAAAGCCGGCGAGGGTAAAGACCATAACCTTAACGCGCTTTACGCTGACGCCCACGGAATGCAGGATGGTTTCATCGGTGCCCACGGCGTATATGTATCGCCCAAACGCGGTATATTCCTGAATAAATATGCATAAAAGCAGCACGGACAGCGCCACCCACGTTATTGCCGGCATCCCCAGAAAAGACATGCGGGGAATCTCGGTCAAAACAGGGTCAAGTATTCTGGGCGGCCTGCCCTGATATGACAACAGCCCCAGCCCCCTGCATATGAACATAAACGCGAATGAAACCATAAACGACGGTATTTTGAGATGGACATGTATAAGGCCGATCAGCATACCGACGGCGACGCTTGCCAACACCGCAAGCAGCACCCCGGCAAGCCCCAGGTCCATGCCGTTGCGGCTGTTCATCACAAGGACGCCCAGGAACGCCGCCGACATGCCGACGGTGCCGTTAATCGAAAGGTCTATGCTGCCAATCATAATAACAAACGTCAATCCCAGCGCAACCAGCAGCGGAATCGCAAGCTGATTAAGTATCGTGGTGAAATTGGACACTGAGGCGAAATTCCTGCCGTTTATGGCGGAAAATACCAGGCTCATAACGGCAAGCACAATGATGGGTGCAAACCGTATGATTTTATCTTTTTGATTGTCTTTCCTTATCTTTGCCGCGAACTCCTCTGTTATCGACATGGAGGCCCTTGCTTCCCGCGCCATATCCATAACTCCTATCTGTTTGGATTTGATTATAATTCACAAATAGGGCGGGGAATTTAAGAACCCCGCCCTATGTCAATATGTTTTCGCGTTTAAATACGTGTTTTCTTAACGGTCTTTAGCGTCGAAAGGCCTGGAGAAATCGAATACGGGAGGATTGGCGAGATAGTCCGCCGCGTTGTCAATGGTGATAAGCAGTGCGGGTGTGGCGAACTCGCGGTAATCCGGGGACAGGGACGCGACGTCGATCAAGCCGGTCCAAGCGGCGTAGCAGATGGCGAGGGTGTAGCCGCCCTGGAGCCAGCCGTTTGAGGATACCGTCGCTACGGCGTAACCGTCGCGTACGGCTTCCACGATGTCCGTATTGGCGTCGATACCGACTACGCCTACCGTGCCTCTAAGCCCGGCTCTGTCAAGGGCTTGAAGCGCGCCGGTAGCCATATTGTCGTTGGCGCACCAAATGCCGCCCACATCGGGATGCATGTTCAGCCAAGTCTCAACAAGATTTAAGGCTTCCGCCGTCGCCCAGTTGCCGGTATCATGGCCCACTACCTCGATGCCGGGATACTCAGCCAGCGCCATTTCAAAGCCCTTGTAACGGTCGGAGGCCGCGGTGTTGCCAAGCATTCCCTCAACTACAAAAACCTTGCCGCTGTCGCCCATGAACTCGAAGAGCGCCACGGAAATCTCATAACCGCTCTTAACATTGTCGGGAGAGGTATGTATTACCCAGTTAGGGGTGTAATCCATCGGGCCTACGTCGGCGGGCTTGTTCCATGCCGTGCCGATAAAGCCGCCGGATTCAGCCATTGCCTCGGCAAGGGCTTCGGCGATAGCGTTTTCGTTCGGGTCGGAGTATGCGATGGCGTTCCCGCCCGCTCTGGCGGCGAACTGGCGCATGTTATTAACTTCCCTGTCATTGGAGCCGCCGGAGTCCAGAAGCTGGGTTTCGTGCTTCTGCCCGATGCCGTCCAGATACTCGGAGAACATCATCATGCCTTCATAAATGGTGGCAAGGTAAGGGTTGTCAACACCGCGGATGGATACCGCGAGGTACAGGGTGGTGTCTAATTTGGCCTGAGGGATCAAAGAGGGGTCGATAACGAAATCGGTTAGATCAACGTCGCCTGCGACGGCAGCCGGGCCGGCCGGAGCCGGGGCCGTAGCGGTGTCACACGCCGCAAACATCGCTAGGCACAGCGCGGAAACAACAACTAACGCGAACACTTTCTTCATCATACTGTGGTTCTCCTCCTCATTAATATGTAATGACATATTGTCATTCAGTACATTGCCATATTACACCATAAATTTTTCGTTGTCAAGAATTTTATGAGAGCCTGTGTATTATCTCGCTTTCGGCGGATTTTCGCGGGAATTTTCCGTTCTGCTAGGAACCCGTAGTTATTCGCATTCTAGAATGCGAATAACTACAGAACCGCGTGTATGCACAGGCTCTGGGATTAAAATTGTTTTTCCCTCTTAACAACGCTTCTTTGCAGCAAGACCGCCAGAATGACTATAGAACCCTGAATCGCGCCCACAAGGAAGCTTGGCAGGCCCATGAGGTTCATCATATTATTGATTACCCCCAACGTAAGCGTTCCAAAAACCGTGCCGATAATCCTGCCCCTGC
>WRAC01000046.1 GCA_009780415.1 Defluviitaleaceae bacterium | reverse complement strand
TGTAATGACACATCGCCATTATCTGACCGCTTTTTCTGCCCCATTTTTGATTGGTATAATTGTGGAAAGTGACTGTCCGCAAACCCTGCAAGCCTTGATTTTGCTGGATTATTTGGATTTAGTCTTATTATACCGTATGGGGATCTTTCGAGGCTCGGACGCGACTACATAGAGACGGGACATTACACCGATGAAGTGTTTCCTGCCTTGGGCGTTAGGTTTGTGGCACTTGCGGATGGGATCGATTCGGACGGCGACATGGATTTCTTACCGTTTCGTTCGCTGCTGAATGATTATTATCTCAAGGACTTAAGCAAGAAAATAAGGTCTGCGGTACGGACGAACGCGGCAAACGGGAGTTATATCGGGGGACAAGCGCCATACGGGTTTATTAAAAACCCCGATAACCCAAAATATTTGGCTATTGACGGTTATGCTTCCGTCATTGTGCTAAAGATATTTAATCTTCGTTTACAAAACCTGAGTTATTGTAAGATTGCGGCGGAGTTGAATAATAACGGAATCCTTGCGCCGCGTGATTATTATTACCAACGTACAAATAAGCACAGTACACTCAACGAGCATAATGTATGGGTGGCGGCTACCATAAGGGCAATACTCCATAACGAAGCGTACATTGGCCATTCGGTAAGATTGAAGAGCGGAACGATTTCTCATAAAAACCATCGAAAGGTTATTAAGCCAAAAGACCAATGGGTACGTCGCGAAAACACCCATCCGGCCATCATCAGCCAAGAGTTATGGGACGCGGTACGGTCAATCAACTCAGAGAAGGACCATGGGGTAGATAAGACAAAGCGTAAGGTTGTGCCGTTTTTAGGTTTGTTGAGATGCTCGGATTGTGGAAGCAAGTTTGTTCACGCTACGGTCAATCGGAGAACAAAAACCGGACAGGACGTGAGTTACCGCTCATATACTTGTTGTCTATATGTACATACCGGGCGGTCGAAGTGTTCCCCGCATCCAATTTCCGAGATGACTTTAATGAAAATCATTCGCGAGGACATTCGGAAACACATGCCAGCCGGTGAGGATTCATTAATCAACGGTACGCTAAACAAGCTTCATGACGAAGAAGAAATGAACGCCAAACGTAAGATTGACGGTATTGACGCAAGGCTTGCCGGACTTGAATCAAGCTATTTTAAATTATATGATGACAAGCTTAACGGGGTAATTAACAACGAAGAGTTCCAAAAAAACGTAGCTGGTATTGAAAAAAAACGGGAACAAAAGAAAGAAGAGCGCGATAAGTTGATAAAGAAGATTGACGGAGCCAAGCTTCGATCAGCGCAAAGGAAGAATTGGCATAATGAAATCAAATCTTTCCTTATGCTTGAGCATCCTACAAATGAAACTTTAAGCGCGCTCATTGATAAAATCGTGATTGGCGCTGCGGAAAGGGCTCTCGGCGATAAGCGGAAAAGCGTTCATATCTACTACCGCTTTGACGGTAATGTTAGCGATTAACGTTCCGTAGTCCTTTTTTACACGTCTGCGAACACGCGTATTATATGGATTACGGCACGGACAGCGCGGCTTATATTAAAAAATTTATGGACAGCATAAACTGGGATGTTATTGAGGAACGCATGAGGGCTTTGCCGATTGAGAATGTTTGATTAGGATTGGCAAAAACTGTTAATAATAAATAAATGTGCGGGACGCCCTTCCGGGCGTCCCGTCTTGCGTCTTGCATCTTATCTTGACATTTCGGTGGAATAAGCTGTATAATATTACAAGATTATTACAAACGAAAGAGAGCTTACTAATGAGGCGGATACTGGGAAAAGCCTTGTTTGCGGTGATATTTTTGCTTTTGGGCGCGTCGACGGTTTCGCTTGCGGCGCTGGCGATGGGCGCGGGGCAGAATCATCCTGTCAGGGAACGTGTTGTTATTGAAGCGGGCGAGGAAATCCCTCCTGTTTGGGCATTTTTGGCTGACCAAAACCCTGATGGCAGGAATCAGGCTGAATTTATAACGGATATGTCGGTTTTCAGCCAGGCGAACCCGCTATTGGGCGAGTTTGTTATTGAGATTTCTTTTAACAGAAAAACATATGCCAGCATTTTGAAAATAGCCGACACCGTACTGCCGACGGGGAATTTTGTAAACCAATTGTCCATGAGGGGCGAGCAAATCGAGCCGGAGTCCTTTGTACGCGATATCCGCGACGCGACGCGCGTGACCGTGAGTTATTACCAGCCCGTTGATTTTGATAAGCCGGGCGAGCAGGTCGTATGGGTCAGCTTGCGGGACGAGGGAAACAACGAGACGCTTTTGTGCGGATACCTCTACGTTTTGGACGGTGTGAGGACGGTTCATCGCGAGTATGGTATGCCTTTTGAGGAAATAAGCCCCGGGGATTTCCTGTTTAATGAAACGGAACGCGCCAGCGCGGCGTTTATAACGGATGTTGACGGCATTAATTTTAATGCGGCAGGCTTGTATCCCATTGAAATGTGGGTTATGGAGAAAGTGTTTGTTGTATATGTAAGCGTGGCGGATACCTTGCCGCCGGAAGCCGCCGCTGTGGAGGTTACCACTTATGTAGGGCTGCCCGTGGAGGCTTCGGAGTTTGTGACGGATGTTTTTGACCATAGCCCGGTGGATATTTATTTCGCGGTTACGCCGGATTGGGATAAGCCCGGGGAGCATATCGCCATTATCACACTTGAGGACGCGTTCGGCAACATTTCTTTGGTTGAAGCGGCGTTGAATATTGTGCCGGATTTGGAACCGCCGGTATTTTACGGGCTGCGGACGCTGTATGTTGTCAAGGGAGGAACGGTTGCTTTCCGACGGGGCGTTACGGCGATAGACGGAAGGGACGGCGAGGTTGAGTTCACCGTTGACGCTTCGGAGGTGGATTTATCCGGGATCGGGACGTATTACGCATACTATGAAGCCGCCGACAGCAGCGGAAACAGGGCGCGTGTACCGGTTCAAGTGGTTGTTACCGCCATTGACCCGGAAGAGGTTTATGAAATGGCCCAAGCGGTGCTTGACACCATTATCACGGAGGAAATGACGGATTTTGCGAAGGCTAACGCCATTTATGGCTGGATTAAGCGTAATATCGGATACACGACTGTAGGCCCCAAGGACGATGTAATAACCGGCGCGCACAACGGCCTTGTAAGAAGAAACGGCGACTGCTATACATTCTACGCCACATCCGCGCTGATGCTGGATATGACGGGTATACCCAACATAACGCTGCAACGGGACGGCGGTAATAACAGGCATTGGTGGAGCCTCATCGACGTGGGCCAGGGATGGCACCATTTTGACGCCACGCCGCACAACTCCGGCGACGGCGGATTCCATTTCACCGAAGCGCGGGCGCAGGAGCGGACGCGGGCACGGGGTGCCTCTAACAGATATTATGTTTACGATCCCGAAACCTTACCCCCGGGGGTTATAGTGCAATGACTAATATACTACAATACCTGGAACGTACTGCGCAAATTTTTCCATATAAGATTGCCTTTACGGACGGTGAATACGGCATGACGTTTTCGCGGCTGCATGAAAACGCGCGGGCGGTTGGGAGTTTTTTACTTGGTAGGGATATATCCGGGCCTGTCGCTGTTTATATGGAGCGCGGGGCGGATATGGTATCCGCGTTTTTTGGAGTGTTATACGGCGGCGGGTTTTATGTGCCTGTGGATGACGAAATGCCTGCGCCAAGGGTAAAAATGATAATGGACGGCTTGAGGCCCGCGGCGGTTATTTGTTCGGAAAAGACTGTAGATAGGGCAGGGGAGTTGAATCTATCCGCGTCTGTTTATACATACGGAGAAATCGCGCGGTGTCAAGCTGATGAGGTTTTGTTGGCGGAGGCGCGCAAGAACGCCGCTGATTCTGATCCCGCGTACGTGGTTTTTACAAGCGGTTCGACTGGCGCGCCTAAGGGCGTTATCGCCAGCCATCGCGCGGTTATCAGCTATACCGAGGGATTGGCGGATGTTTTGCGTACATCTGAGGACACGGTGTTCGGCAGCCAAACCCCGCTGTATGTGGATGCTTGCCTGAAAGAACTGATGCTGACTATAAAACACGGCGCGTCTACATATTTTATACCTAAGAGCCTATTTATGTTCCCGGTCAGGCTGGTTGAGTACTTGAATAGGCATAAAATCAACACTGTGTGCTGGGTTTCCAGTTGCTTGTCCATAATTTCCGGCATGGGCGCGTTGAATAACCATGTCCCGGAAACGCTTACAACCGTGGCCTTTGGCAGCGAACTGCTGCCGCGCAGACATTTCGACAAGTGGCGTGAAGCTTTGCCCGCCGCGAGCTTTATCAATCTATACGGGCCGACCGAGGCTACGGGCATGTCTTGCTTTTATGAGGTTGGTGAGCTTGAGCCGGATGAGCCGATTCCCATAGGGCGCGCGTTCCCCAATACGCGCGTGATTTTACTTGACGGGGAAAAGCTTGTTACTGAACCGGACGAACCGGGCGAAATTTGCGTAGGCGGTTCGCGGCTTGCCCTCGGTTATTATAACGATTTTGATAAAACAAGCCGGAGTTTCATACAAAACCCGTTAAATAAAGCTTTCCCGGAGCTTATCTACCGGACGGGCGACCTAGGGCGGTATAACAAGCGCGGGGAGCTGGTTTATGTTTCGAGGGCAGACAGCCAAATCAAGCATATGGGGCACAGGATTGAGCTTATGGAAATTGAGGCTGCGGCTTGTCTTTGCCAGGGGGTGGCGCAGGCTTGCTGCTTACAGGATGATAAAAACGGTGGTATTGTAATGTTTTACGCGGGGGATTCGGATGAAGGGGCGGTGACGGACTTTTTGCGGGGAACATTGCCGCGCTGGATGGTTCCGTCGAAGATTAGCAGGCTGTCCAAACTGCCGTATACGGATAATATGAAGGTTGACAGGCAGAAACTGAAAACGATTATATAAAACATTATTTAACCACAAAAAACACAAAAAAACACAAAAAAGAGCGGATAAAATGGAAAAGCTTATAAAAATAATGGATACGGTGCGGAGCGGTGTTGATTATATGGCGCATACGGCTTTGATTGATGACGGCGTGTTAGATTCGTTCGATATTGTTTCGCTTATCGCGGAGCTTAGCGATGCATATGATATACAGATTCCGGCGGAGGAGATCGTGCCGGAGAATTTTAACTCGGCGGCGCTTTTACAAGCAATGATTAACCGCCTGGCGGATAATCCGTGAACTTCGCCTCATACGGTTTCGCAGCGTTTCTGGCCGTTACTGTTGTATTGTACTACAGCGTTCTGCGCCGGTTCCAGTGGCAGCTTCTGCTTGCCGCCAGCGTTGTGTTTTATGCATTTTCTGGCTGGGGCAACCTTGTGTTTATTTCGGTTACGGTTGTAACCACTTACATAACGGGCGTTAAGATCCAAGGAATCCCCAAAACGGGCGAAAACAAGCCGAAACGCCGCCGTTTGTTGATTTGTTGCATGGTGCTAAACTTCGGGATCCTGGCTGTGGTGAAGTTCCTTGATGCCGCCGCGCCGAATTTCGTCCTTACGCTGGGAATATCGTTCTACACGTTCCAGACCATGGGCTATATTATCGACTGCTACCGCGGCAAGGAGGCGGAACGCCGATTTTTCCGATTCGCGCTCTTCGCCATGTTTTTTCCGCAGTTAATCCAAGGTCCCATCAGCCGGCATGGCGATTTAAGCGCCACTCTGTACGGCCCGCATAAATTTAACCCGCAGAACTTTGCCGAGGGCGCAACCCGCGTACTTTGGGGATTTTTCAAGAAGCTGGTTATAGCGGACAGGCTTTTACCCGCCGTCGGGACGCTTACGGAGGATCCGCAGGCTTTCGGCGGGGTATATGTACTTCTGGCGATTTTCCTGTATGCGATAACCCTGTATGCGGATTTTACCGGCGGCATCGACATTACCATCGGCATTGCGCGCGGACTGGGCATCCGTGTGAAGGAAAACTTCGACATGCCGTTTTATTCGAAAAATATCGCGGAATACTGGCGGCGTTGGCATATCACTATGGGGACATGGTTCAAGGATTACTTGTTTTACCCTATCTCTACATCGAAGCCGATGCTCCGATTTATGAAATTCGTTAAGCGCACATGCGGCGATTACGCGGGACGGCGCGCTCCGGTATACGCCTGCACGTTGATTCTGTGGTTTTTGACGGGGCTTTGGCATGGCATGACATGGAATTTTGTCGCGTGGGGCTTGGCGAACGGTATCGCGATAATAATCTCGCAGGAGCTTACGCCGCTGTATAACCGGTTTCACAGGCGTTTTGGCTTGAAAGGGACGCGCGGATGGAACGCGTTTGAGGTTTTCCGTATGTTCTGGATTATGAATTTTATCCGCTCGTTCGATATCTATGAGGGTGTGGGCGAGACGTTCAAGGCTTGGGGTTCGATTGTGGCGAGGCCGAATATCTCCGGGTTCAGCCTGCTGGGTTTGGGCCCGGACACCGCCGATTACGTTGTTGCCGCCATCGGCGTTGCGATGATGATTTTAACCGGGGTGGTTATGCGCCGTATGAAAACCAAAGAAATACCGCCGTTCCGGCATTTTGCGATATGCGCCGGGCTGGCGTTTGTAATAGTGGTTTTCGGCGCGTACGGATTCGGATATGACGCGACTTCGTTTATTTATAATCAGTTCTAAAGGATGAAACAATGAAATTTGTTAAGATAGCTTTATTAATACTAATTACCGCGTTTTTTTTCGTCGCCGCCGACCGCTTGCTTATGCCTAAATATATGTCGCAATCCCATGAAGGCAGGCTGACCCGCGAATATTACTCCTCTGAAAAAAACCACAGCGTTATCTTCATCGGCGACTGTGAGGCACACGAAAATATTTCCCCGGCAGAACTTTGGCGTACGTACGGCATTACGTCCTACATACGCGGCGGCGCGCAGCAGCTTATCTGGCACAGCTATTATTTGCTGGAGGACACCTTGCGTTATGAGACCCCGGATGTTGTGGTGCTAAGCGTTATGGCTATGCAGTACGGCGAGCCGCGGGGCGAGGAGTATAACCGCCTGAACCTTGAGGGCATGAGGTTTTCACCCACAAAGATACGCGCGGTGAGGGCATCCGTTTTACCCGAGGAGGACACGCTCAGCTACTTTCTTCCGATACTGCGCTACCACGAACGCTGGAAAGAGCTTAACCGCGATGATTTCAACTATTTCTTCCGTCGGAAGAATGTCGCACATAACGGGTACATGATGCGGAGCGGCGTTATGGCCGTAGATTTCGAGAATTTCATACCGGGGCGGAGGCTTGCGGATTATTCACTGCCTGACATATGCTGGGAATATCTGGATAAAGCGCGTGAATTATGCGCAGAGAAGGGGATAGAGCTGGTGCTGGTAAAAGCGCCGACTATCTATCCCTACTGGTACCGGGAATGGGATGATCAAATAGCGGCTTATGCGGACAGGCACGGGCTTTTATACGTAAATCTGCTGGAACTGGCAGACGAGGCGGGCATTGATTATTCAATACATTCATATAACGCCGGGTTCCATTTCAATGTACAGGGCGCGGAGACGATTGCGCGGTTTTTCGGGGGTATTCTGACAGATAATTTTAACCTGCCCGACATGCGCGGAGATGATCAGACAGCGGCGGTATGGGAACGGAAGCTTGAAGCCTACGACGCGATGAAAGCCGCCCAAGAGCGGGAAATAGCCGAAACCGGGCGGATACGGACATTGACATATTAACGGAGGATAAAATGAAAAAGTGTCTTTTACTGTTAATCTATATTTTCGCGGCTGTTACGTTTGCCGCTTGTGAAAAAAAGGAAACACCTGTTCCGGACGCAAGCCCGGCTCCAACAACAGCCGCAATAACCGCCGCTCCGGTCATTCCCGCGGAGGACGGCTTTGTGTATGTGCATAACGGCGTGCGTGTTGTGCTTGGAGCGCCTGCCGCAGACATCATTGCCGGGCTGGGCGAACCGCGTAGTGTGCGCGAGGAACCGAGCTGCGCCTTTGACGGCTTCGACAGGACGTATATCTATACCGATTTTTACGTTGAAACCTTCCCGATTGATGATATTGATTACATCAGCATTATCAATTTCAGGAATGACAATGTCCGAACCGCCGAAGGGCTGTATATCGGCGCGTATACGGAGGATATGACGGCGGTATACGGCGAAAGCTACAACAGGGAGCAGGGGATGTACACCTACGAAAAGAGCGGAACTCAGCTTGCGATATTGATTGACGACGGAGTTATTGTGCAGATAACTTATTATTTTATGATTTTGGATTAGAACATCTTGACATAACTGTAAAAGGCATGTGTAATTCACGAAACCCGTTTAGATAATTGGACATGACACGGTTGTTGAGAGGAAATCCCGCATGACGATATATGAACTTGCTAAGCGGCTGAATTTAAGTGTGTCCACCATAATCGTTTGGCTGGGCGAAAGGAACATAGTAAACACATTTATGCTACGGGTTATACAGCAATCAACAACGCAGGCAGCGCAACCGCTTATTGAGGAAGCCCTAATCATAGCCGCGGGAGATAATGCGGATGCGTCAGAGGGTGAACCGGTTGCCATAACGTTATAAAACCAATGCCAATGGCATGGAGTATTAATACAGATTCCAAACCGTAAAGCATCAGTTTAACAATGCCATGTTTTTCCCAGTTTCCGCATTCGGTAAGCGTTCATGGCGTTGTCCCGCAGGCGTTCCATCAGATTGTTGTTTGCTATGGCGCCTATAGGCGCTCCGATTATTGGGATTAACTGTAATAACTTTGCAATGTCCAAATGGTCGCGGTACTCTAATTGAAACGCTTCCCAGTCCATTTCAGCAGGGGGCTTATTATCCCAGTCAATCAATTTTTCAAAGCATTCCAGCCGGTGCTCCCGGTGCGAAAAAGCAAGTTGGAAAATATATAAAATAAATAATCTCTCGTTTGCGTCGTTCGCATCGTAGCCGTACAGCGCGGAGCAATCAAAAAGGAATTTGATTTTAATGCCAAGCAACGCGGGTAAGTCGGTTAAACCCATCAGAATACCTCCCGCTCCCGTTACCGCGCCTTCACCCACAGCCGCCGCCTTGTATTTTTGATATTTCCGCAAAACCAGATAATCGCTTTCCGACAGCGTCAATCCGCTTGTATCCCCGAAGTCGCTTATAAAGCGCGACCCGGATAACACGGTTTGAGTAAATATTTTCATCGTCGCAGTTATTGCATTCTGTACCTTTTTCGGCATAATTTTGCGCAATTTCAATTGTAAGCCATCAGAAACTTTTTTCACAAGCTTTTTGGGCTTAACAATCTTTCTGTGCCATTTGTCCAGCTCATCATAAACATGCGTATAATAAAGATTTATAGCGCGACATCCCCTGTTCCTTGATATTTTTTAATTATATCATAAATTTCCATAAGAAAACAGAAAAAACAGAAAAATAAAATGCCGGCGGGGCGCGCTTCATATTGGCGGTTTTTCTTGCATGAATCAAGGAAATAAGTTATAGTTTAACTGCAAGGGAGAATCCGTATGAATTTGAACAGGTTTTATAAATCATCCATAGTAAAATGGGTTTTTCTTATCATATTATTACTGTGTATAACCGTGTTCGTAACGTCAATTTCACTGTTTCGCTGGTATGAGGCCAATAATGTGGAGCAGTACAGCGAGTCGGCGCAGATAGCGCTGGTTAATATTTCTCATATGGTCAGGTCGATGGATTCGTCGCTGAAGAGCATTGGCTTCCTTGCGGCCCGCGAACCGGAGATCGCAAGGATGCTGCACAGCCGCACCCGGGATCATTCGCGCCACGGTGATCTGTATAACAGGCTGCGCAATTTACACCTGATCCACGATGTTATCGACTCCGTATGCCTGGTGAACCAACGGGCGGACTGGATAATCGGCAGCCCTCTGCCGGAGGCACGCCGGGCCGGTGAATATTATGATTTCATAAGAGGTATGATTCAGGGTGAAAACGCTATTGTCCGGCTTAATACCTACAGGGATGGCGGCGGCGGTACGGAGACTGATGTTGTATCGTATGTATTTTTTACAAGGCGTTCCCCCGATGAAGATGATTCGTTTTTAATAATAAACATCCGTCAGTCAAGTTTTATGGCGGTGCTGGACGCTATGGACAACATGGGCGGCGAGTTGACGGTGCTGGATTCCGACGGGAATATCGTATTCTGCCACGACAGCGTTAAGCTGTACGACGGATACGGCAGCCCTGAAATGCTGGAACGGGTTTACATGGGCGGGGCTTCCGGCTACTTTGTTTACGGGCAAGGCTCTGAACGAATGTTGATTTCATATGTTAACTGTGCCCGAACCAGGTTTACTTATATTACCCAGACCCCATACGAGTACGTATTAGGCGCCTCAAACGCCCTGCGCGGGAGAACCGTTCTGCTGAGCGCGCTGATACTGCTTTGCGGCATTATTGCCGCCGTATTATTAGCCCGGCATTTTTACGCCCCGTTGCGCCGTTTGGCAGAAAAGCATATTTTAAGGAACCCGTCGCATCAGGAGTGGATAGCCTCCCAATATGGCGACGGGTATGAGCTTATAGACAAATTTTTTGAGGAGACATACCATAAAACAATCTCCTTGGAAAATTTTGTTGGAGGGACAATTCCGGTTATCCGGCAGGATTATCTGAAAAAATTGCTTGAAGGAAAAATCCGTCTGGGGTTGGATTTGACGCAGCGGTTATTGGAAGATGTGAATATTTCTTTTGAATTTAAGGATTTTCAAGTGATTGTTTTTAGTTTGGACGGTAAATCAGACGAACGCAGTTCGTTCCTGCACGAGATAAGCGGTTCCGATCCGGCTTTGAAGCAGCAGATATGCGCAATCGCCCAGGAAACGTTTATAAGTGTTTGCCCAAACGAAGCGGTTTGGGACACTTCCGATGATTATGCCGTTTTAATCCTAAACCATTCCGGCATAGAAAAACCGTATCTTGAGGCTGTTTGTTCCGCTGTGCAGAAACGGGCAGGGGACGAGGCAGGCGTATTGCTCTCCGTCGCGGTTGGTTATGTGACAGCGGGCGACATACATCCTTCCTATAAAAACGCGCTGGAGTTGTTGCTTTATAAAATAAAATACGGAAGCGGAGCCGTTTTGTCCCCGGAAAAAATCCTTGCCGATATCGAAGGCGAAAACCTGTTTCCCGAAGCTGAATGTGATCGGCTTATCGCGGCGTTGAAAAACCTTTCCGTATTAGAATGCGAAAAGGCGGTTAGGGAAATTGTACAAGGGTTTTATAAATACAGCATAAACGATATCCTTCAGGCGCTGAACCACATCCTGTATAAGGCGTTCTTTGTGATGGGGGACATGATCAGGGATAAAACGGCGGATGTTAAACGGGATTTTTTCTATACTTATGACATGCTTATGTGTTATTCGTCGCTTGATGAGCTTGAATCCACGTTAGGCGCGTTCTTTACGGGTATGGTAACTGATTTGAAATACGCGCTTGATGAAAAAACGCCTGAACGCGCCGGAAATATTGACCATATTTGCGACTATATTAAAAAGGAATACAGGAACCCGAACCTTTCGCTGGATTTTATCGCAGATTACGCTAACCTCAACCCGTCGTACCTTGGAAGGATATTCCACGAAAGCACGGGGGTGCGTTTCACGGAATACATCAGCCGCCTGCGCCTTGAAGCGGCAAAAGAGCTGCTCATCGGTACCAGCGAAAGCGTCAATCACATCGCAAGGCTTGTCGGGTTCAACAGCGCCGCGTATTTTATTACATGCTTCAAAAAGCATACCGGGGTAACGCCGAGTAAGTTTAGATGAGGAGCGTATATATGACGCCAAAGCAGCGGTTTGAGGCTTCCATAGGGTTTCGCCAGCCTGACGGCATGGTTTCGATGATGGAGCTTGGCTTCCATTTATTCGGGGAGCTTACCGGGATTGAGCCGGTAGCCGGGTATGAATACGCCGCGCTTAACGCGCCCGGAAAACAAAGGGCGCTGGAGCATAACGCCGAATTGTTCGTGAGGGTGGCGGAGGAATGCGGGCACGACGTTATCAGGGGTATCGGCGGGTATTGGGAGCTTTCGCCGGGGCTGCCGGCGTATCTCTGGCTGCCCGACAGGCAAGCGCGCCTGGATCAGATACGAGCGATAAAAAAGGCGGCGGGCGATAAATATTTCATTCTGGGCCAGCACACCGCCACGATGGGTATGCCAAACAGCGACCGGGTTGAGGAATTTGTCTACGACCTGTTTGACAGGCCGGATGAGGTGAAGGCACGGAACGAAGGGCTTCTTCTTGACGCGGTTGAATTCCAGGAACGGATGCTTGACGCAGGCGCGGACGGTATCCTGAACAGTTGCGACGTTGCGTATAAAACAGGCCCGTTTATATCGCCGGCTATGATGGATGAATTTTTCTTTCCCTATCTCCGCCGCTGGGCCGACAGCTTGAATAAACAATCCGTGATATCTATCTGGCACACCGACGGCAATTTAATGCCTGTCATGGGCAGAATACTGGACAGCGGAATCAGCGCCCTTCAATGCGTTGACCCGCTGGCGGGAATGGATATCGTGGAGCTGAAGAAACTAGCCGCCGGAAAATTGGCGCTGATTGGTAATATTGATTGCGGTTTGTTGCAATTCGGGCCGGCAGACACCATAACCGCCGAGGTCAGGCGGGTTGTGGAAGGCTGCAAGCACGGCGGGGGTTTTGTACTAAGCGGTTGCAACGCGATTTTCAAGGGCATTCCGATAGAGCATTATTTGGCTTATTGTAAGGCGAGGGTTGAATATGGCAGATTTTAGGGCGTTTGTGGTACAGTCAGCCGTCTCCTCTCCTCAAAATCCCGCCAGACCGTCTCAAACCAGCCTCCGCTGCTTGGAACGGGGCGCGCGGGTTCAAACCGGGATATATCATGCTGCGTTATAACAACATCTTTTCCGTTTACGCCGCCAATGCCGTTTGTATCCTCTGCATAGCAGGAGCCTCTCGAACCGATTGCTTCCGCCGAAAAAATCATTGCCGATAAAACGGCAATCTGAGTTACCAATAAGTCATAGCTTTTATATATAAAGGGTAGCTCGGTTTTATCCTTGACCGTAACCTCCTGCCAAAAACATTCCTTTATACGTGCGGCTTCCGTTCGCATTTCCTTCATCCTACCGATATTACGGATAAATACGGCATGTTGGCTCATTTTATGCTGAATATCAAATCTTTTCTCCTTAACATTGGAGATAGAGGATAATTTTACCGGCGATGTCCAATGTAAGGTATTTGCGGCTTTAAAGGCGTTGGTGTGTTCGCGAGATTTTACTTTACGCGCAATGTGTTCCGCCGCCCTCATGCCGCCTGCTTGCCCCGCGTTCAGGGCGCTGCCGCCGGGGCGGTATATGCCGTGGGTTCCCGCGGCTTCGCCTATTACATACAGCCCTTTAACGCTGCTTTCCCAGTTTGCGTTTACCGCGATGCCGCCATTGCAATGCTGGGCGCAGACGGCCGCTTCCAGCGGTTCCTTCCATAAATCAATACCGTTGTTTCCGTATAACTCGATGGCAGCCGGATTCATTTTGGCAAGCCGTTCAATAGGCGTCCCGAACAAAGCGCCGGAGTTTTGTAAATATTGCCGTGTTTCCGTATTTAAACTATTGAAGCCCTGCTCCAAACCGCGCGGATTTGAGCGGAAATCCATAAATACGCGCTTTCCTTGGCTGATTTCCTTATGAACGGCAATATCAACGCTTGATGAACCTTCTATTTTACGTATGTCAAAAGGCCATTGGTAGCCTTTTAAGAAAACCATGTTTATATCCGCCAGAAACTCATGTTCGTTTCCATTCGCGTCCACGGAGATATACCGCGGTAAAACTTGCTGATATGTCCCGGACACATTCCAGCGGAATTTAACACTCGCCAATCCGTACTGCCATTCGCAGAGGTTTTGCGCCTCCGCGCCCGCTTCCAGCGCAAGCCCGGTCGCGCCCGTTTGGCTTTCCGGATATACGGAATGGGCGTACAGCCCCGCCGGGCCGCCCGTTGCCAGGATGATATTATCGCAATGATAAACATGATATGTAAAATCGTTTGTATCGATAGCGGCAAGCCCGGTTATCCGGTTATCATCCGTGAAGAGCTTAATAACCTGTTTGTTGTCAATAACTGGGATTTTTTTACTTTTCACTGTCCGTTCAAGCGCTTCGGTCATCAGCTTTGATGTCATCGGCCCGCATGATGTTGCCCGCTGTTTAGGGTCATGATCGGTTTTATAACCCACATATTCGCCGTATTCATTCGTTGGAAAAGGCACGCCCAATAATGCCAGCTTTATAAACGACTTTACGCTGCAAGCCGCTTCAATCAACGCCGTATCCCCATGCATAGCGCCCCCGGCAAACAGTGTTTCCGCCATTTCGCGCACAGAGTCGCCGCCGTCCGATGTAAGGCTCAGCTTGTAATAAGTCTGCTTGTCGCTGCCAGTGTTGCGTGACGTACCCATTTTTTCGCCCTCGGTGAGGATGGCGATATTTTTATGTCCCAAATCATATAACCAATCGGCGGCGTTATAGCCCGCGCAGCCCGTGCCTATCACAATTGTTTCGTAGGATTCATTTACCGTCATTAAAGCCTCCTGATATGAAAACCGCCGTCGGCGTTAAGCGCTTGCCCCGTGCAGAAATCCAAACGCCCCTCAGCTATGGCAAGCACGCAGGCGGCGACATCCTCCGGCGTGCCGAAGCGTTGTATTGGGGTCAGTCCATCCTCTATCAGCCGTTCATACTTGTCCTTCACAGCGGCGGTCATATCGGTAAGGATAATCCCCGGCCGTACTTCAAATACGCCGATACCATACTCCGCCAACCGATGGGCGAAGAGTTGCGTAACCATCGACACGCCCGCCTTGGAAACGCAGTATTCACCCCTGTTGATACTGCTTGCATAGCTGGATATGGATGATATGTTGACAATGCGGCAGTTTCCGCCGCCCTGCCCAATCATTTGGTTCGCAAACAACTGGCACATAAAGAATGTACCCTCCAGATTTATGCGCATCAGGCGCTCAAAGCTCTCCCGCGTAGTTTCCAAAACATCAAGCCGCGTTTCGGGAGCCACCCCCGCGTTGTTTACCAACAAGTCTATCCGCCCTTCCTTTGACAGGATAGCATCCAAGAAACCCTGCCTGTCTGAAGGGATGGATATGTCGCATTTAATATAATCCGGTATGCCGGAAATATCCTTTGTACCGGATGTGTATACGCGCCAGCCGTTTTTTGCCAGCACTTCGGCAATACCCTTGCCAATGCCCCTTGTAGACCCTGTCACCGCCGCTATGTTCATTGTTCATTCTCCATTAAGTATTTTTTTACCCGCAACAAGTGCCCGGGCGGCGTATTGTAAGGGATTACGCCCGTTCCCGCAATAATATTTAAGCCGGGGTATAATGAGCCAATCGTTTTAATCTCACGTATTCTGGCCTGAATAAGGGGCCAATCACCGTTTAATATTAATTTCGGGTCAATATTCGCCCGGAGGGTTATGCCTTTCTTGTGCGCTTTACCGGCATATAACGTCAGGGGCGTATTATAATCCGATACCAACAGCGTAGTGCCTGTGTCAAGCATATCATCAAGAATTCCCCGCGTATCGCCGCCGATTACTAAGGGGCGGGCGGTTTGGCCCAATGATTTCATATATGTAAATAATTCAAGCTCATACGGGGCGGCATATGCCCTATATATATCAGGCGATATCAACGGCGGCGACGCCCAGGATTCAAAAACAATTATACCCAGCCCCCTTGCCGTTATTTCGCCGCAATAGCTTTTTTGAAACTCCAGAAGCGCGTTCAAGAGGGGGAACACCCGTTCATCCCCATCGTAAAATGCTTCTGCGGCCGCTTCATATCCGATCAGCTCAATCAGAACGGAGAACGGCCCGCAGATTCCCACATTTATTCTTACATCAGGGCTTAACTGTTGCCTTACGAGTGAAGCCGCCTCCAGTATTTGCTTTATACGCCCCAAGTCAGCCGAGAACCGGATCTGCCCGGGATCGCTTTCCAATGCGTATGGATGCGAAACAATGCCGGGGACAGACGCATCGTTATAAAACCGCACATGGCACCCCAGCGCCTCAGCTTCTATATTGTAAACATCTATGCCTACTGTAACGGCAGCGGGGCGGTAGGTTTTGAACGCCTGTATGTGGGCTTCCGCCATAATAGACGCGTCGCGGGCGGCTTCGCTGGGCGTATGCCCGGTTAAAGCGGCGGAGTGTTCTAATATGGTGGGCGCGAAGGGGATTGGGATCATATGCAATGTTCGCGGAAAAGGCTTGTATAAATGTCATCCCGCGCCATGCACCCGGTGCTTTGCCCCGCCCTCATCAGTTTTGTGCATCCGGCGCAGCATACGCAGGTTTGCTTTTTATCAAAAGTACCCGACAGGATATCGCGGGCAAAGCTAGGATACGCGAAGCTCATCCGGCCCCATCCCACCAGCTTGCACACGCCCGTTTCGACATATCCCGCCGCCAGTTCCCCCGAGCGTTCTTTTAAAAAGCTTACGCCTGAACCCATTACCGCCGTTTGGGGAAAAGCGGATTGTATTTGCTTTGTCAGAGCGCACATGCGCTCTACGCCCTCAATGTCGCCTGGGCGGTTTACATGGGAGTTTTGATAGGGGTTACCCATTGTGATGTTTATCAGCTCTGGTTTCAAGCCTTGCAACAGCCTTACGGGCTCGGATAAATCGGGTTCAATATCTTTGTTTTCCGACGCGCCAAATCCGTAAGGATAGGGATACGCGTCATAAATGTTCATGCGGGATGTGACGAGAAAACCTCCGGTCACGCATGCGCGGACGGCCTTAAACACATTGCGCATAAAACGGGTGCGGTTTTCATATGAGCCGCCGTATATACCGGGGCGGGTGTGGGATGCCAGCAATTCGCTGATTAAGTAACCGTGGCAGGCTTTGATATCAACCCCGTCAAACCCGGCTTTCTGCGCCAGCCTGGATGCGGCGGCAAAGTTTTCTTCAAGTGCCTTTAACTCGTCGTCCGTTATTATACATTCCGGCGGCAAAGGCGTATCGTCTTCAAACAGCGGATTGTTCCGCGCAATGACGGGAACGCGCTCTGTCCCATGCGGCTTGCTGTATCGCCCGGCATGTGTGGCTTGTAAAATGAGCAGGGGGCTTATTCCGGTTTCGCGGAGGGCTGTCTCCCGTATTTCGGACACCAGCCGCGCGTATGTATCTGAATTGTTCCGGTTGATGTATAAATGGCGCGGATTGGCGCGTCCTTCGTTCACAACGGCTACCGCTTCAATCCATATAACCCCGGCCCCGCCCGCGGCATAACGGCGGTAACGGCGGAATGTCAGTTCGCCGGGCGTTCCATCGGGGGTTCCGTCGCAGCCTTCCATTGGCTGGATAGCCAACCTGTTGGGAATGGTATGCGCACCGGCGGTTAGCGGTTTGCTTAGTATACTCATGTCAGAACAAAAAGGCAATGTTACCATCATAGCAATTCTCCTTATCTTATGATATAATTATTATATCATATTTTTGATTTGATAGGTATCAAACATTAAAAGGGTGTATGAGCGTTGAGAGGGTTGCGGAAAGAACAGGTCATCCCGTTGAATTTGTAATAAAGCATATAACTTAAAAATAATGGAGACAGATATGGATACGAAATTGAAGCCGTACGGGAACCAAATACAAACATTAGATTTTCAACACGCCCATATCGAGGAAGCAAAGGCACTCGCGCTTACCGCCTATAATACGGAGCGCAGTCATATCCCGGCATTGCCGCCGATCGGTTCCGTACCGGACCTATCAACATTTGCCGATAACGGACTGGGCGTTGCGGCTTTTGATAACAACCGGCTGGTTGGCTTTTTGTGCTGTTATGCGCCGTTTGACAACGCTTTTGGCTCCACTTACGCAAAGGGCGTATTCGCACCGATGGGCGCACACGCCGCTATATGCGAAAAACGCGCGAAAGTATATGCCGCCATGTATCAGGCGGCAGGCGATAAATGGGTTCGCGCCGGGGCAGCGTCCCATGCGGTCTGCCTGTACGCCCACGACAAAGAGGCGCAGGAGCAGTTTTTCCGTTACGGTTTCGGCCTGCGATGCATTGACTCCATCCGGCCGATGGAGCCGATTGATTGCCCGATATGCGGCGGATACGAATTTATGGAGCTTACGCGTAACGAGTTAATGTCTGTCTATCCGCTGTTTACGGCTTTATGCGAACATCAGCGCGGCAGCCCGTATTTTTTAAACCGTAAGACAGATACGCCGGAGCAGTTCGTGGAACACTCGGAGCAAGAAAGATGTTTTGCCGCAATGCATCACGGGAAACCATGCGCGTATCTGAAAATAACAAACAGGGGAGAAACCTTTGATTTCGAGAGTTACAGGCATATTAACAGCGCGTTTTGCTTGCCTGATCACAGGGGAAAGGGCGTATATCAAAACCTTATTAATACAGCTATAATTGCACTCAAAAATGAGGGTTTTACCCGGTTCGGCGTAGATTTTGAGAGCTTCAATCCGGCGGCGTATGGTTTTTGGCCGAAGTATTTCACGGCATATACGCATAGTGTTGTACGCCGCATAGACGAAAAAACCATGGAGGAATACTGAAAACGGGGGATGACTAAACATGAGCAATTAAGTGTATCTTCGATTCACTTAACGAATTTATATTACGACTTCATCAAACTCCGCGGGCATTTTCAGGTTATGCGTTTCCGCGGCGTCATATCCTCCCCTGTGCATTACGTAAAATACTTTTTCGGGATATTGGACGGAAAAATCATTTATGTCATTATAACACATATGCCAGCTTATAGGAGTATCCCGCGAGGTTGCGTCCAAGAAGCAGATATCGGCGTTTTTAATGGCCTCCCCCAGTTCGTCAAAATACGCCGTGTCCGCGCTGTATAGTAATTTCTTGCCGTTTTCAAAACATATCGAAAGCCCGAAGGTTTTTGAATTATGCAAAACGGGCATTGGGGCAACCGTTATGGTTCCGCATTTTACAGACGCCACTTCTTCTATATCGTGGAAATTTATCTTGTTTTCGGTAAAGAACGTATCATAATCGTTTTCGGGAAACCCCAGCTTCAGCATTTTCAAGTTATATTCCCGTAAATCCTTGGGCCCGTAGATGTTAAGCTCTTTCTGCGGCTGATACATACGCCGTTCCAGCAGGAAGATAGGCAATCCGAAGAAATGGTCGCCGTGCAGGTGCGATATGAATATTGTTTCTATTTCCATGATGCTGATGCTGCCTTGAATAAACTTTTTCGCTATGGAGGGCGGGGTTTCGACGAGAATTTTACCGTCAACAACAAAGGTCGTCCCTATGCTGGATGTAGTATGCGCGCTGCCGTGCCCTAATATTTTAACTATCATGGCTGCCTCCTATTCTATGTATTTAACATTAATGCCGTTTGAACTGAATATATTTAGTATTTGCGCTGCTTCGTCATCCCTTACGGCACTGTATTTTTGCTGGTCGAAAGGGATGCCGTAAACATCGTAATAGTGCGGGGTGTATGGGTTGTATGCTAATAATTCAATTTGCTTAACCCCGTTTTTTTTCATCAATACGCTAATTTTCATAATATTTTGTAAATCAGCCGTGTACTGGTGAATAACCGGGGTGCGAACGGTGATTTTATGCGGATGCTTTGCGGCAAGCCGTTCAAAATTGTTGATGATTATGTTGATATCGGCGTGCATTTCCTTGCTTAATTGCGGGTCAAGCT
>WRAC01000045.1 GCA_009780415.1 Defluviitaleaceae bacterium | reverse complement strand
TACATTTGAAATATACGGAAGCCTTTGGTCTTTCATGGGCGACTTTGAGCAGTACAGCACCAGCGGTTCAGCCGTTATTGAGCAAAATTTCGCGGTCATACGGTACGAAGGGCAAGCCTGGAACGGGTACGATATGGAAATCATGTTCCACGACATAAACCCGGGCATTGTATGGGTGGACGCCTATACCCCTGAGTTTGACCTTCTTGACGGCGTTTATTACCTTATCCGCGCGAAGTACGGCAATGAGCCGGAAGAGTTCCCTGGCGTTGAAATCAGCGGCATCATCCCGGCTGACGGGCCGCAGAGCCTGACTATACCGGATGTGGACATTGTCAGCAACAATATGCAGGCAGGCGCTGCCCATGCCCAACCCACGGATTTTCAAAACAGGCCCGTATACGACGCGCAGGACAACAGAACCGATGAACTGAGGGTACCGGGCAACAGCGGCCCCCAAACAAGAGCCCGCCAAAACATTGACAACGCAAGCGGCGGGAGGGAGGAAATCCCCAGCGCAGACGCAATCGACACGGAAATCATAGCCTCGGCCTTTGCGCAGGAAATGCCCAGTTTCTCGGGAACGCGCGCCAGCACCTACGATTTCCACCGCAACTATTGGAGTCAGCTTGAATGGGCCGCGCAAAGGCTTTTCGGCAAAGACTTCTCAAGCCTTACCCCCGGCGAAAACCTGCGCGCCATAAGGATGGCTGAGTATCAGCGCACGCATCCCTATCACATGGAAGAAACCCCCGCCGCGTTTACCTTCATTGCGGATGGAGGCCTTGAAATATGGCGGCTTACGGCGGAGACAGGCCCGACGTTCACCAATACCGCCGTATTGCCCGATGGTACGGAGCATACGGCAAATATCACATTATGGAATATCGACTGGCTCTTTACCTTTAACCCCCGCCTGCCCGGAGTTATTGAATTTACATTAGATCCCGGCGCCGAGGGCGGCCCGGTATTTCAGGCTCTGACAGCAACCGTAAACGCCGACGGTTCCTGGGAAGCTTATGAATTAACGCTCTTTCTGTCCCTCGGCGGCGATGGCCGCATCCGCGCTCAGGGAACCGGTGTTTTCACCAATTCCTTCACGCGTGTAACGCATGATTATTTTGATCTCATATCTGATCAAGCTTATAGGTAAATTGCGAATGGGACGCACTTTCATGCGTCCCATTTTTTATTTCCCAATCTCTCTCTTTAACAAGTAATTCACGCCAATAATAAAGACCATCATAACCGCGCAGATGATGTACGCCGTGTTGAAATTTCCGGCGGCGTCGTAGAAGTAGTCGGCTATAACGGGCGCGACGACACCGGAAAGCCCCCAGGCGAGATAGACTATACCGTAGTTTTGCCCGTAATTTTTTAAACCGAACTGATCGGCGGTAAGCGCGGGGAAAATACTGAGGATACTGCCGAAACAGAACCCCGCGCCGATGATCCCAATGATGATAAGCGGTAAATTTTGGTAAAACATAAAAGCCGCCATATTCAGCATTTGAATGACAAAGATAAGGAAGAGGGCGTTCAGGCGGCCTATCTTGTCAGACAAAAGCCCGCCGCCTATCCTTCCCGCAAAATTCGTCACCGCCATAAAGGATACCAGCAGCGCCAATATCGTTTCTTCTGAAATACCCGCCTGCAACCTCGCGATTTCGGATACGTTGCCTAATATCATCAGCCCGCATGACGATGCCAGCAGGAAAATTATCATCATCAGGCAAAAACGCTTTGTCCGCATCATTTCCCGCCAATTCATGTCCTTCGCGGCGGGTTTGGCGGCGGATTTCTTAAGTTTCGCGGGGGTTCCCGGAGTGTAGCCGGACGGCGGGTTTTTTACAAGCTGCGCGACAGCCGTGCTGATGATCATAACGGCAATACCCATGTAAATGAAGGTGCTTTCAATGCCGTAGCGGTTCAAAAGCGCCGTAGCCAGCGGGGCGTAATACACCGCGCCAAGACCGAAGCCGCCGACGATAAACCCGCTGACCATGCCCTTTCTGCCGGGATGGAACCATTTCAATGCGGGCGGCGTAACGCTGGAGTATCCTATGCCTATCCCCAGGCCCGTCAAAACACCGAAGCACAATGTCACGCCCACGGCGCTGTTACCCACGATACCGGAAAGTACCATTCCCAAGCCGACCATTGCGCCGCCCGCCGTCACGACCCTGCGCGGGCCGATTTTATCCTGTATCCTTCCGCCGATAAGCACACCCAGCGCGAAACACACTATCGCGACGGTGTACGGGCGCCCGGCCTGTACCGAGTTCCAGCCCCATCCGCCCGATTCGGCGGCGGCGGCAAGCTTCATCTTTATCATGCTCCACGAGTACAGCACGCCGATGCTCAGGTTAAACAAAACGCCCGCAGCCAGCACCGTTACGGCCTTTTTCCGTTGTTCTCCGATTTCCAAGATAAATCCCCCTCCTTGTATGAATTAAAGCAATCGGTATATTATAGATTTTTTTAGTTTAAATTGCAAGAAAAATTTAATGATTGTGTTTTTCTGCCATATGTTGTATAATCGTTATTTATAGAGTTGCCGCAATTGGCTCATTATTATGATTATCTGGGGGAAGGGTTTATGAAGCTTAGAAGCCTGAAATTCAGGATCACTGTTGTCCTAGCGACCATGATTGTGTTGATGGTCGTATTTGTACTGACGTACACGTATAACTCGCGACTGACCGTGTCCAACGAACATGCCGAGCAGTATATGGCTGAAATGACAACACGGTTTGGCGTAATGGTGGAAGCGCTGATAGACGCTCCGGCTGAACTGGTCTATGTGGTAGCCGATACCATTGGTACGATGGCCCGTTATACGGACGTAGACCGCGCAACATTTTGGGACATGTTCGATGATATTGTGGCCAGTTCAAAATCCGTCAGCGGGCTGGGATTCATGTTTGCGCCAAACGCCTTTGACGGGGCCGACGCGGAGTACATAGGCACGCCGTACCAAATGCACCCGGACGGCAGGTTTGCCGGTTATTCAGTACATAGCAACGGCAGGGCGCGGCGCCTTCCGAACATGCCGGGCGATGAGGCCGAGTACGGCGAGTCCTATTATACGGAACCCATGCGTACGGGCAAACTTGCCTTATCTGAGCCGTATCTGGACAATATCGACGGTAATACATATGAAATGTTTACCGTAAGCGCGCCGATCAGATGCCCGGGAACGGGTGATTTGCTGGGCGTTGTGCTCGCGGATATGTTTTTGCAACATTTATATGATGTTTTTGACAGTCAGGAAATTTACGATACAGGTTATATAGTGCTGACCGACAGCCAGGGTACCGTCCTTTACTCGCCCGTACGGGAGCACAAGATGCAGAACAAACGCGCCGTGGGATTGGATTACGCCGCAACGCAGCACAGCATTTCAATCGACTATGTAACCTCGGTTATCACAGGGGCCGAAGGGCTTGCGGTTACGGTGCCCGTCAAGTTCGATCAGTTGGACGACTTGTTCTTTATCACAGCTTTCGGGGCTTACGACGAAATCCACGCCGACACTCAAAGGGCCTACCGTATCATCGTATCCCTGGGCGTTTTTCTGATTGTCTTCATACCGATGGTAATATTCCTGTATCTTCGCTATATGTTGAAGCCGCTGGATCTTCTTGCGGACGCTTCCACTAAGATTTCCGCCGGTAACTTCCAATTCAAGCTGCCCAAGAACAACGGCGACGAAATCGGCGCGCTAAGCGTGAATTTTAATAATATGGCGGCAACAATAAAACAACTGGTCGAGGATATCGAACATGTCGCGGAGCGTCACGAACACGGGATTGTCGACGCGGTGCTGGACACCGCCCGTTATCAAGGCATGTACGCCGAGGCCGCCGATGAAATAAACAAGATGATTGAGCATAACGAGTCCGTTAAATCCGAAGCCTTTGAGTGCATAGCAAACATTGTTAACGGTGACTTTAACGCGGAAGTGCGCCAATTTCCGGGTCAGGAGGCGCGCATTAACGACATGATTGAAAACCTCCGCGCAAACATAAAAAACGTTGCGAAGGAAATCAACGAAATCGTTATGCAGACCTTTGCGGGTAACTTGAAATACAAGGTTGACGACACGCGCTTTATCGGTGAATGGAATGTGCTGATAAAGTCTCTAAACGCCATTTTACAGGTTATAAACAGACCCTTTGCCTCTGTTATGGTCGTTATGAGCGCTATGGAGGGCGGCGATTTCACAAAGCGCGTAAACGGCGAGTTCAAAGGCGAGTTCCTTAACATGAAAAACATGATAAATAAAACTGTGGATACGATTTCGTCCTATATTGACGAAATAAACGTTATCCTCGCCAGTATGGCGGTGGGCGAGCTTGCGCATAATATCGAACGCCCATACGTGGGGCAATTCGCGTCAATCAGGGATTCCATCAACCTTATTTTCAAGGGGCTGAGGAACACCATGCGCGATATAGCCCAAACCTCCGATCAGGTGTTGCTGGGCGCGGAAAACGTTTCCAGAAACTCAAACGACTTGTCCCAGGGAGCGGTAGAGCAAGCCGCGTCTCTGCAAGAGTTGCAAGCGGCGGCCAACGAAATTGACGACCAGTCCAAGAAAAACGCGGAGAACGCCCAGGAAGCCGCTAAGCTTGCCGAAACATCCAAGCACAACGCCGAAATAGGCAACAACGAGATGACGAAGCTCCTGCAAGCCATGGATGGCATAACGACCGCTTCCGATAAGATTTCCAATATCATCCGCACAATACAGGATATCGCGTTCCAGACCAACCTGCTGGCGCTGAACGCGTCCATAGAAGCGGCGCACGCCGGCGTCCACGGTTCGGGTTTCGCGGTTGTCGCGGAAGAGGTGCGTAACCTCGCCACCAAGAGCGATAAGGCCGCGAAGGAAACCGGCGCTCTTATCCAGGAATCCATCGACGCCGTAAGCGAGGGTACCTCCCGCGCCAACGAAACAGCCGGAAGCCTGTCTAAGATTGTCGGCAACGTAACGGATGTTTCCAATGTCATCGAGAAAATCTATGAAGCATCCACAAAACAGACGGAAGCCATCATGAACATAAGCGCCGGGTTGGGGCTAATCAACAATGTCGTACAGAGCAATTCCACCCTGAGCGAAGAATCCGCGTCCGCCGCGCAGGAACTGTCGTCCCAGTCGGAAATATTAAAAGAGAAGATTGCTTTCTTCAAAACGGATAAATAAAAAACGGCAGTTGTAGGGGCAGACCTTGTGTCTGCCCTTTTTTACGCCGGTTTTTGCCTATAAGCCCGTTTTAGCAATAACGGTGTGATCAGTACGGTAACGAGGACAATAATTATAACACTCGAATATCTCCCAGGCTCCAAAAGCCCCGCGCTTATGCCTTTACTGGCAATGATTATCGAAACTTCACCGCGTGCGATCAATCCTATGCCAATCTGCATGCTTTCCGAATTTGTGTATCCGCACATTTTCGCGCCCAGCCCGCACCCGGCGACTTTTGATAATACCGCCATGACAACAAGCAAGCCCGTAAACAATAGAACGCTCCCGGTCATACCGTCCAATGAGGCGTGTATGCCGATATTTGCCAAGAACACGGGAGTTAATAATATATAAGAGAGCTCGTGTATTTTCGTTTCCAAATATTCTACGCAGCGCGTGTTGCACAGCGCAATACCGGCGAGGTACGCCCCGGTTATATCCGCAAGGCCGAAGAGTTCGGCAAGATAAGCCATCAGGAAGCAGTAGGCCAGCGCAAAGACGGACAGCCTGCGGGCTTGTCCCATGACCGCGTACATCTTGTCGAACAGTTTCTTTACCGCAAACCCACCCAATGTTGCGAACGCGAAGAATAAGGCTATTTTAAGCAATGTGATCCCGACGGATGCAATGGAGAAGCCGCCATTCCCGGCTCCCATCCCCAGGACGACCGCAAGTATTACAATCGTTAGGATATCGTCGATAATTGCCGCTCCCATTATTGACGTTCCGGATTTTGATTTCAATTTACCCATTTCGTTAAGGGCTTCTACCGTTATGCTTGTGGAGGTTGAGGCTATAACGACGCCGATAAAAAAGCTCTCGAACGTGGGCATCCCAAACAGCAACGCGATACCGAATCCCCCGCCCAGCGCAAGGGAAACGCCCAGCACCGCGATAAGGGCCGATGATTTGAAAGAGGTTCTTAGCTGCCGGAAATCCGTTTCCATTCCCGCGGAAAACAGCAACACTATTACACCAAACTCGGCAATAACGGAAATCGCCTCATTTGGTTCTACAACCCCAAGTACCGCCGGGCCAAGAATGATGCCGGCGGCAAGCGCGCCCACCACTTGGGGCATATTTATGCGGCGTGTAAAAATAGCAAGGATCTTTGTGGTAAAAAGTATCAGCGCAATAACCAGTAAAATATTTATGTCTATCACATTACCACCCTCTCCGTAGTATTACTAGGATAAAGGATTTCATGTAATTTTTCAACCACAAAAAGCACAAAAAAACACAAAAGAAGCCGGCTCAATTATCTTTTTATTCATGTATATATTCGTCAGAAACCTCATCAAAAATCCCGCCGCATGGGAGCAGGGCCGGGTTAAAGTCCGGCAGCACGCCGTTTACCGCCACACGCGGGACCGTCTCCTGCCCCAGCCACGAAGCTGCCACAAACCAGCCGTCATCGTTATACTCAAAAACAAACACATGAATGTACCCATCCTCCAGTTCCAGCATTTCCGCGTAAGCGTACCGTTCGTCCGCGCTAAGCCGCAGCAGTTCGTACCCGGCCCCAGAATATGTATAGGCCGTTGCGAGCTGCACAAGCTCCTGGCGCATCGGATCACGTTCATCGGGCTTGTAGGGTTCGCCGTGAATGTTGTCGTAACGGGCCAGCAGCGCGTTGAACCTGTCGCGGTACACAGCGCCGCTCCTGCCTTCACTGTCGGTAATTACTATACTGTCGGCGGCGTCCAAAGCCGCGTAAACACGCAGCTCCATCCTTCCCTCACCCGCCAGCCCGGCTTGTCCCTCATGCAAAAGATCCGAAGACAGTAAATATAGCAGCATGGGGTTGCCTAAATCCGTAGGCTCCGCAGTTACAAATGATTCATTCGCCGTATTATATAAAAAACCGCGGTTCGTTACATAAGAACCGCTTAAAAGTTCTAATTCGGCAGCCGCGGCGGCCTCCGCAAGCATTGCAACAACGGGGTCGCGTTCGTCCGCATCTTCATCATCCGGCTCATCGTCCGGTATCGCAACGTTTTCCGCTCCGGATATGCTTTGGTCGAATGACGTTTCCTCCGCAGACACAAACTGTACGCCGTCGCCTTGATGCCCCTCCGGCTGGTTGGATAGTCTGCCTGAAAGGCTTAAAAATAAATAAACCGCCCCGGCACAAAAAATCGTTATCAAAACCGCCACCAGCACCATTATTTTCCCGCGCCCGTGCGCCGCCGCCGCCCCGCAAACCGGGCATTTCTTTGTATCCGCGTTCGCTGACTCCGCTAATTGAAATGAAGTTTTACATTGTTTACATAACATCGCCGTATTCACCCCGAACATCTTTTATCGCTTCCAAAACCCCGTTCAGCTCGCGCTTGTGAAGGTTTAGAATACCGTCCGCCTTCGCCGCCAGCTTTTCCGGATCTTCAAGATACGGGAACGCAATTTCCCAAACGGGGTTCACGTCACCGTGCGCTTCCGAAACCGAAAGCCCCAGCCCATCGAAAACCTCCGTTTCATAATGATCGTAAATTGCCTCGAATTCCCAATCCTCAAGCTCTTTTTCAACGGTTACGAACATGCGGGCCGTAAGCTCGCCGTTTTCATCCGTCACATACATATTGCGCAAAAGCCCGCCGTTCCCGGCAATTCTCACCGTGCAAAGCTCCCGTTCGATAATTCCATCTTTTTTCAACATTAAAATTACCGCAAACCCTTGCAATTTTATCACATCCGTTTATAATTATTGATATACATAAATTATAATGAAATAGAGGTATGATGTCAACAAATGGTAACAGGTGCCGTATTTGCCTTGCTTTTGTCTTTTGCGTCTTATGTTGCGGCCTCTTGCTTTATATTACGCAGGCACGAAAAAGAGCTGGAAAAACAGCGCAAGGAAATGATCGGGCTATACGTCCAAAGGGCCAACCTCGCACCGGCGCTTTTTGCCGCCGCCAGAAGGCACTCGCCCATACCAATGGACATCTACAACAGTTTTATCCAGGCCCGCGATCGCTTCGCCGGCGCGGGCGATGAACCCGGCATGCGTATCGCAAACGAGGAACTGGATGTGGTTTTCGCGGACTTTTTCGCATATTACGTCAACTGCCGCGAACCGTTGTATATTAAGGCCCATGAGGATTATACCAAAATAATGGAGAAAATACACTTCACCGGAAATTTTTATGAAAACGCCTTTCATAAATATAAAGCCGTGAATGGCGGCCCATTACGCTACGGCGCGTTGATTGCGAAAGGTTTTCGGCACATGGTAATTAAAATCACGATGGTATGGAGGAAAGGTATTGAGTAGAGATTTATTAAGAAAACCAAATCCGCGGTGCGAAGTCGATTACGGATATATCAATGAACCGACCCTCGTTTCAAAAATTAAGCCAAAGGCTGTGAAGCTCGGAATTTTGCTAGGCCTTATTTTCCTTATCGCGCTTGTCGCATCAAGAAGAGTGGGCGATTCTATAGCGGAACACGATTATCCCGTCCGCGGCAACGTTTCCGTGCCCCAAACCCCGATACAGGCCGCCGATACCACTTTACCCGATGAACCCCGCCATTTTGATGTTGAAATCCCCCGCGTCGCCGAACTCGTCGCATTAATAGACGACTACCCCGCCGCCGCGGTCATTGCCGAAAGCATCTGGCGTTTCCCCATGCAGCTTGTTGACCTCGCCATCAAAAACCACGAAACCATTGATTTCGTAGCGGATTTCCTTATCTACGGGCGCAACATAACCGTAAACTATGGCGACATCGTAATCGAAGATTTATCTGCGTCTGGTACTATCCCGCATTTCATTCAATGGGACAGGCGCTGGGGCTACTCCTATTACGGCACGGAAGTCATGGCTCTGGTAGGCTGCGGGCCTACCGCCCTTTCCATGGTCGCCGTTGGGCTTACGGGTAACACAGTGTACAACCCGCGCCATGTGGCTGATTTCGCACAGGAGCACGGTTATATCACCACCTCGAACGACACTCAATGGACGCTTATGTCCGTCGGCGCGCAATCCTACGGCTTGTCCGTCCGCGAAGTCCCCGCGGATTCCAACGCGATCATCGCGGCCCTCAACCGCGGCGAACCCATCATTTGCAGTATGCGCGCGGGCGATTTCACAACCGCCGGGCATTTTATCGTCCTCTCCTGCGCAAACCCCGACGGCACCGTAAACGTTCTTGATTCAAACAGCTACATAAAGAGCGACGCCTGGGCACTTAGCCAAATTCTTCCGCAGATGAGGAACATCTGGGCATTTTCGCTTGCTGATAGCTAAACTACGCCATCCTCCCTATTTCTTTTTTTAACCGCCCAATAATCTTCTTTTCCAGCCGTGATATGTATGATTGGGAAATCCCCAGCAAATCGGCCACTTCCTTCTGGGTTTTTTCCTCGTCCCCACGGCCTATGCCAAAACGCAGCTCAACAATACGCCGCTCCCGCGTACTCAATTTGTCCATGGCCTTCATCAGCAGCTCACGGTCAACCTCGTCCTCTATATCCCGGTAAATCACGTCCACGTCCGTACCAAGGACATCCGACAGCAGCAGCTCGTTCCCTTCCCAGTCCACGTTCAGCGGCTCGTCGATGCTGACCTCGGTTTTAACACGCGTATTGCGGCGCAAATACATGAGGATTTCATTTTCTATGCAACGCGACGCGTAAGTCGCCAGCTTTATTTTTTTATCCGTTTTAAATGTATTTATAGCTTTAATCAAGCCTATCGCGCCGATTGATATCAAGTCTTCGACGTTCACGCCTGTATTCTCAAATTTTCGTGCTATATATACCACCAGGCGGAGATTCCGCTCAATCAGGATTTTTTTTGCCTCCCCGTCACGCGGCCCGCCAAGCATTTCCAGATACCTCATTTCTTCCCCGGAGCTGAGCGGAGACGGCAGGGCCTCGCTCCCGCCGATATAAAATGTTTCGCCCGGTTTACCGGCATAAAACAGCGCTATACGTCTTTTTATTCTTCTGAATAATAATTTTAACTGTTGCAGCATTTTCAACCAACCTCCGTCAACTCGGGCGAAATAAGCGCCCTTTTTTCACCTTCACTGTCCCCGTCTAAAGAAAGCAAACCGTTATAAACGGCAATAATCACATCCCTCGGAACGCCGCCAATCATAACCTCATCCGGGCGAAATCCCGTCAAAAGCCCCCCGCGCTTGCCAACCGAATGATACGGCACAAGGCGGAACCTGCTGGCAAAACCCGCCGAAACAAAGGCATTGGCGGCATTTTCGGAATCCTCACAGTTAGTCGTTTCAAACAGGGCGCACAGGTCTTGCGGGAACAGGGGCTTTAACGCCGCGTATTCCGCCACCACAACGGGTTTGCCGCTAATCGGCTCATAAAGGCTGTGGCCTGTGTCCACCAGCGCCGTGAACGCCGTTTCCGCGTTTCCCATTCTGACGCGCACCTCGGCAAACACCGCTTTTTTCATCGTACCGCGCTTAACGCGGCTTATAACCTGCCTTAATAATATGTAAGATACCGCCGCCGAACCGGCCAGCAGCCACAAAGTCACGCCGTTTCCGTATTGCGACGTTATCATATAATAGGCCGCCAAGCAGCCGCCGCCCATTGCGATGGTCAGCACATACGCGCCGAGTGCCAAAGTGCCGAACTGCCTGCGTTTCAACGGGAAAAACGTTATCGCCACACCGCCCAGAATCCCCATTGCCCCGGTCAGAACCCCAAAAACCCCGCCGCTGCCGAAAACAATGAACAGCACATACAGCGCCGCCGCGAAGGACGCGCCAAAGGCGGCGCGGTACCGCTTCGACGCCCGGCTGCAAAGCCGTCCCGTCATTCTTAATATTATGTAATCCATGCAAAAATTGATAAGAAACAGCATGTCAATGTAAACATAGGTTTCCATAAATATAGTATAAGGATACAAGCATGCGAATTATGTAATTTTTTAACAGATAAAAAACAAAAAGAATTGACCGTATTCGATATTATTTCCAGGGAATAATAAAATAAAAAGGGGAAATATTGGTGCTTGATATCGCGCTGCGCACGGTTATGGGATTTGCGGTTTTACTTGTGCTTACAAGGGTGCTGGGGAAAAAGCAGCTTAGCCAGCTTACCGTGTTTACCTATATCACCGGCATTGTGCTGGGTGAAATCATCGGGGAGATTATTATGGACAAGGAAAAGCCGTTTCTCCATGGTGTGCTTGCCCTGGTTATCTGGTGTACGCTGGTGCTTTTAATCGAGTTTATAAGCATGAAAAATACCACAGCCAGGGTTATTATGGACGGCGAACCGGCTATTGTGATCAAGCACGGGCAGATTATGGAGCAGTCGCTCAAAAAACACCGCCTCAACCTTGACGACCTTTCCATGCAGTTGCGCCTGAACCAGGTATTCTCGATTATGGATGTGGAATACGCCATCCTGGAGCCAAACGGCGCGCTGACGGTTATGAAAAAGCCCGGTAAAGAGTCCGTAACGAAAGAGGACATGAATATAATACCCGGCCCGGCGCTGCTGCCGGCAGAAATTATTTGCGATGGTAAAATTGTGGAGAAAAATTTGAAAGAGCTTGATTATCCAAGGGAAACGCTTTATAACGACTTATTTAAGCATGGCGTTGTAGATGTAAGGGCAGTTTTATACGCGGAGTTACAAGGGGACAGAAGCCTGCACGTTCAAAAAAAGTAGGTAAACAGAACCGTTATTTATTCAAAGGATACGGTTCCTTTAAATCAGTGCGCCCTAATATATAATCGGTTGATGTATTATAAAGTTGAGCCAAAATTATTAATTTATCTATTGGAATAAGCAGCTCAACATATTCATATCTCTGGTAAGTATATGTAGCACAGTTTATTTTACCCGCGACAAATGATTGTTTAAAATCATTATCTTCTCTAAGTTCTTTAAGCCGTTCATTATATGTCCTAAACATATTTCTCTCCTTATAACGCATTTTTGTAAGACATAATAAATGATATCACACCACTGATTAATGGTATTGACAACACCACTTATATGTGGTATATTAATCCCGGATCACTAAAAGGTATTCGTAAGATAAAACAAGGGGAGTTTAATATGGAATTAATCTTGAAAATGTTATTCCGTTATTTTATGGGGCAAAAAGAAAAAAGCGAATCCGTAAAAACGTTAGAGTTAACAATAAAAAGAAACAAGACGCATTTGAAAAGGGGATTTAATAAATATCAAAAAAAGATGTTATTAACAATTCTTGAAGCGGCGGATTCAATCAAAGAGGAAAGTAATTTTGAATGCTTTATCGCGGGCTGTGAAATAGGTTTTTAGATAGGCCTTGAATCAAGCAATGACAAGGTTGACAATGCAGTTTGTTGATTTATAATATAATAAAAAAGGAACGGTGGAAATATATGTCGGACCATATCCTGCGCATAACGGCGGCAAACGGCGCGATACGTGCCTTTATCGCCGATACCAGAAACACTGTTAATATGGCGCGCCAAATCCACGATACGCGTCCCGTTATGTCGGCGGCCCTTGGGCGGCTCCTTACTGCCGGAGCCATTATGGGGCTGATGTTAAAAAACGACGGCGATTTGCTGACACTGACGATAAAAGGAGACGGCCCCGGCGGCATGGTTCTTGTAACCGCCGACAGCGCGGGCAATGTAAAAGGCTATTGCAATAATCCGCACGCGGACCTCCCTTTAAACTCCATAGGAAAGCTGGATGTTTCCGGCATCCTTGGCGCGGGTACGCTGACCGTCATAAAAGACATGGGCAGCGGCGAGCCATACAATGGCGCGGTTGCCTTGCAAACAGGCGAAATTGCCGAAGACATCGCGTATTACTTCGCCCAGTCCGAGCAGACACCTTCAGTGGTGTCGCTTGGCGTGCTGGTGGATGTTGATTATTCAATCAAACAGGCGGGCGGGTTTATTATTCAGCTAATGCCCGGCGCTTCCGACGCGGTCATTGATTTTCTTGAGCAAAAAGTAACCGGGCTGGCTAGCATGACCACCCTTTACGAACAGGGCCACACGACGGAAAGCCTCGCGGAAATGCTTTTCTCGGAATCCGGATATGAGATATTGGATAAACTTCCCTGCCGGTTTGCGTGCAACTGTTCGCGCGGGCGGGTGGAGAAGGCATTGGTTGCCATTGGCAGGGATGAGCTTGAAAACATCGCAAAACAAGATAAATCCGCCTCGCTGAACTGCCATTTCTGTAATAAGAAATACGATTTCAACGAGGCGGATATTAATAAATTGTTAAAGCAATAATCGTAAGGATGGACTATGTTTACCCGGCTTGTGTCTATATATACCGTATTTTTGACATATCCGGCTCATGAGGCGTTCCGGGTTTTCCGGCGTAACCAACCAGCACGGACATACCGAACTCCCAGCCCTCCGGGAAGCCGATTTTTTGCTTGAATTCCTCACCCCTGGCGCCGTTAAGCGGTATGCGCAGCATTCCGCAAATACAGTTACCCAAACCCAGCGCGGACGCCGCCAGCGCTATATTCTCGCTGACTATGCCGCAATCCAGACCGGTATTAGACTGCATAAGTATAAGAAAAATACAGGGCGCGTTATAAAACATCGTACCGCCTCGCCCCATAAACCGCTCGTACATGGATTTATCCTCATGCTCGCTTAGGATTTGCATGGCGTCTTTGTCCATTTCCTCAATAAAAGCCTTGTCCGTAATAACAACAATCTGCCAGGGCTGGCGGTTCATGCCGCTTGGCGACTGTACCGCCGCCAACGCAATCGCGTCAAGCTTTTCCTTCTCCGGCAAGCTTCCCTCAAAAGCGCGGCAGCTGTACCGCTCCGCGATTACACGCAATGTTTCGTTCATACATACCCTCCTATATTTCGTTTATATTCAGCCATTTCTTACGCCTATACCTGATAAACATAATAGTGAACCGCACTAAGATATCCGCGCCCATTCCGGCCCACGCGCCGGCAAGCCCCCAGCCAAGCAGATTTACCGCCGCGTACGCCGCGCCCAGCCTGATACCCCACATACCCGCCAATCCCGCGTACAGGGCGAAGTGCGTATCCCCTCCCCCGCGTAAAATCCCGTTTATTACGATCAACATGCAGAAAAACGGCTGTACCGGAGCCATAACCCTTAGCGCCGAAGCCCCTGTACCGATAACGTCGCCATCATTAATGAACAACCCTATCAGCGGAACGGCGGCAAAGAAGAAGGCAAAAAAACACAGCGTACCCACAATTATAGCACAAACCATCGTAGTATTGGCGTACTTCCGCGCATCTTCCTTTTCCTTCGCGCCAAGGCTTTGGCCTACTAGTGTCGTTGCGGTAACGCTTAGCGCGTTGGCGGGCATAAAGCCTATACTCTCGACCTGAACGGCGATATGGTGCGCTGAGGTTGCTGTTTCGCCCAGTGAATTTACGGTACTGGCGTACATCATCTGCCCCATACTGATGGTCAAGCGCTCGCCCATGGCGGGCAGCCCGACTTTTAAGACAGGGCGCAGGGTATCCCAGCTAAAGAGGAAAATCTTGCGTGGGGAACAGCGGATTTTTTGGTTTCTACCGAATACGCAGCTCAGCATGAATAAGCCGAACAGCGTTTGCGCAATGGCGGTTGATACAGCCGCGCCCTGAATGCCCAGCCCGGCCCTTGGCAGGACAAAACCCGTACCCAAAATGTTGAACTCCAGTGATTCGTAAATAAGCATAAAGTTTAGGCTTACCGTAACAATATTAGTTAAAAGCCCGGCAAACATGGGCGTTTTCGTGTTACCCGCGCCGCGCAGCATTCCAGAACAGGCGAATCCAAGGAAATTAGGCACAATAGCCAGCGACAGCACGCGTAAATAAGCAGCCGCGTCGTCCCAAATCAATGGATCGGCATTAATTAAACCCGGTATGTACGAGCTGATAAAAAACATGGTTATGCTCACGGCAAGGGCAAGCAGGAAAATGCCGCCGACTGTCTGGTTGGCTGTATTGTTCGCTTTTTCACGGTCTCCCGCCCCGATGCTACGCGCCACCATCACCGTAGAGCCAACGCAAAGACCCATAGGTATGCTGTTCAAAACCCAGGCTGGAGCCGAATTTACGCCTACAGTGGCGCTGGCGCCGCGTCCCAGCACGCCCACCATGGCGGTATTAATCATACCCACGGCACTGGCCATCAAGTTCTCGGCCATCACCGGGCCGGCTATGCGCAATGTGCTTTTTATTATGCGTCTATCCGCCGGACCCCGCTCGAAACCCGGGGGCTGGGGCGGGCGCGCGGTTACCCGCGCTGTGCGCCTGCGGCGCACACGCCGCGAATGCGGCGGCCCGCCCCAGCCCCCGGGTTTCGAGCGGGGTCCTCTGCTACCCATTCAATTTTCTCCGTGCGCGCCAAAGGGCGTTGTCCACAACCTTCCGGTTACAATTTAACCGTTCCGCAATTTCCGCGTTACCAAACCCGGTCAGGCGCATGGATAGTGTTTTGCGTTCAAAGCCAGAAAGCCGCGCGTTCATAGCGTTTTCAAGAGCCGCAAATTCTTCGCGCCCAAGGAATATTTCCTCGGGTGATCCCATATCGGCTTTCAACTCCGCCGGGATAGGCTCGTAAGCCCGCAGCGGCGCGTGTTTGCCGCGAAGCGCCGCCTTCATTGCCGTATTAAGCCGCCGCTCCACGCACAGCTTTGCGAAAAAATAGAAGCGCGATGCCCTACCGGGGTCAAAGGCTAAAATAGCTCCATACAGCCCGATCAAACCCTCCTGCAGCAAATCCTCGCGCTCCGCTCCGGGTATGTGATTGCTCCCTACCGCTCCGTTTACCATCGGTATGTACTTATTTATCAACCGCTCAAGCGCGGCATTGTCGCCATTTCGCGCAAGCCGGGCCAGGGCTTCGTCCGACCCGTAAAAATCCTCTTTGGTCATTTCATACTTGAGCCTGTCTTTCATAACGCCGTCATGAAGCTGCGCTTTCACCAGCCCCCGCACTTTGATAAAGCCCGCCTTTTCCATAACCCTGCGGCTGGCCTCATTATCTTTATAACAACCCGTTATAATCCATATACAATCATCTTTGTCAAAAGCAAACTCCAGCACGCGCTTTACGGCCTCGGTTGTAAAACCCCTCCCATGGAATTCCGGCAGGATAAAATAACCCATATGCACAACCTTACCCGCTTCTGTTCTATCTGTTATTGTATATCCCACGGAGCCTATATATTCATCAGTCTGTTTGCAACGCACGCAAAAATAATGCCCGTCGGCATTAGCCATTACCCGGCGCAAATTCTCCGCGCTCTGCTCCAGTGTATCCGTCGAGATATCTTCCAGGAAATACATATTGGTTTTATCCGATAAAAGTTTATGCATCCCGTCCAAATCGCTCTCTAAATAATCGCGCAGGATAAGCCGTTCCGTTTGCATAACAACCATACTATTCCTCGCCTAACCTTATCTTTTCCAGTAATTCCGCCGTTTTCGGATCCAAATTATCAAACAGGCGGTTTTTGTGGATGGGCTTTGGCTCGTTTATGCGCGTGCGGATATCGCGCTCGGCTTCCTCAACCTCTCTTTGCAAATCCTCGGCAAAAAGCCGCGCCGCGCCCTGCCCCATTATAATAATTTGTTCCAAATAATCCGAAGTCGCCACCCGTACGCGAATGTTCTCCTTCATAATCGCGCCCGCCGCGCGTTCTATGTATTCGTCCGCCGTTTCAGCCTCACGCGTATACACCATGAAAACGCCGTTCCTGCGCTCAACCGAGCCGATGCCGCCGTTTACCTTGTGCGCGTCAAAAACCACGATGATTTCCTGATGCCTTACGCCCCTATAATTAGCTAAAATGTCCACAAGCGTCTGCCTCGCGGCGTCCAGCGAACCGCCCGCGCCATCGGCAAGCCTGCGCAAATGCTTCCACGCGTAGATTATATTATACCCGTCAACAAGCAGGTAAGAAGTAGAAAACCTGTTGCTCCTCGCGTTCATAAAGCTTTGAAACGCTGCCTCGCGGCTTCGTACAAGATAAGAGCCGCCGCCACCGACGCGTTCAACGATTCAATACGTCCCTTCATAGGAACGCTCACGGTAAAATCGCAATTTTCTTCCACAAGCCTTGACAGACCGCTGCCCTCACCGCCTACAACCACCGCCAAAGGCCCTGAAAATTGCGCTTCATAAAGGCTCTTTCCATCTATTGACGCGCCGCAAACCCACAACCCGGCTTCTTTCAACTCCTTAACCGCCGCCGTCAGGTTTGTAACCCGCGCGACGGGTAAATATTCCACCGCCCCAGCCGAAGCTCTTACAACCGCCGGGGTCACGCCAACCGAACGCCTTTTGGGGATAACGCAGCCATGAGCGCCGGCGGCTTCCGCCGTTCTGATAACCGCTCCCAAATTGTGCGGGTCGGTCACGCCGTCCAGCATCACGATAAAGGGGGCCTCATTTCGTTGTTTGGCCGCGTTCAGCATATCCGGTATTTCCGCATATTCATGTGCCGCGCATATGGCGATAATCCCCTGATGCCTGCCCGTAACGCTGAGTTGATCCAGCTCCTGCTTAGGTACCTGCGAAACCACATACCCCGCTTCCCTGGCCTTAGCCGCCACCGCGCGGATGCTGCCCTCTGTTTCGCCGTTCTTAATAAGAACGCGATCGATGGCACGCCCGTGTTTTACAGCTTCCATAACGGCATTGCGGCCTTCCAGCAGCAACCCTTCGTTTATATAATCTTCCTTATTTATCATTATTGGCTCATTCCCCGCGCGGCGATTTTTTCCTTGCGTACTGTGGTGTCCTCGTTTATGATGTAGGCGTGGTCGAAAAGGTTTATGCACGTGCAGGTGTGGTTTGGTATAATTTGCAAAATCTGCCCGATTTGCAAATTAGTTGGGCTGCCGTCCTTTGTTTCGATAACGCCGTGTTCTTCGCTCATGCGTATGAACTCAAGGTTCTGATGCCCTAATATAAGCCCATGGCCCTTAATAAACAATGGGGGATTGTTCAGCGGAGCATCCCCGGAAAAGGCCTTTGCGCCGCCGTCAATGATGGCGCGGTTAGAACAGGGCGCGCTGACGACTGTAACGGCAACGGTCGCGGCGCAGTCGGCGGGTTTTACAGCTCCGGTGTTTATGCGCATTACATCGCCAAAAATATATGAGCCGGGCCGGAATTCCGTCAGGGCTTTGTCCTCGCCGCAATATTGCGCCGTCGGCGTTGAACCGCCGCTTATATTGGTTATCTTTACCCCGGCTTCCGCAATCTGCTTTGCCGCAAAAGCCATACGCCCGTTTTCCTCCCGCGCGGCGGCGGCGTTGTCGGTTGTCGGTTCCTCGTTTAATACAGATGATTTAAACGTAAAAATGCCCGTCAGCTTAATATTTGGCAGGGATGCCACATAAACCGCCAGTTCCGCGGCCTTTTCCCAATGAACCCCTGTCCGTCGCATGCCCGTGTCGATTTCAATCCGCACTTCCGCGGTTACGCCTCGCCTGCCCGCCGCGTCGGAAAGCGCCGCCGCGCCCTCCCTGCTGTCCACACCCGTTATAATACGGGCTTTTTCCATTAAATCCAACAGGCGTTCAAGTTTATTTTTTCCAATAACCGGATAAGCGATAAAAATATCGTGAAGGCCGTGTTCCGCCATACATTCAGCCTCGGAGAGCGACGCGCAGGTAATCCCTGCCGCTCCGCGCGAAACCTGAAGCTTCGCCAGCTCCGGCATCTTATGGGTTTTGATATGCGGGCGCAGCTTCAAACCCAGCATGTCCGCCATTTCCTGCATGCGGCTGATGTTTTTCTTAATCTTGCGCATATCCAGGACGATGGCGGGGGTTTCGATAATCATGGGCTAACCTCCTATCAGCAGGCGAGTACAATCCGCTCCTGCGGGTATCATACGGTAAGGTAATCCGTTTTTGAAAAAGCTCCCCAAATGTCATATTTTGGAGCCATCAGCCCGGAAGCCGTTAAATGCCCCATATCGTTTAGGCGTACTAAAATTTTACAATCCGCGCGCCAATCTATTTCAGTAATCGCCGTGTTGTCCGGCCAATTTATGTAGTTCACACAATGGTCGGGCTTGCCCATTATGCAATTTATAAGCACCCGTATCGTTATCCCGTGCGCAACAACCAGTGCTGACGCGTCCTTGTCGATTTGAGCCAAATCGTTCATAACGAAAGCTTTGCACCGCGCAAAAACATCGGCGTAATCCTCGCCTTCGGGAAAGGCGGCTTGCGGTAGGTTGTGTTCGCAGTCAATATCGCCGTAGAACTCGTACCGTTCCTTCCACGTCAGCCCTTCGCAGCGCCCAAGATTCATTTCCCGCAATTCATCGCGGATCACCATTCCCGTTTCCTTGCCGGAGATAATCGCGGCCGTTTGCTTCGCGCGGATAAGGGGGCTGGAATAGACATATCCGTAAATATTCCCTTGTAAATACTCCATTGCGGCTTGGGCTTGTCTCACGCCCTTTTCGGTAAGGGGCAAATCAGTTGACGACATCATCCTGCCCTGCGTGTTGCTAATGCTTTCGCCGTGCCGAACGATAAATAAGCGCATTATTTTTTCCCTCATTTGCATTTAAAAGTGAGAACAGTTCCAAAACCCGTTCAATTCGCCCTTGCAAAACCAAGTACCCAAACAGAGCCTCAACACCCGTGGCGCGGCGATAGTCAACAACCCCCGCATTTTTCGCCCGGGTAACTGACTTCGCGTTGCGCCCGCGTTTAAGCACCGCCACTTCCTCCGATGTTAAGACCGGTTCCAGCACGCTGTAAAAAACCGATTGCGCCGCCGCGTTGGAGTATTTCTTTGCCCCGGCGAATAATTCGTTAACAGGGGCATTTCCGCCGGACGCGAT
>WRAC01000044.1 GCA_009780415.1 Defluviitaleaceae bacterium | reverse complement strand
TTCCCCGCCAGATGAACCCCGTCTGTCCGCCATGAAAAAGATTGAGCCGCCGGTAAGCTCCTTTGTTTCGACAGGCGACCAATCCCGGTTTTCGCCGTCCCATTCCGAAAGGGTAAGCCCATAGGAAATATCGCGGCCCGCGGCAAAATCGTTCCTTACTTCGACCCTGCCCCGGGATTCAGGCATGTTTGTGTCAAGCGGCTCGTTGTAAACGGTAAAGTTCAGGAGGGATCCGGGCCTTGCCGTAACCGTGAAGCAGTTTTCGCCCCGTATGATATCATCGTCGTTAAACTGCCCGGCGGCTACCACCTGCACGTCCATCGGGGTGCCGTTCGTGTCATAGGCCGTAACGCCTTCCGTTCCGTATATCCCTGATTGAAATTCGTTCAGGATCATATAAATCCATCCCCTGCTGCCCGCCGCGCTGGTAACGGGGAACTTCGCCTGCCCGAAAAAATCGGTGACGGAGGTCATGGTTATCACATCCCCGCCGGGCGAGGTTTCAATCAGCAGCCTGAACATTACGCCCCTGACGGGCGCGTTGCCGGGCCATTGGTGGATGTTTGTAATTACAATGTCCGTGATTCTGGGGTGGGATGACGACGCAAGAACATCGTTATCGGTTTCGGCGGCTGTAAAAAACAGCGTGCATAGTAAAAATATAACGGAATACGCCCAAAAGCGTCCTAAACGCGTCATACTCATTTCCCCTTAATATTAATGTTTCCTTGTACAGTATAACATAAAATAACCGGAAATGGAAAGTATAATGCTTATCGGAGGTTATATTATGGAGGAGAAGGGTAAAAAGAGCCTGCTGCGGGCCGTGATCGGGACGGGCGCGGGGCTGTTGAACGGTTTGTTCGGTTCCGGCGGGGGCGCGCTGGTGGTTCCCGCCTCGCGGAGGTTCCTTGGCGTAAACGCGCATGAAGCCCATGCCAGCGCGATTGCCGTCATGCTGCCCATGACGGCGGTCAGCGCGGTTTTTTACGCCGTGCGGACAAGGCCGGATATATGGCAGGTGCTGATTGTATCGGTTGGGGGGCTGGCCGGGGGCTTTCTGGGGGCGAAGCTTTTGCCGAAGCTGCCGCCATTGGCGCTTAGGCGGATTTTCGGCGTGTTTATTATCGCGGCGGCGATAAAGATGATTTTATGATGGAGATCGCGTTGCTGTTGGGTATCGGGCTGGCGGCGGGGGCGGCGGCGGGTTTGGGCGTTGGCGGCGGGGCGCTGCTGATCCCGGGCCTTACGATATTTCTGGGTATGGACCAGCGGATGGCTCAGGGAATAAACCTTTTATACTTTATCCCGACAGCCGTTATAGCTGTTATAACACATATAAAAAATGGCAAGATCAATAAGGAACTCGTCAAGGGATTGATTTTTTACGGCCTTGCCGGGGCGGGAGCGGGGGCTTTTCTGGCGCTGTCCGTTAAGCAGGAGGCGCTGCGAACGTTGTTTGGATATTTTTTGCTACTTGTGGGGATGTATGAATTGTTTGGCAAGGCGGATAATAAAGACGATGCTCTATCTCGGAAAGAACAAAAAAACACATTGGAGTGATAGATTTGGAAGCGATGGCGTTTCAAAAAGTGGCCGAGGATTTCAACACCGCCGGCCTTGACGGGAAAATTGATATTTACGTAAATACGGAAGGGCTTACACAGGCACAGTACAAGGAGCTTCTGCGCATGTTTCCCATTGACGAGCTGCACCGTCTTGAGGAGGCGCTGGAGTAATACCAAGTTGCAATCTAAATCACGCTAACTCCGTAGGGGCGATCACGGATCGCCCCTACGGCTGTTCCGAAACCTCAACCGGAGTACGGCGCGGGAAGGTAAAGAAGTCCCCCGACTCAAGCATTACGAACACATGGTACAATCCCGGCCCCGGTACTTTAATATCTATCGCGTATGCCGCCGTATGCTGCGTAAACGCCATCTCACGGATACGCCTGTTCGACAGCCTCGCGGAGTCCGTCTCCGGTAAATCGAAGAAATTCACGCTGTCAATATACGGAACTTTTTCAGGGTCGTCCTTATCGGCGGGCATAAACCCGACGTGTAACCTGGCGTTTTTCTCAACGGCGGCTTCGTTGACCGTGAAATTCAATACAAATCCATGCTCGAATTCTTCGCTCCCATCGACGGAATTTATGCCCAGAAGCGCGATATCCTCATCGTTCGTGCCGCTGCCCACCACTACGTTCCCGATATGCTTGATGACAGAGAACGTGTTCCCGCTCCTCAGCATTACATACACTTGGTATGTCCCGTCTTCACGCACATCAATATTGGACGTATATTCATTTATCAGTCCGCTGGGCGACACATCGCGCATATTGCCTATCCGCCGCTCCGTAGAGGTAAGCGGGTCCCGGGATGCGCCGATATTGTTCCTGTGAACCGTAAACGCTCTGTCCGTGGTATACGCCACAATGACGCGCACATCGTCCTCAACCGCCTTGCTGTTCACGGTTACGCGCACCTGCATAACGCTGCCCGACTGGGATTCCAGCCCGTAGGCTACCGCGTCATATAAAACAATGTCATTGTCGAACGGGCCGGGTATGGGGCCTGCCGCGCCGCCGCCCGTATCCCCTATATAATTGATCGCGCTGCGCTCGATGTTCGACACCGTATCGCCGGATTTCAGCATCACAAACATGTTATGGTTCCGAAGATGCGCGTAATCAAGTTTCATAGAGTAAACGGCGTGGCCTGAATGCTCCACAACTTTGGTCATATGCGATAACCTGAGGGCGCTCGCCCTGTTGATGTTAAGCCGCTCCACATCATGGCTTGACATGCTTGACAAGGCCGCCGAAGGCGCGATAAGCACCTCGGCATTAGACGCGGCGGCCGCGCGGCTCACCGTTATCTCAAGCTCAAAGCCGTCGGAGGTAAAGTTCCTGGCCTGTACGCGGGTTATGCGCATATCGCCCTCAGTCAAAGCCGCCGTACCGGAGGACCCGGCTTGCGGCGCGGACGATTTCAAGCCCGTTTCGATTTTTAAAAGCATGGAAACAGCCTCGGCATGGGTAACGGCGGCGTTTGGCTTGAAAAATCCGTCGGAATGACCGCCGATATAACCATTTTCTATCATAAAGGCGGCAGCCAGCCTGGAATTCGCAATTTGGGAATTATTTACAATATCCCGGTTATCCGCGTACCTTTCCAATATCTGCTCAACATTCAGGCGAGCGAAATACGCGCCGTCCATTTCGCTTTCGGTTAAGGCCCGGAACAGCGCGGTAAAGGATTCGCAAACCTCCTGCCTGGTCATGGCGTCGTCAGGCCGGAAATACGCCGCGTCCCCGTCAACCAGCCTTTTCCCGTAAACCGAGCGTATATGCGCGTAATAGGGGTGGCTGACGCTCACATCGTAAAACGTGGCCGCAAGATGCGTCCCGAACGAAGCGCCCAGCGCATCCAGCAATTCCGTATTACGTTCCAGCCAATTGTCCAGAACTTGGCTGAACTCGGCCCGGGTTATGGGATGGCTTTGGTCGGCAGCGGCGGCGCGCAGTATTCCAAACGGCTGTATAATTATAACCGCGCTCAGCAGAGCCGCCATAAACATTTTAATGCGTTTCATATGTAAATTCCCCTTCAGCGCAAGTGTTTTCTTGATTTTATATTAACATATGAAACGCTAAATGAGAAGTGTTCTTTTTATCTTTTTTTGTATTTTAATGGTAAAAAAAAATGTTTTATATTATAATGGTCTTTGGTATAAACTAGCAGTGGGAGGCATGTATATGGCAAAGACGGTATTGATAGTGGAAGATGAGAAAAAAATTGCGGATGTTATAGCTTATAATTTGCAAAAAGAGGGGTTTAACACCATCGTGGCCTATAACGGGCAGGACGGGCTGGACAAGGCGCTGGGGCAAAGCCCCGAGCTTGTGCTGCTTGATATTATGATGCCCGAATTGGACGGATTTCAGGTGTGCAAAAAAATCAGGGAAAAATCTCAGGTGCCTATCATAATGCTTACCGCGCGTGTCGAGGAGGTTGATAAGGTGCTGGGGCTTGAATTGGGGGCGGACGATTACGTGACCAAACCATTTTCCCGGCGCGAGCTTATGGCGCGTATAAAGGCCAATATCCGCCGCGCCGATTTTTTGCCTTCAGGCGAAGGCCCCGGTTCCGCCATGGTTTTTGACGAACTGGAAATAGACTTGAACAAATTCGAGGCGCGCCGCAAAAATCAGCCCGTCGATCTTACGAACAAGGAGTTTGAGCTGTTAAAATTCCTGGCTTCCCATCCGAACAAGGTCTTTACCCGCGAGGAGCTGCTTGAGCGTGTCTGGGGTTATGAGCATTACGGCGATACGCGCAATGTGGATGTTACCGTCCGCAGGCTGCGCGCTAAGGTGGAGGATAATCCCGCCAAGCCGCTTTATATCGTTACCAAGCGCGACGTGGGATATTACTTCAGCTCTTAGATGCGGGCGGGACGCCCGCGCTCCCAGAAAATTTTCAAAATTTTACTAGACTATGGAACGCAAAAACGGGCAAAATACTATCGTAAAGCAAAACAAAAGCTTGATAAAACACAGTATAAAGTTTTACAAACAGCTTTGCCATCAGCTTTACGACAAGCATATGATCAATGCGTCAGGATATCTTTTTTAAGATATACGGAGGTGTCAGGCCATATGAACGGCAACGCGGATGAGACAGATTAGTTTCAGGCGAATAGCCGCAAAATAAGCAAAGGTACCCGTGTTTTTGCCGCCGGATAAGGATTGGCATTGACACGGGTACATTGTTATGTTACCATTTTCACGGTGATGACAATGCCCATATGCCACATCATAGGCGCGGGGGATTTCTTTGCGGAAAACCTGTATCCGCGCGTTGACGGCGATTTAATCATAGCCGCCGACGGCGGTTTGAAACGGCTGAGCGAAATAGGTATTAGCCCCGATTTCGCAATAGGCGATTTCGATTCTTGCCCCACGCCTGAACCGGACTCCCGATTCCAAATAATCCGCCTTGAACCCGAAAAGGACGACACCGACATGCTATGCTCCATACGGTTCGGCTGCGGCAAGGGCTTCCGCGTATTCCACATCCACGGCGGAACGGGCGGCAGGCCCGATCACACGTTCGCAAATATCCAATGCCTTGCGTATCTCGCTAAAAAAAGCGCGTCGGGATTCCTGTTTTTCCAAAATTTTGTAATGACCGCCATTTCGGATTGCGAAATGCAAATCGAAGGAAACCCCGGCGATTACATTTCTGTTTTCGCGTACGGCGGCAAGGCTTCCGGCGTAACGTTGTCCGGGCTTAAATATCCTTTATCAGACGCTGTTTTATCAGACGATTACCCATTGGGGGTAAGCAACGAATTTACCGCTCAGCCGGCCCGGATTTCCGTCGCCTGCGGGATGTTACTAATTTCTTGCCCCGTTAATGCAAAAATATATTGAAACGGCGAAAGGGTTCTGATATAATACATAGGATTGTTTAAATTCAGCAGTGGGAGGTGTAGATATAAATGGCAAAATGTTCGGTTTGTGATAAGGGAATTATAGCGGGTCACCGCATAAGCATTACCAGAAGCCACGTTTCAAGGCGCGCCAACCGCTTCTGGAAGCCAAACATTAAAAAGGTAAGGATAATGAAAAGCGGCAACGCCATTACCGTGAAGATGTGTACGGCTTGTTTGCGCAGCATGAAAACCAAGGGTGAATGAGGAGGTTAATAACCTCTGTCACCGAAAACAGCCCTGCCGGCCGTGCCGGAATATTGGCGGGGGATTTTTTCCTTTCGCTGAACGGCGGAGTTGTACTGGACGTATTCGACTACCGTTTTTTGTCAAACGAGGAATCTTTATCCGTCGGCATTGAACGGAACGGGCTCGTAACGGATTTCATCATCACAAAGGACGAGTGCGAAGATATAGGTCTTGTGTTCGGAACCGGCTTGATGGACAGCGCGCGCGGCTGCGAAAACAACTGCGTTTTCTGCTTTGTGGCCCAGAACCCGCCGGGGATGCGCGAAACCCTGTATTTCCGGGACGACGATTGGCGGCTGTCTTTCTTAACCGGCAGCTATATCACAATGACAAATATGCGCCGCGCCGACTTCGCAAGGCTGCGATTTTACCGCCTATCCCCGATGAACATCTCCGTCCAGGCCGCAAGCCCCGCGATCCGCAGGACTCTTCTGCGTAATAAACGCGCCGGCACATTGATGAAACGGCTTCGCGCCCTCAAGCGCGCGGGAACTTCCATGAACTTCCAAATCGTTCTGTGCAAGGGCATAAACGACGGGCCGGAGCTTGTAAAATCCATAAACAAACTGGTAAAACTGATGCCGAACGCCCTTAGCCTGTCCGTCGTCCCCGTGGGGATTACGAAGCACAGAGGCGGCTTATATCCGCTGGAGCCCTTTACCCCCGCGGACGCAAGGGCGGTAATCGCGCAGGTGCATGAGCTTGCCTTCGGGTTTCGCGCCAAATACGGCACTTCGTTCGTTTGGGCCGCGGATGAGTTTTATATCCGCGCCGGCGTGGATTTGCCCGGCTATGAGGATTACGAGGGTTTTCCGCAGCTCGAAAACGGCGTAGGCATGATGGCTCTGTTTCGTGAGGAATTTAACGAGGAATTCAAAAACACTCCCGAAATTTCACTGAACAAAACCGTCCACATCGCCACCGGGCAGGCGGCCGAACCCTTTATCAGCGAACTCTCAAACCGCCTGTGCGAAAGGTTTAAGGGCCTTATAATAAAAACCGCCGCCGTGCCTAACCATTTTTTTGGCGAAACGGTGACGGTTTCCGGGCTTGTTACCGGGCGCGGCATTGCAGATGCGTTTAAGGGCAGAATTGAGCCGGGCGCAAAACTTTTGATCCCTCAAAACATGCTTCGTTCCGGCGAGGATGTTTTTTTGGACGATATGACAGTGAAAGAACTTGAAGAAGCCTTGAATGTAAGCATTCTAAAAGTTCCAGTTAACGGAGCCGAATTTATCCGAACAGTCATAAATCTATAATACAGAAACGAAAGGGTCAAGGGACGCGTCCCTTGCAGGGGTTTGGGGACAGCGTCCCCAAGGTCTTAGGTTCTAAAAATGAGTAAACCCATAGTAGCAGTGGTAGGCCGCCCGAATGTGGGGAAGTCTACGCTGTTTAACAAGCTGGCAAGGCGCCGGATATCTATTGTCGAGGATGAGCCCGGTGTGACGAGGGACCGGATTTATGCGGACGCTGAGTGGCAGCGGCATAAATTTACCCTTGTGGACACGGGCGGCCTTGACCCGGATTCGGACGACATATTTTTTACGAACATGATGAATCAGGCGATGGTCGCGATGGAAACGGCTGATGTTATCCTGTTTATTGCGGATGTGAAAACGGGCGTTATCGAGGCGGACGTTAAAGTCGCGGATATACTTAGAAGGACGAAGAAACCGGTTGTGCTGGCGGTTAACAAGGCCGACGACATGCTGAGGGGCGAGATTGAGGCCTATGAGTTTTACGCGCTGGGCCTTGGCGAACCTATCGCGATATCGGCGGGTCAGATGCTGGGTCTGGGGGATCTGCTGGACGCGGTAACGGCGCATTTCCCGCCGGATGAGGCGGGGGACGCCGGTGACGAGACGATAAAGGTCGCCATTGTGGGCAAACCGAATGTGGGCAAATCCTCTTTACTGAACAGGCTGCTTGGCGAGGAGCGTTCGATTGTAAGCGATATCCCCGGGACGACAAGGGACGCGGTTGACGCGTTTATTGAGCGTGACGGTCAGCGGTATCTTTTTATTGATACAGCTGGAATTAGGAAAAAGAGCAGGATAAAGGAGAATATCGAGAGGTACAGCATCGTGCGCGCCCTTGCCGCGATTGAGCGCTGCGACGTGTGCGTGCTGGTTATCGACGCGGTGGAAGGCGTTTCGGAACAGGATTCAAAGATCGCCGGGATCGCCCATGACCGCGGCAAAGCGGCTGTTATTGTTACGAATAAATGGGACGCCATCGAGAAGGATGGCAAAACCATGAAGAGTTATTTGAGCAGGATAGAGCTGGAGCTGGGGTTTATGCCCTATGCGCCGAAGCTCTTTATATCGGCTGTGACGGGGCAGCGCGTCGAGCAGCTCTGTGAGGCGGTTTACGCCGTGTCGCAGAACCACAGCCGCCGCGTGCAGACGGGTATCCTGAACGACACGCTTATCGAGGCCATGGCGGTAACGCCGCCGCCCTCAGACCGGGGGCGCGCGCTGAGGGTATATTATATTACCCAGGTATCGGTGAAACCGCCGACTTTTGTCCTCTTTGTAAATGATCAGGAACTGATGCATTATTCGTATCAGCGTTTTATTGAAAATAAGCTGAGGCAGGCGTTTGGCTTTTCGGGGACGCCCATCCGCTTTATTATAAGGAATAAGGAAAAAGATAAGTCATAATAAAATGTTAAATGAGGCGGTGCGTCATGGTTTTGATGCGTTTGTTTTCATTGTTGATCGGCTACGCGCTGGGGCATATTCAGACGTCGTATATCCTTGGTAAAACGGTGAAAAAGATTGATATAAGGGATTACGGAAGCAAAAGCTCCGGCATGACGAACACTTTGCGCGTTATGGGGCCGAAATACGCCGTAGTCGTGATTTTGGTGGATGTGATGAAGTCCATGGGGGCGTATATCATCTGTTCCGCCATATTCGGCGGGGAGGGTTCGTTCTTTGCTTTCGGCGACGGGGTAAACGGCGTGTTACCGGGGTTTTACGGCTCCGTCGGCGCTGTTCTGGGGCATATGTTCCCGGTATACATGCGGTTAAGAGGCGGCAAGAGCATTGCCTGCGGCATCGGCCTGATTTTGGCGGTAAACCTGCCTATGGCCGCAATCATACTGGGCGCGGCCATGGCCATCATCGCCATTTTCCGCTTTATTTCGCTGGCTTCCATCATCTCGGCAATCTCCTTGCCCTTTATGTTCCGGTTATTCGGCTACCCGCCCGAAGCCGTAATAATCGGCGCTTTCTTGGCCGTGCTTCTTACTTATAAGCATAAGGATAATATAAAACGCTTGCTGAGCGGTACGGAAAATGTGGTATACGGTAAGAAAAAATTAAAAAATTGATTTTTATATAATAGGGGTGTTTTATGTTTCGTTTTTATTCGCTTTTGATAGGTTATGCTTTCGGGCACTTACAAACATCGTATATTCTTGGGAAAACATTCAGGAAAATCGACATCCGCGAACATGGCACGGGCAACCCGGGCACAATGAATTCGGTAGACGTAATGGGCATGAGGTACGCGGTAGTCATATTGGTTATTGACGTGTTAAAATCAGTTGCGGCGTACGCCGTGTGCTCCGCCCTGTTCAACGGCGCAGGCGCGTCCTTCGTCTTCGGCGACGCGTCAAACGGGTTCCTGCCGGGGATTTACGGCTCCGCCGGCGCTATTCTGGGGCACTCGTTCCCAATTTATATGCGGTTCCGGGGCGGCAAGGGCATGGCCTGCTACCTGGGCCTGTGTCTGTCGACGGATGTCCTTATGACTGGGCTTGTGCTTGCCATAGCCATCCTTACGGTTTTTATAGCGCGTTCGTTCTCGCCCGCGGCTATTGTCTCGCTTGTAATACTTCCCGCCGCCTTTTGGTTTATCAGGCTTAAATTCGAGCCGTTTTATATGGAGGTCGTTCTGGTCATCCTATCCGTCAGCTGTATCCTGATGTTGAAGCACAGGGGCAATATCCGGCACATTCTTAACGGCACAGACCGAAAACTTGGCAAAAAGCCGCCGGCTTAGGGCGGTTTTTTACTTTATGCCGGTTGTTGACCTTCATATTTGCATAACCTTGGACATAGTTATATATAAACCTACTTATCCCACAAACGCGAGGCGCTGCCGATGAAAACGCGCACATTCAGGCGCGGGGGCGTTTACCCGCCCGACTGCAAGCATTATACGGACAAAAAATCCATTGAAGCCGTCTTTCCCGCCGAGGGTGAGCATATGCGCTATGCCCTCAGCCAGCATATCGGAGAGGCTTGCGTACCCGTTGTGCGCACGGGGGAACGGGTTTTGGCGGGCCAAAAGATAGCGGATTCCAAAGCCGCCGTATCCGCGCCCGTGCATGCAAGCGTTTCCGGCATTGTCAGGGGTTTTACCGATACGCTTGTACCCTCCGGAAATACGGTGACGGCGATTGTCGTTGAAAATGACGGCCTCTGCGAAAACCATCCGGGGGTTCTGCCGGAGAACATACAAGATGAAAGTATTGCCCGTTTAAAACCGGAATATATTATATCAGCCATACGCGAAGCCGGGATCGTAGGCCTTGGCGGCGCGGGCTTTCCAACCCACATAAAACTAAGCCCGCCAAAGGATAGGGTAATTGAATACATAATCGTAAACGCCTGCGAATGCGAGCCATACCTTACAGGTGACCACCGTATTATGCTGGAGGAACGTGAATGCGCAATAACGGGCTTGAAAATAATAATGCGCCTTTTTCCGGCGGCAAAGGGTATTATCGCCGTGGGATCCAATAAAATGAACGCGGTTAACATGCTTGGAAACGCTTGCGCGGGGGAGCGCGGCATTGAGGTTGCGGCGCTTGCGTCCAGATATCCCCAAGGCTCCGAAAAACAGCTTATACAGGCCTGTACGCGAAGGAACGTGCCGGACGGCGGTTTGCCCTCCGATATCGGCTGTATCGTAATTAATATCTCAACCGTTGTTTCCGTAGAACGCGCGGTTAGGCGGCGCGAACCGCTGACTCGCCGCGTAATAACCGTCGCGGGCGGTGCCATAGCGCGTCCCGGGAACTACGAGGCTCCAATCGGGCTTAGCTTCGACGCTCTGGTTGAGGCCGCGGGCGGTTTCCGGAAATCTCCCGTTAAATTTATCTTCGGCGGCCCTATGACGGGGGTGTCCTTGCACAATATCGACATACCCGTCACAAAAACATCGGCGGGCCTTCTGTGCTTAACCCAGAAGGAAGCCTATATCCCGCCGGAAAAAAACTGCATACGCTGCGGAAAATGCGCGGCCCGCTGCCCCATGGGGCTGTTTCCTTATGACTTGAATAAATACGCTATTGCCGCTGACGACGGTATGTTCGCGGAAATCAACGGCGCGGCTTGTATCGGGTGCGGGAGCTGCACGTATATCTGCCCGGCGAAGAGGCATCTGACACAGAGCATCCGCGACGCGCAGAAACGGGTTGTTCTGCGGGCGGGACGCCCGCGCTCCCAGAGGGGAGGGGATACGGAATATGGCGGATAAAAGACTGTGGGTATCATCGTCCCCGCACATCAGGTCCAAGGAAACGGTCACCGACATCATGCTGGACGTCATTATCGCCCTTGCCCCGGCCGCGGTTATGGGGACTTATTACTTCGGGTTCCGCGCGGCGGCGGTTATAGGCGTTTCCGTGCTGGCGGCGGTTGTTTCCGAGTATTTATTCTGCCTTATTACAAAACGCGGCTCATCGGTAAACGACATGAGCGCGGTTATAACGGGGCTTCTGCTGGCGCTCAGTCTGCCCGTTTCGGTTCCCCTGTGGGTTCCGGCTATCGGCGCGGGTTTTGCTATAATTATCGTAAAACAGCTGTTCGGCGGGCTTGGGCAGAATTTTTTAAACCCCGCGCTGGGCGCAAGGGCCTTTCTTCTCGCGGCATATCCCGTTATAATGACAAATTGGAACCAAACCCAATCCGGTCGCGTATTTGACGCGTTTACGGGCGCGACGCCGCTGGGACATCTTAGAAGCGGCGGCATCTTAACGGCGGTGGATCTGCAACGCGCATTTAACGGCAATATACTTGGGTCGATAGGCGAAACATGCGCCTGGGCGCTGCTTCTGGGCTTTGCTTATCTTTTAATAAGACGCGTTATTTCATGGCGCATTCCTGTTTTATATCTATTGGTTTTTTCGCTGCTGGTGCCGCTCTTTGCGTGGATGGCGGGGCGCGGCGGCAGTATCCTTACCGGTAACTGGCTCTATGAGGTGCTTACGGGCTCCGTGCTGATGGGCGCGATTTTTATGGCGACGGATTACGGCACATCGCCCATTGCCCCAAAGGGCCAGATCATCTTCGGCGCTGGATGCGGCGTTTTACACGCCGTGTTCCGGTTTTACGGCGCGTTTCCCGAGGGCACGACCTACGCCATCCTTTTAATGAATATCTGCACGCCGCTGATTGACAGGTTCACAAGACCCGGATTCTTAACGCGCGGAAGAGGAGGAAATGGGTATAGTCAAAACCGGTTTTAGGCTGTTTATTATCACTTTGACTGCGGCGGCGGCGCTGGGCGCGGTCAATTACATCACTGAGCCGATGATAGATGAAAACGTGCGCGAAGCGCGTGAAGCCGCAATGGAAGAGGTTTTGACGGGCATAGATGATCCCGGTTTTTCCAAAGAATTTACGACGGGGAACAGATACGGCGTTGTATCTTATTACATAGCGACAAAGGGCAGTTCCCCCAACCCTGTGGGATATGTGGTTTACGTAGACCGCCAGGGCGACCAGGGCGGCATCACCGTATGCGTCGGGCTGGATGCCGGCGGGGTTATTCTGGGCGTTAAACTGGTGTCCCATGAGGAAACCCCCGGCTTGGGGGCAAACGCCGCCAGACCGGCGTTCCTGTCCCAGTTTACCGGGCGTGAGGGGCCGTTCAATGTCGTAAAAACCCGCAGCGCGAACCCTCGGGATATCGTCGCCGTTACGGCCGCGACGAACACCTCCAGGGCGGTTTCCGGCGCGGTTAACGACGCCTGGGTATTTTACCACGAATATTTAAGCTGGAACCCCGGAAAGGGGGTCGGCGAACCCTGATGAAATACGATAAAATCCTGAAAAACGGCATATTTGACGAGAACCCGACATTTGTTCAGGTTATCGGCATGTGTCCTGTGCTGGCTATCACCACAACCGCCGTAAATGGTGTAGGCATGGGGCTTTCAACGATGGCGGTTCTGGTTTTCTCAAATCTGTTCGTGTCGCTTATACGGCATTTTGTGCCGGACCAGATCCGCATTCCCGCTTATGTCGTCGTTATCGCAAGCTTTGTGACTATCGTTGAGTTTTTGCTGAAGGCATACCTGCCCGCCCTTAATAACTCACTGGGCCTGTTTATCCCGCTTATCGTCGTAAACTGCATCATTCTGGCCCGCGCGGAGACCTTCGCCGCGAAAAACCCGCCGGTTAAGTCCCTGCTGGACGGCATAGGCATGGGGCTGGGTTTTACCGCCGCGCTGGTAATCATCGGCGCGTTCAGGGAGCTTCTGGGCAACGGCACGATACTGACGGATACGGCCTTTGAAATCATCCTGCCGCAAAGCTTCCCCCGTACGCTCCTGATGATACTGCCGCCCGGCGCGTTTATAACGCTGGGCCTGCTGATGGCTTTATTCAATAATATAAAAATCATTTTTGCCGGTAAAAACCAGGAGGGCGCATAGATGAACGTATTTGTGGTGTTTGTAAGCGCCGTACTGGTTAATAATTTCGTATTGTCGCGGTTCCTGGGTATCTGCCCGTTTCTGGGAGTTTCGCGGAAGCTCGAGACCGCCGTGGGCATGGGTCTTGCCGTTACATTCGTGATGGCGCTGTCCTCGGCGGTTACTTATATCGTTTATTATGGATTGCTGGTGCGCTATGAGCTGGAATACCTCTATAATATCGCTTTTATACTGATAATTGCCAGCCTTGTCCAGCTTGTTGAGATGTTTTTAAAGAGATCCAGCCCGTCGCTTTACAAGGCGCTGGGCGTGTATCTGCCGCTTATAACCACAAACTGCGCCGTGCTGGGCGTCGCGGTTATAAATATCCGCGAGGAGGGCTTCACGCTCTTCCACGCCGTAATCAACGGCATAGGCGGCGCGGCGGGCTTTACCCTGGCACTTATCCTCTTCGCCGGCATACGCGAGCGGATTGAATTCAACAGCATCCCTAAGGCGTTCCGGGGCTTCCCAATCGCCCTCATCGCCGCCGGGCTGATGAGCGTCGTGTTTTTGGGTTTCAGGGGGATATTATGATTTCCATAATTTATCCGATAATAATAGAAATGGTGCCTGCCGTTGCGGTTATAGGCGGGTTGGGGCTGGTTCTTGGGGCGGGTCTTGGCTTTGCCGGAAAGCGCTTCGCCGTTGAGGAAAACGGCATGGTTTCGCTGATCCGTGGCTTTTTACCCGGCACTAACTGCGGCGGGTGCGGGTTTGCGGGTTGTGATCAGCTTGCGGAGGCCATCGCTAACGGCGAAGCGGAAAACAACGCCTGTCCCCTGGGCGGAGAGACTTGCGCCGCCGGAATAGCGGAAGTCATGGGTCAGGAAATTTCGCGGGCGGTAAAGACAACCGCCTATATCCGGTGTTCGGGCGGATTGTCGAAATCCGCCGTAAGGTTCAATTATGACGGTTTGCGGGATTGCCGTTCCGCGGCGGACCTGTCAGGCGGCCCCAAGGAATGCGCTTACGGCTGCCTGGGTATGGGAAGCTGCGAAAATGTATGCGCACAGGGCGCAATCGGTTTCCATGACGGAATCGCGGCGGTTGACGAAAGTATTTGCGCTGCTTGCGGCAAATGCGTTAAAGCCTGCCCGCGTAAACTGATTACGCTTATCCCGGCGGAAAACGCGTTCCGCGTAGCTTGCAACAGCCGCGCAGACGGTAAAACAGTACGCGGGATATGCGGCGCGGGCTGTTTGGCGTGCAAGTTATGCGAAAAAATCTGTATGTACGGGGCTGTCAGCGTTAAAAACCACCTTGCCGCCATAAACTATGATAAATGCGGCTTTTGCGGCGAGTGCGCGAAGAAATGCCCGGTTAAGGTAATCCGTTAAAAGGAGGTATTTTATGGATATCGCAAAGCTTTCAATGGATATGTCCGGCGCGAGGATAATGACCGAAGTGTCCATGAAGGTATTAAAAATGTCGCTGGACCAGATGCAGGATGTGGGACAGATGCTGGATGCCCTGGACGCCGACGTTCCCGCGCCCGTAAGCGCCGACCCGACCGTCGGGCAATTTTTGGATATTACCGCTTAATATTCTATGGACAAAAATCCCTAAAAAGGGTATAATAAGGGCTGATCCACATCTTATGAGTAAGGAGATCAGCCATGGTATTGACCGCCCCCAACAGGACTTGGGCAGAGGTAAACTTAGACAGCATAGCGCACAATTTTCACGAACTCCGACGGGTATCCGGCGTCCGCGTAATGTGCGTATTGAAAGCAAACGCTTACGGACATGGTTCGTGCACGCTGGCAAAAAGGTTGGAAAAGGAAGGCTGTGACGCATTCGGCGTCGCCTCGCTTGACGAAGGGATCGAGCTGAGGCGTTCCGGCGTCACCGCTTTTATTTTGCTCTTTAACCACGTCGCGAAGGAGCGTATCGGCGAAGCCCTTGAGCATAACCTGACCATGACGGTTTTTTCAAGGGAGATGGCGTTGCATATCTCCGAAAGAGCCGCCAATCCTGTCAAAATCCACATAAAAACAGACACGGGAATGACCCGCGTAGGCTTTAACCCCGGCGAAACCCTGGAATCCGTGAAATATATCCATTCCCTGCCCAATATCGAAATCGAGGGCATCTACACCCATTTCTCCTCGGCGGACGAAGCGGGCGGCGCCTATACCATCACGCAGATCGATAAATTAAAGGCAATTTACGAAGAGGTTGAAAACGCCGGCATTCCAATCAAAATCAAGCATGCCGCCAGCAGCGGCGGTTCCATAAATTACCCCGAAGCGCGTTTCGACATGGTGCGCATTGGGATATCCGTATACGGATGCTACCCCTCCGAGGATATCGACAAACGGATTATAGACCTCAAACCGGCAATGCAGCTTAAAACCCAGATTGTCCGCATAAATGAAGCGGAGCCGGGCACGGCGGTCGGTTACAACAGGCTTTTCGTAACCGGGAGGAAATCAAAAATCGCCACTATACTGGCCGGTTACGCAGACGGGATAGGCAGAACCATGACAGGCAAGCTGAAAGTGCTTGTAAACGGGCAGACCGCGCCGGTTATCGGCAGGATATGCATGGACCAGTGCATGGTTGACATCACCGATATCGCGGGCGAGGTTGCCGTCTCCGACACCGTGGTTATCTACGGGGAGCAGAAAGGCGCCGTTATCCCGGTTGAGCAGGTCGCCGCGCTTATCGGAACCGTAAACTATGAAATACTGTGCATGATGCCGAGGCGCGTGCCCAGATACTACACCGAAAACGGTGAGATTACCGGCGTTGTTAATTTTTTAAATTACTAAATATAAAGGAGAAATGAAGTACATGAGAAACGTAAAAGTAGCGATTTGGGGATTCGGAGCAATGGGCAGGGGCGTAGGCGCCATGCTGCTGAAGAAAAAGGGCGTTGAAATCACCGGCGTCATAAACAGGAGAAGCAACCTGGGCAAAGAAATCCACGAGCTGCTTGGCGTGGAGCGCAAGGACCACCCCGCCGTTACAATCACCAATAACGTCGAGGAAGTCATCTTCCATAAAAGCTGCGACGTTGTGGTAATCTGCACGGATTCCTTCACAAAGGACTCCTACGACAAAATAAAGCTTGCCCTTGAAAATAAGCTCAACGTAGTCTCCACCGCCGAAGAATTCGCCTTCCCCCAAGCGCAAAACCCCGAGCTGACCGCAAGCCTTGACAAAATCGCCAGGGAAAACGGCGTAACCGCACTTGGCACGGGCATAAACCCCGGCTTTATCCTTGACTACCTTATAGTCGCCCTGACCGGCACATGCGAGGAGGTAACCTCCATAGCCGCCCAGCGCGTAAACGACCTCTCCCCCTTCGGCCCCGCCGTTATGCACGAGCAAGGCGTGGGCATCACTCCCGAGACGTACAGGGAACGCATGGCGGCAAACGACCTTGCCGGGCATGTGGGTTTCCCCGAATCCATAGCCATGGTAGCGGAAGCGCTGGGCTGGAAGCTTGAGAAAGTGGAGCAGACCAAGGATCCCATCATCTCCAACACCCACCGCGAAGGCCCCTACGCCACCGTCGAGCCGGGGAACCTTGCCGGCATACGCCAGCAGGGTTACGGATATGTAAACGGCGAGGTGAAAATCCACATGGATCACCCGCAGCAGTGCCTGCCCCATATTGAGGGCACAAACACAGGCGACTACATCCAGATAAAAGGCACCCCCAACATCAGTATGGCGATAACCCCCGAAATCCCGGGCGGCATCGGCACCATCTCCATGTCCGTAAACATGATCCCCCACGTAATAAACGCGGCCCCGGGCGTCGTCACCATGCTTGACCTGCCCGTGCCGAGGGCTATTATGGGCGATTTCAGGCATATGATTAAGAAACTTGATTGATTTGGAGGTACGTCTATGTCAGCAAAAAAAGGCCAATGGGTACAAATACATAGCATAGTGCTGAAGCCTGAGGAACGCGCCCCGCAGGTGCCGGAGGACACCCGGAAAACGCCGCTTGTGATGTGGGTGAAGGGATACCTGAACGCCGACGCGGAAATCGGCGCGGAATGCGAGATTACGACAGTTACGGGCAGAACCGTGAGGGGTTTGCTGGACGAGGTTGAACCCGCGTACGCGCACAGCTTCGGGAGCTATATCCCGGAGCTGTCCGAGGTCAGGCAGCAGGTCAAAAAGCTGTTGGGGGTGTGAACATGAGGGATAATTCATATGGAGCCGTAATGTCGCGCAAAAACGAGATTATGAAGAAATCCATCGGCATAGATTATTCGGCGTACGAAACCGGCGGCATCGCATTCGACTATGAAAAAATGATGTCCGAAACGGGTTATGCCCTGGAAGAGATAAATGAAATCCAAAGCTCCGTCTCCGTTGGGAACACGCCTGTTATCGAGCTTAGGAACATAACCGCCCTTGCCCGTAAAATGTCCAAAACCGAGCAGGCCGCGCGGATATTCATCAAGGACGAGGCATGCAACCCCTCCGGCAGCTTCAAGGCCAGGCGCGCCGCCTGCGCCGTTTACCACGCCAAGAAATTGGGCTACAAAGGCGTTTTGACGGCGACCAGCGGCAACTACGGCGCGGCGGTGGCAAGCCAGGCGGCAATGCAGGGGCTGAAATGCATAGTGGTGCAGGAAACCTACGACTCGCGCAAGGTGGGCCAGCCCGAGATACTTGAGAAGCAGCGCGCCTGCGAAGCAATGGGCGCGGAGGTAATCCAGCTGAGCGTCGGGCCGGAGTTATTCTACGCTTTCCTTACATTGCTGGAGGAAACCGGATATTTCAACGCTTCGCTCTACACCCCCTTCGGCATAGCCGGGGTTGAGACCCTTGGCGCGGAGATAGCTTCCCAGTTTATGGCAAAACACGGCCGTTACCCCGACGCGGTGCTGGTAACGCACGCCGGCGGGGGAAATGTTACGGGAACGGCGCGCGGCCTTATCAAAGCCGGCGCGAAGGACGCGTGTGTCATCGGCGTAAGCGTGGACCTCTCCGGCCTGCACATGGCGTCGGATCAAGCCTTTAACAGGAAATCCTTCACAACCGGGCATACCGGCTTCGGCATCCCCTTCGCCACCTGGCCGGACCGCTCCGACGTACCGAGAAACGCGGCAAGAAGCCTGCGTTACCTGGACAGATACCTGCTTGTAAAGCAAGGCGAAGTATTCTACATGACCGAAGCCCTTGCCGCCCTTGAGGGCCTTGAGCGCGGCCCCGCCGGGAACACCTCCCTCACCGCCGCGTTCGCCTTGGCCCAGGAAATGAAGGACGGGCAAATAATAGTCGTTCAGGAGACCGAATACACCGGCGCGGGCAAGCACCATATGCCCCAGCTTACCTTTGCCCGCGAAAACGGCATTGAGGTTAAGTTCGGCGAGCCGGACGCGGAAGTCCCCGGAGCAAGCATCGTACTGCCTTCCTGCCCGTCTATGATAAAGCTTCGTGATTTCGACCTGAACAAGGCAAGGAAGTCTTATATAAAGAATTGTTTGGCGAATTATAACGTCAAAGAGGTATCGGACGCGGACGTGAAATTCCTTGCGGAGGAAATTAAGGCCGATACGGAGTTTGTTAAGAAAGTTATAAAAGAATTGGAGGCATGAATCAGGTAAAAACTGGAGGGATTTTAGGTGAAAAAAATACTTGTTTTATTAGTGTCGCTGTTTGCGCTTTCGGGCTGCTCAACCGTTCCTGAACCGGTGCTTGCCGAATCCTCCGGCCACTCGGTAACATTGAAATTGTCGCCGGATGGATTCGTTTATCATGACGATTTAAACGAGCTGTCAAAGCTGCTTTTCGAAGAAGCCAGATTGACGGAGATTGAGTTTGACGATATTACCGCCGTTGATATCTCGGCAAGTTTTGACAACATCGTTATCACAACCGGCGGCGATAAATTGATGGTACGGTATTTTGGGTGGCTGGAAAATCAGTACGCGTTACACGCAGACAACGGAAATCTCACGATTTCGCAGGGTGATATTCCATATCACAGGATTACGGGTACGCGTACATCTCATGGGTTGTTTTCAGGCACGATGATTTCAGGCGTTGGGTATAATAGGGCGTGGTATTTCAACTATCTTGAATCACGGGGCAAAGAGCCAAGAGTCACTGTTGAGATTATAATACCCCAATCCTTGGCGCTTGACAGCTTGCAGGCATATGTTTCCAGCGGTAATGTGAGTTTTTCAAACGCTCAATTAAACGGTAATGTAACGGCTGGAGCGTCAAGCGGGACTATAAGCGCGTATGACAGCGTTTTTAATCATTATGTAGATTTAAGCGTATCATCCGGGACAGTAAGTATATATAACAGCGTTTTTAACCGCTATGCGGATTTAAGCGCGTCAAGCGGGGCTGTAAGCGCGGTAAACAGCGTATTTAACGATAATACGGGTTTTAATGTTTCATCCGGTACCGTAAGCGCGCAAAACAACGGGTTTGCCGGTACCGTATCGGTTGGCGCGTCAAGCGGGCGGGTTATTATTGAGGATTGCGCATTTAATAATCTATCTGTGTATACATCCAGCGGCAGCGGGCATATACGGCTTGACGCTTCCGCGGATAATTATGATATCTACTTCAGCACAGTACGCGGCGGATTATCTTACAACGGCGAATCAATTGACAGAGACGGGCTTCGGAACAGCGGCGCCGCTTCGCGTATTGAGTTGTCAAGCTCAACCGGTTCGTTTGAAATAACCGACACGAATTAAGGAGGATGTAAGTGAAAAGGCAGGATGATTTTGAAAAAAGGCGCGAACACCTAAAAAACCTGACCGACGAGCAGATTTACGAAAAATTCTGGGCGCTGGCGGGTGAGATTGTGCAGCCCATGCTGGATTTGGGATATAAGAATACGACGCCCGCCGTTGAAAGGAGCGTTTTGCTCCGTATGGGTTTTTCAAGCATCGAGGTCAAGCCCATCGTTGACGGCGTTATCAAAAAAGGCCTGATGGGCAAGGGCTGCGGCAACGTGGTCTGGAGGCTGGCCGAGAAAAAGGGCATTAGCGTCCGGGAAGCCGGGCTTCTGCTTGCGGACGGCAAGGAATGGGACACCGTCGATACCTTGTTTGGAGGTGGCAGGTAATGAAACTGGATCCGGACAAAAAAATAGATATCCGCGAACTGCTTCAGGGTCTGGATAAATACGAGCCGAAACGCCGCGGCTGGCATTGGCGCAAAAAACACGGCAAGTCCATGAAAGTCGGGGATTTTGAATACCACGAGGCCTCCGAGGGCTTGAAAAACTACATCCCCCTGCCCGGTTCGCGCGGTATCGGCGGCATAGACCCCCAGCCCGACTGCGTTGTAACCACCGAAATCGCCAGCGGGCGTTTCGAGGACGATATCAGGCGTATGCGCATGGCGGCCTGGAACGGCGCGGATCACATCATGGTCATACGTACAGCCGGGCAGAGCCATTACGACTCGCTTATCGAGGGCACGCCGCAGGGCATAGGCGGCATAACCATCACCCGCAAGCAGGTGCGCGCCACGCGCAAGGCCATCGACGCCATCGAGGAGGAAGTGGGCCGGCCCATTAATTTCCATTCATACATTTCGGGCGTGGCGGGGCCGGATATTGCCGTGATGTTTGCCGAGGAAGGCGTAAACGGCGCGCATCAGGACCCGCAGTACAACATACTTTACCGGAACATAAACATGGTGCGCAGTTTCGTGGACGCGTGCGAGGCCAAGAGCATCATGGCATGGGCGGAGATTTTGCAGATAGACGGCGCGCACAACGCCAACGCCACGGCTATGAAGGCGTGGAAGGTCATGCCCGAGCTGATGGTGCAGCACGCGATAAATTCTGTTTTCTCAAGGAAGGTTGGTGTAAAGCCCGAAAATATCGCGCTTTCAACCGTACCGCCCACCGCGCCGCCCGCGCCCTGTATGCGGCTTGACCTGCCCTACGCCGTAGCCCTGCGCGACTTGTTCAGAGATTATAAAATGCGCGCCCAGCAGCACACGAAATATATGGAGTCCGATATGCGCGAGGCGACGGTTACGCACACGCTGAACCTTGTAATATCAAGGCTTACCAGCGCGGATATCCAGTCCACGATCACGCCGGACGAAGGCCGCAACGTGCCGTGGCACTATAACAACATCGCCGCCATAGACACCGCGAAGCAGGCGCTGAACGGCATGGACGGCCTGCGCGAAATGGTTGAGCTCAACCGCGGCGGCGTTTTGGGACAGGATGCGCGCGAGCTTAAAGAGCGGGCGATCCTGTTTATGGAGGAGATACTTGCCGTTGGCGGCTATTTCAAGGCCGTGGAGGAAGGCTTCTTCATCGACAGCGGCTATTATCCCGAGCGCAATGGCGACGGCATACCGCGCCAGAGCAATGACGGCATAGGGGCCGGCATGATATTCGAGCGCCACGAGGACTATTTCGCGCCTGTCTGCGTGC
>WRAC01000043.1 GCA_009780415.1 Defluviitaleaceae bacterium | reverse complement strand
TGTTATCCGTTCAGTTACTCCCCATTACAACCTCTCAGCCGTAATAATTCATAACCCCTTTTACAGGAATTGCTTGGCTTTTTTCTTTCTTCTCCACTTATTATCCAGTTTTCAAAGTGCGGGGAATTAGTGCTTTTCCTGTCGCTTATTGCGCTTTCCAATAAAGCGACGGCAAGAGTAATCTTAACACAAGATGAATATCGTTGTCAAGTATTTTTTTAATTAATTTTATTATTTTTTATGCTTAAATTAATTTGAAACATCAAAGACTTTATGATATAGTCTAAGAAAGAAAATTCACGAGGTGACGCCAATGAACGCGCCTATTATCGCAAAAGAGCGCTTAAAGGAAAAAATTGTCGAAAACGTTAAAACCTTTTCACGAAAGACCCTGGAAACTGCTTCCAGCGAGCAGATTTACGAAGCCCTGGCCTTCACCGTCCGCGACATCGTAACGGACTGGTGGATCAACACCCACGGCCACTATTACAAAAACGACGTCAAGGTCGTTTATTACCTGTCAATGGAGTTCCTGACCGGACGTTTCCTTGGAAACACCGTAATAAACCTGACCTTGGGCAACGAGCTGCGCGAAGCCCTTACCGAATTGGGGCTTGATTACAACGTTATTGAGGACGCTGAAGCTGATCCGGGCCTTGGCAACGGCGGCTTGGGGCGGCTAGCGGCTTGTTTCCTGGATTCCCTGTCGACGCTGGGATACCCGGCTTACGGATGCGGAATCCGTTACCGTTATGGGATTTTTGAACAGCGGATCGAGAATGGCTATCAAGTTGAACGCCCGGACAACTGGCTTGAGAACGGAGATCTCTGGGGCGTGAAACGCCATGAATACGCGGTTACGGTAAAGTTTGGGGCGACGCCGGTTGCGGTGAAGGGCCGGGACGGGAAGTATCGTTTCGAGCAGCACGGCGGCACAGAAGTGCTGGCTGTGCCGTATGATTACCCGGTGGTCGGATATGACAGCAAGGTAATTAATACTTTAAGGCTTTGGGAAGCGGAAGCCGTGAATAAGTTTGATTTGTCTTCCTTTAATAAAGGTGATTTCAGCAATGCCATGGCTGAGCAGAATCTGGCTCAATCACTCTGTGACGTGCTGTACCCGGCGGATGACAACGTCAGCGGCAAAGAGCTTCGCCTGCGCCAGCAGTATTTCTTTATTTCGGCTACGTTGCAGCGCGTTATTACGCGTTTTAAGCAAATGCACGGCGATAAGGCCTTCCATAAGTTCGCGGACAAGGTGCAGTTCCAGCTTAACGACACGCACCCGACCGTTGCGGTTGCCGAGCTTATGCGGATTCTGGTGGATGAGAACGGTTTGGAATGGGACGATGCCTGGGAAGTTACAAAAGCGGTCTGCGCTTACACAAACCACACCATTATGTCCGAAGCCTTGGAAAAGTGGCCTGTGGAGCTGTTTTCGAGGGTATTACCGCGTATCTACATGATTGTCGAGGAGATTAACAGGCGTTTTTGCATAAACCTGACGGACCGTTTCGGCAGCAACGCGGAGATGGTGCGGCGTATGGCGATCATCGCGGACGGGTATGTTAAGATGGCGCATTTGGCGATTGTGGGCAGCCATTCCGTGAACGGCGTCGCGGCCATCCATTCGGATATATTAAAGAAGCAGGAGTTAAAGGATTTTTATGATATATATCCCGAACGCTTCAACAATAAGACCAACGGGATTACCCAGCGCAGATGGCTGGCTATGTGCAACCCGCGGCTGTCGGGGCTTATTACCGGGGCTATAGGGGACGGCTGGATCAAGGATTTGAACCGGCTTAAAGATTTGGAAAAGTATGTAAATGACGCGGGGTTTATGGAAGAACTGGGGCGCGTTAAGCAGGCTAATAAAGATGATTTGGCGGCGTATACAAAGCGCAAATCGGGAATATCCATTGATCCCGCGTCTATTTTTGACATGCAGGTTAAGCGCTTGCATGAATACAAACGACAGCTCCTCAACATACTTAATGTGCTGGATTTGTATAACAGGTTAAAGACGCAGCCCTGGCTTGACGTGGCCCCGCGCACGTTTATATTCAGCGCGAAGGCCGCCGCCAGCTACGCACGGGCGAAGCTTATCATCAAGCTGATAAATAACGTGGCGAACCTTGTTAATAACGACCCTCAAATCGACGGGCGCATTAAGGTGCTGTTTTTGGAGAACTACCGCGTATCCCTGGCGGAAAGGCTGATTCCCGCCGCCGATGTCAGCGAGCAGATTTCCACCGCCGGCAAAGAGGCCAGCGGCACCGGAAACATGAAGTTTATGCTGAACGGGGCGCTTACGCTTGGGACGATGGACGGCGCTAACGTAGAGATTTACGAGGAAGTGGGCGACGACAATATCTTTATATTCGGCCTGAGAGCGCATGAGGTACAGGAACTGGCGGAAAGCGGCGCTTACGACCCCTGGGATATCTGCAACCTCAACGCCAGCGTGCGCAACGTTATGACGATGCTTATAAACGGCCAGCTTTCCGATAACCACGATTTGTTCCGCGACCTCTACGACGCGCTGCTTAACGGTACGGGCGGCAGCCGCCCCGACGAGTATTTTGTGCTCAAGGATTTCGAGGCCTATTCGCTGGCGCAGGACGATATTGCCGATAAATACAAGCATCAGGGGGATTGGCTGCGCTCCTCCCTAATAAACATCGCTAACGCGGGCAAGTTTTCAAGTGACCGTACAATAGAGCAGTACGCGCAGGAGATTTGGAACCTCAGCAAAGCAGATATTAATTAAAAAGGCAGGACGAGTAATGATTAGCAGCTATACGCCTTACCCGGCACGCCTGGCGTTATACAAACGCCTGACCGCTATGCCGCTGGATTTTGAAGCGGTGTTTTCGGACGAATCGCCGGATTATTTATCAAAGGATAAAATCAAGATACGTCTGAGGAAGGGTCAGCGCGCGGCATGTTGGCTGTGCGTAAGCGGTTCCAAGCCGTCTTTAATGGAAAAGGCGGCGACGGCGGGGTATTTTGATTTTTATGAAGCCGGGATTCCGGCGGATGCGCCCCTTTCCTACTATTTTATTATCGAAACGGAATGGAACGAGGTTTATTTTTATAATAAGGCGGGCATCAGGCTGGAACACGCCGCGGGGTATGATTTTTCCGTCATGCCGGGGTTCCGCGTTCCGGAATGGGCCAAGGGCTGCGTAATGTACCAGATATTTGTGGATAGGTTCTATAATGGCGACCCCACGAATGATGTCGTGAATAATGAGTACGCCTATTTGGGTAAAGCCGCCAAACGCAGGGACTGGCACGATCCGGTTGAAAACACCGATGTGTGTAATTTTTACGGCGGAGATATACAGGGTATTCTGGATAAGCTGCCTTATTTAAAGGATTTGGGGATAGAGGTTCTTTATCTGAACCCGGTGTTTGTTTCGCCGTCAAACCATAAATACGATGCGCAGGATTACGGGCATATCGACCCGCATTTGGGCGTGATCAAGAACGACGGCGGAAGCCATTTGCTTTTTGAGCGTTTTAAAAACGCTTACGCCACAAAGTATATACAGCGGGTTACGGACCCGGAAAACCTGCGTCTGAGTGACGAGCTGATGGCCCGCCTGATAGCGGAGGCGCACGGGAATGGCATGAAGGTTATTCTGGACGGCGTATTCAACCACTGCGGGGCGTTTAATAAATGGATGGACAGGGAAGGCTTTTACGAGCGGGCTGGGGAACCGGCCGGCGCGTACCGCGATAAGGACAGCCCGTATAACGGTTATTTCCGCTGGGAGAGCGATAATTGGCCCGATAACGGGGATTATGACAGCTGGTGGGGCCACAGCAATCACCCCAAACTTAATTTTGAAGGTTCGCCCGAATTATGCCAATATATTTTTGAAATGGCCAGGAGGTGGGTGTCGCCGCCTTTTAACGCGGACGGCTGGAGATTGGACGTTGCGGCGGATTTGGGTTACTCGCGCGAGTTTAATATTTGGTTTTGGCGGCAATTCCGGCGTACCGTAAAAGAAGCCAATCCCAACGCGATTATTCTGGGCGAGCATTACGGCGACCCGTCGGACTGGCTTACGGGCAGCGAATGGGACACGGTTATGAACTATGACGCGTTTATGGAACCGGTGACTTGGTTCCTGTGCGGGATGCAGAAACACAGCGATATGTTCAAGCCGGAGCTTATAAACGACGACCGCGCCTTTGAACAGTCCATGGCGTATTATATGGCGCGTTTCCCCCGGGAGTCGCTGCTTTCGGCGATGAACCAGCTTTCAAACCACGACCACTCACGCTTCCTTACGCGCACGAACAAAACGCCGGGTCGCTTGCATACCCATGGCAGGCGCGCCGCGTCCGCGGGAATAGACAAGCGGGTCATGTATCTGGCGGTGCTTATGCAGATGACCTGGCCGGGCGCTCCATGCGTTTATTATGGTGACGAAGCCGGTTTGACGGGCTGGACAGACCCGGATGACAGGCGTCCCTACCCTTGGGGAAACGAGGACAAGGATATGATCAATTTCCACAAAACCGTGATCGCGTTGCGCGGTAAAAGCCCCGCAACCCGCACAGGCTCGCTGATATATCTGGTCATGCGCGAGGGATTGCTGGCCTATGCCCGCGTTTTGGGAAGCGACAGGTTTATAACCGTTATTAACAATACTGCGGATGAAATGGATTTAGAAATCCCGGTATGGAAACTGAATGTCGGCAGCGATGTTTTTAACATCCATATTGAGACAGGCGGGAGCGGTTTTACGCTGCCGGATGCCCGTGTTGAGTCGGATAACGGTTTTCTGCATTTAACCGTACAGGGTAAGAGCGGTATATTACTGTCTTGATTTTCAACCGTAAAAATCACAAAAAGTAATTGTTTTTCTAGCTTTTTCCATAAGCTTATGATATAATGTTGTGGTTTGGAGTTTTAGATTGTTAGGAGGATTTTCTTGCTTGAATTGAAAGGGTACACGGCGGGCGTGGAGCGCATGGATGGCGCTAAGGCGAAGATTACAATTATTATTGAGCCCGAGACGTTTGAAAAAGGGTTAAAGCGTTCTTACGAATTAAACAGGAAGAAGATTGACATACCGGGTTTTCGTAAGGGCAAAGTCCCGCGCAGGCTGATTGAAGCTCAGTTTGGAAAAGAATTTTTCTATGAGGACGCCATTAACGAGGTTTTACCCGAGGCATACGATAAAGCCGTTGACGAGCATGGGCTTAATGTGGTGGACAGACCGGAGATAGCCGTCCCTGAAGCCGACGCGTCAGACGGTGTTGTTGTGGAGGCCACGGTTCAGTTGAAGCCCGAGGCCAAAATCGAGGGATATAAAGGGCTTGAGTACGCTCCGCCCAACCTTGTTGTAACGGATGAGGACATCAATAATGTCATAGAGGGCGAACGTAATAAGAATGCCCGCTTTGTGCCCGTCGAGGATCGCCCGGTGCAGATGGGCGATATTACGCGTATTGATTTCGAGGGTTTTGTTGACGATGAGCCGTTCGAGGGCGGCAAAGGCGAGGACCACGAGCTCATCATCGGGGGAGGCAGGTTTATCCCCGGCTTTGAAGAGCAGCTTATCGGCATGAACATAGGAGAAAACCGTGATATCAACGTTTCATTCCCTGAGGAATACCACGCCGTTCATCTGGCTGGCAAACCTGCCGTTTTCAAGGTGACGTTGAACGCCTGTAATATTAAGGAATTGCCCGATGCTGACGATGATTTCGCCCAAAGCGTTTCCGATTTTGATACCCTTGACGAATATAAAGATGATATAAAGGCAAAATTGTCCGAGGATAAGAAAAATTCCGCTGAGCACGCTAAGGAAGAGGCTTTAGCCGCCCTTTTGGCGGAACGCGTGGAAGTCGACGTGCCGGATGTAATGATCGAGACGGAAGTAAATCACATGGTAGACGGCTTTTCGCGTAATCTTGCCGGCCGCGGCATGAAAATTGAGCATTACCTCCAGTTTATGGGCGGAACGATAGAAGGCCTTCGCGAATCCTACCGGGAAATGGCGAAACGCAATGTCCGGGCGCGTTTGGCGCTTGAAGCCATCGCCGCCGCCGAAAACCTGACGGCTGACGACAACGAGATCGACGCGGAGATAACATCCATGGCCGAGCGGTATAATATGGAAATAGATAGATTGAAGGCCGCGATGTCTCCCCGTGAAACGAAGAGCTTGGGGGTTGACATCCGCGTGCAGAAGGCAATGACGTTAGTAATGGAAAATGCCGTTGAGGCAGACCCCGTTCCGGCTGACCCTATTAATATTGAAGAATAAATCGCAGGAGGAAAACCATGGCACTTGTACCGATTGTAGTTGAACAAACCAGCAGAGGCGAGCGTTCTTATGATATATATTCGCGGCTGTTAAAGGACAGGATAATAATTATCGGCGATGAAATAACGGAAGTAACCGCAAGCCTTGTCACGGCTCAGCTTTTGTTCCTTGACGCGGAAGCGCCGGACAAGGATATCAGCATTTACATTAACAGCCCCGGCGGCTCTATTACCGCAGGCATGGCGATTTATGACACCATGCAGTATGTTCAATCCGATGTGCAGACCATCTGTATCGGCATGGCCGCCAGTATGGGCGCGTTTTTGCTTGCCGGGGGTAAGAAAGGCAAGCGTTACGCCCTTCCAAACGCCGAGGTAATGATTCACCAGCCTACAGGCGGCGCAAGAGGACAGACCACCGATGTAAAAATCTACACGGACCGCCTGCTAAAATCACGGGCTAAGCTTAACCAGATGCTTTCCGAAATGACGGGTCAGCCCCTTGATGTCATTGAGCGCGACACAGAGCGCGACAACTTTATGTCCGCCGAGGAAGCCAAGGCATACGGACTAGTTGACGAAATTTTTTACAAAAACGCCAGGTAGCGAGGAGATGCGGATTTAGTATGCCTTCAAAGAATGATCTTCCGGGTACGGTGAATTGTTCCTTTTGCGGGAAAACACCCGATATGGTGCGCAAGCTTATCGCCGGGTCGCCCAATGTTTTTATCTGTGACTCATGCGTGGAGATTTGCGTGGGTATATTGGAAGAGGGATATAACGAGGACGGGGATTTTGACCACGAGTTCAAAGTGTTTAAACCCCACGAGATCAAGGAATTTCTGGACCAATACGTTGTAGGCCAGAATCAGGCGAAGAAAACGCTTGCGGTAGCAGTTTACAACCATTATAAGCGCCTTATTTCCAATGATGTCCGCGATGAGGTTGAGCTGTCTAAAAGTAATATCCTGTTAATTGGGCCGACGGGCGTGGGGAAAACCTTTTTGGCGCAAAACCTCGCGAAGCTATTGAACGTCCCCTTCGCCATAGCCGACGCGACAAGTCTGACGGAAGCCGGTTATGTCGGCGAGGATGTGGAGAACATCCTGCTGAGGCTTATTCAGGCCGCTAATACGACGTGGCGCGTGCTGAGCGGGGCATTATTTATATTGATGAGATTGATAAAATTACTAGGAAATCGGAGAACGTTTCCATTACGCGCGATGTAAGCGGAGAAGGCGTGCAGCAGGCGCTCCTTAAAATCTTGGAGGGCACCGTGGCAAACATCCCGCCGCAAGGCGGCAGAAAACACCCGCAGCAGGAATTCATCCAAATGGACACAACGAATATACTCTTTATATGCGGCGGCGCTTTTGAGGGGCTTGACAAGATAATCGAGCAGCGGTTGAACAAGAAGGTTATCGGTTTTGGCAGCGAATCCCATTCCCTTACGGAAAAACAACGCGACGAAATAATGAAAAAAATCCAGCCCCATGACCTGACCAAGTACGGCCTTATACCGGAATTGGTGGGCAGGATGCCCGCCCTTGTCACGCTGGACAGCCTGGACGCCGAAACGCTGATGAACATCCTGACCGAACCCAAAAACGCGCTGGTCAAGCAATACCAGCACCTGTTTGAAATGGATAATGTACTTCTGGAATTTGACCAAACGGCCCTCCGCGCCGTCGCGGGCCTGGCAATGGAGCGCAAAACAGGCGCGCGCGGTCTGCGTTCCATCATGGAAGACATTCTGACATCCATAATGTACGATATACCTTCCAACGAAACCGTAGAAAAATGTATCATAACAAAGAACGATGCAACCGAGGGCTTTACCCACCAACTCATATATAACGAAAACAGGCAGCCGCTTATGAGGAACGTACCGAGCCGCCGCGCCTCGGGCCGTCAGTATAAGAAAAACGCGTAACCGGTTATCATAAACAATAAGCCAAGCAATCCAGAGAAGCCCCAATTGCGGGCATTTCTGGATTGTTTTATTTTCGGCTCGAAATGATGGGTGAAATTAACTGAATATTTCATTTTTGGGATAAGGTTTTTTGCAATTTGTTCTTCCCACTAGATAATCAATGCTGGTATTGTAGTAATCAGCTAATTTAATTAATGCCTCAATAGGTACATTTATTTTTCCCAGTTCATATTTTGAGTATGTTGTTTGCTTTACATTCAGGAATCTTGCTAAGGTTTCTTGTTTTGTGTCGGTATCTTCCCTTAATTCTTTAATCATATCAAACATCATATCCATCTCCCCAATAATAAGTATAGAATAGCCATAAAAAGACTATTGACAAATAGTCTTACCACGACTAAACTTAATATTGGTGATTTAAATGAAATGCGAAGTCGATTACTGCATTTACAACAGAAATTTTTCATGCATATTGGATAAAATCCAAATAGATTCTACAGGTATGTGTGAAGAGTGTATTTTGATATCAATATCAAAAGAAGATTTGGAATTTCTAAAGGAAAAACAGCTCCAGGCTGTCAAAACGGATTGTATGTAAGCGAAGGTTCACATTCCGCAATCTTTGCTCATATTAGCCCAGTTTGCGACGACTTTGAACCCTGCCGCGATATATATGTTCCGGGTAATGGAATGTCCTGGACCCTCGCAATGACGTATCGGTTATCGGTATCGTCATTACGAGGGTTCATTCATTCAGATATGATAATACATCGTGACCGAAGCAATCAAGATAAACCTTCATTGCAAACATTTCCGGATTGTTTCACTACGTTCACAATGACTAATATTTTATTTATAAACTTATGATCTTCCGAAAAGATAATCCAGTGATACATTTAATATTTTAACCATACCTTCAATTTCAATATCGGTTATAGTCCTTACCCTATTTTCAATTCGGGATATCGATCCCCTGCAAACGTAAATCGCAAGTGTTTCAAGCTTACTCGACAAATCCTCTTGGCTAAAACCTGCTTTAATTCGCGCTTCTTTTATCCGTTCACCTATTATATTTGCTTTTTTGCTTTCGTCAATTATTCTACTCAAAATATCACCTCTTTGTCTTGTAATAAGACAAAAATAGTGTATAATAAAAAGGAAGAAAATATGTCCTATAAGGAGACAATAAAGGCATTTATTAAAAGGGGTAATTATTTATGAAATGCGAAGTCGATTACTGCATTTACAACAGAAATTTTTCATGCATATTGAATAAAATCCAAATAGATTCTACAGGTATGTGTGAAGAGTGTATTTTGATATCAATATCAAAAGTAGATTTGGAATTTCTAAAGGAAAAACAGCTCCAGGCTGTCAAAACGGATTGGATGTAGGCCAAGGTTCACATTCCGCAATCTTTGCGCATATTAGCCCAGTTTGCGACGACTTTGAACCCCGCCGTAAAAAGCGTCATAAACCCCGCACCCATGCCGCGAAATTCCGAATGTATCGCTATTTTTGTGTCGGTATCTTCCCTTAATTCTTTAATCATATCAAACATCATATCCATCACCCCGATGACAACAATAAAATAGTCTTATTATAACAAAAGCAAATATATGTGATAAAATAAAATACGAAGTCGATTATTATATTTCTAATCATCAAATCCTAATAGCCATAACACACTTACATTAAGCGCCTTCGAAAATGCTACTAATTGAATATCCGTAACCGCTGATGTGCCATTTTCTATTTTACCTATTGTACTATCACCAATTAAAACGCCTAGTATTTGAAGTCTTGCGCTTAATTCCAGCTGTGTAATTTTAGGGTTCGGCAAACCCCTCGCTATTCTAATTCGCTTCCCAGAAATGTTTCTTTTAATATCATTATTCATAAACAAAATAATACCTCAAGAAAATATAAATTATTCTTGATTATACTATTTTATTTATGATATAATCGGAATATCATTCCGATTTATAGAAATAGGTGATAAAATGAAATGTGACGTTGATTACTGTATTTACAACAAAGATTTTTCATGCATATTGGATAAAATCCAAATAGATTCAACAGGTATGTGTGAAGAGTGTATTTTGATATCAATATCAAAAGAAGATTTGGAATTTCTAAAGGAAAAACAGCTCCAGGCTGTTAAAACGGATTGTATGTAGGCGAAGGTTCACATTCCGCAATCTTTGCGCATATTAACCCAGTTTGCGACGACTTTGAACCCCGCCGCGATATATATGTTCCGGGTAAAATTATCCCGCGCCGTAAAAAGCGTCATAAACCCCGCGCCCATCTCCTTAAAACACAAACAAAGCGCGGCAAACAGAGCTTTCCCCGCACCCATGCCGCGAAATTCCGAATGTATCGCTATCCCGGCGAAAAAGCCGCGCCCGCTGTCCTGAACCCGCAGCGGCCCGGCGAATCCCGCCGCTTTCCCATCCTTTGCTATAACCAGCATAGGCTCCGGCTTCTCCTTATCCCAATTTCCCAAAATATGGAACCGCCAATCCTCCGATTTCAAATCGTCGCACAACTCCGCAAGCCCGCCATGCCTTTCCGCATCGAAAAAACACACGGTTACGCCTTTTTCTCTTAAATCATCAAGGGTTTCCGCTATATCGTCACTCAGTACATAATCCGATATATCGCGGTAAAACGAATCCTGCACAGCGCAATCCTCATATCCCGACGCAAGGAAAAATTTATGCGCCGCAGAACCAAGGCCTACGCCGGGGGCGTTGGGATGGTCATGAAACCCGGCATCAGGAATAAACCACTCAAGGTTAACAGGGTTTTGGAAGCCAATACGAAATTGCGTGATTGAAGCGTTCTCCGTACGGCAAGCTTCCTCCGCCGCTTTTAAAAGCTTGGACGCGGCACCGCGCCGTCTGTACTCCGTATCAACCGCGATAAAGGTTATAAAACCGGTATCGGCGCCTTCCCTATACGATACGCTTACGAAACCAATAACGCCGCCCTCATCAAAGGCCGCCAAATTGATTTTTCCAAAACCTTCACCGGTCGCAAAAAACTTATCGTAAAAAGCATCCGGCTCAAGTTTCTTATACGGCAGGCCATCCGAAGATATAACCTTATTAAACAACCCGCATGCGCATAAATGCCCGTCTAATTTATTAATTGTCATGTTCCACTGCCTTCGATATAAACCCATCATTTTTAACAAGAAGCTCCGCGGCTTGCTCCGCGGTAAGATTCATTTTTATCATAACAATCGCCGTTTTCGGCTTCATGCCCGAGGCGCGGAGTGCCGTAATTGCGGATTCGCAATCCGCCCCGGTAGCCTCCTGCACAATCCGCGCGGCGCGGTCAGCCAGTTTTTCGTTTGTCGGCATAACGTCTACCATCAGGTTGCCGTATGTCTTGCCCAGTTTTATCATCACCCCAGTTGTGAGCATGTTCAGCACCATTTTCTGCATGGTTCCGGCCTTCATGCGCGTTGAGCCCGTCAATGCCTCCGGCCCGGCTATAGGCGTAATATCATAATGGCATTTTGACGCAAGCACGGAACCCTCGGCATTGCTTATGCCGATTGTCACCGCGCCCAGCTCCCTTGCCGCTTCTACCGCGCCCAGCACATACGGCGTCCTTCCGCTGGCGGCTATACCCGCCACGACATCTCCGGGCCTTACCCCGTTTTCCTTAATATCACGCGCGCCGAGCGCGGCATCGTCCTCCGCGCCCTCCACAGCCTTGAACACGGCTTCCTTACCGCCCGCAATAATTGCGATCACCTTGCCGTGGGGCATCCCGAACGTCGGCGGGACTTCGGACGCGTCCAAAATCCCCAGCCTGCCGCTGGTTCCCGCGCCCACATAAAACAATCTTCCATCATCCTTCATTTGCCGCGCTATCACATCAACCGCACGGGCTATTTTCCCAAGCTCCGCACGCACCGCGGCGGCGGCCTTTGCGTCCTCATCGTTTATCATTTCAAGCATTTCATGGGTTGAAACAACGTCTATCATCAGCGTGTTTTGATTGCGCTGTTCAGTTGTAAGCTTTGACAGTTCCATATTATAATCCCTTCATGATGTCAACGGGAGATTTGCCGGCGGGGATAAGCTCTCCCTTTAGCATCGCCAAAACGCTCTCAGCAGCCGGCGGCGTAAGCTCATATGCCATGATGTAATTATTCACAGAGCCAAGATCTCTGATATCATAAGGTGAGCGCGCGGCAATGACATAGGCCTCCGGCTTGGCTTCCAGTATCCTTTTAACCGCCTCCGCCTGACCGGGGAAAAGCGACGCGTTGTATGTAAACACCACAGCCTCTGCATGATTCGCCAAAAGTCCCAAAACACGGTCGGTGTCTTCCTTACCCGTGTTAGGCGGCAGATATATTACCTCCGCGTTTTTATAGTAATCCTTAACGGCGTCGCCCATAACATTCTTAACTTCATCATTCTCAACGCCCGTTAAAGCCTTCGTGTCAAAAAACACCGCGGCAAACTTATCATCTTTTTTGTAAACCGGGCACTTCCCTTTATACAGCGTAAGGGAGGCGCGGCTGACGCGGGAGGCAAGCTCCGTATGCGCGGCGCTCGCTATAACTTTCTTCATCTCGCCTTCGTCCGGCGTTTCTTTAAGCTCCGACTTAAAGCGCAGTACGCGCTCCACGGCTTTATCCAGTTTTGCCATCAGCGCAGAATCCGCTAAAACCGCTTCTTTCAACATGCGTATCGATTCTATTTGAACATCCTTTGTGTGGCAAACCAGTATAATATCGGCCCCGGCGTTCAGCGCCATGACAACGGCTTCCGGCGTACCGTAAAAGTCCGCGACAGCCTTCATTTCCATGCAATCCGTGATTATAATGCCGTCAAACCCCAATTTTCCGCGCAGCAGGCCCGTCAAGACCGGTTCGGATAAAGTGGCGGGCAATCCGGTGGGGTCATAGGCGGGAAAAACGATATGCGCAGTCATTAAGGCTTTTATTCCCTCTTTTATCAACGCTTTGAAGGGATACAATTCTTCTTCCTCAAGCCGCTCCTTGCTGTGCGGAACTACGGGAAGGGTAATGTGCGAATCCTGCTGTGTGTCCCCATGGCCCGGGAAATGCTTGCCCGTCGCGATTATGCTTTCCTGTAAGCCGCGCGTAAACGCGGAGGCGTAAGCTGTTGCGCTTTCCGGCGTATCCCCGTAACTGCGCGTACTTATTATGGGGTTTTCGGGATTTGTGTTAATATCCAATATAGGGGCGAAGTTGAAGTTTATACCCAGCGCCAGAAGCTCCCGGCCTATGGCCTGTCCGATTAAATAGGCGTTTTCACATTCTCCGGCAGCCGCCGTCGCCATTGCGCCGGGAAAAAAGGTGGCTTCCTTGTAAAGCCGCGTAACGATGCCGCCCTCCTGATCTATTCCGATTAAGAGGGGCAGCCCGTCCGTTTTCAAGGCTTCGTCCTGCAACTCATCTATCATCCGGCGCAGTCCGGCGCAGTCCTTAAAATTACGCGCAAACAGAATGATATTTCCTATATGTTTCTCCCGGATAAACTCCTTCAAGCTTTCGGAAGCATAGTCCTCATTATAACCAAAGCACAATACCTGCCCAAGTTTTTGATCAAGCGTTAAATCCTTTAATATCATAATACCCTCCATATGGTTTCCCGAATTTACTTAATTATATAAGTAAAATATGCACAAGTCAACTTACTCATAAATTTTGGAAAAAAAGTGAATAACCGGAAATAACTTGGGCATACTACTGCTGGAGGTGTTTAACATGAGTTTACGAAGAAGGCCCTCAGGTGAGCGCAGCGCGGATAGCCTGAGGCACAAGGGTTTTTACGCCGCGCTGTATTCCTGTGTTGGTGTGATGCTGGTGCTGGCGGTTGTTATAGGGTACACCAACTGGAACAGGGCCGAACGCGGCGGTGACGAAGGGTTTGCCGAACTGCCGCAGTATGGGACAGGCGATGCCGGGCTGGCGTATTCCGATCCCGATGAGGATTTATGGCAAAGCCATAATTATCCCGCCCCGGCCCTTGACGCCGACCCTGCCAACCCCTTTGCCGATGAAGCCGCCGAAGTCTCCGGCGGGCGGGAAGAACCTTTCCTTAATCTGGAAGATGGCGAAGGCGACTCAGACGGTGATACCGTTTACGGCGGAGATGCCGCCTTTACAGGCGATCTTGACCTAATGGCCGGACTTTGCTGCTGTGATATAGCAGCCATGACCGAAGCGTCTATGCCCGTCGCCTACCTGAGCGACGAAAACCTTGAGACCTGGCGCAGAAATCAAGGAAACCCAAGCCCCGAACCCCAGCCCACCCCCGAGCCGGAAGCCTTCCGCTCCTTTAACGAACGGGCCGACAGAATGGATTGGCCTGTGCTGGGCGACATCGTTATGAAGTACAGCGTAGATCATTTGATTTACGACAGAACCCTTGAGCAATACAGGACAAACGATACCATCTGCATCGGCGCGAAGCTTGGGACGCCCGTAACCGCGGCGACCGACGGCATCGTAAAAGAAATTTTTACAACCCGTGAAAACGGCCGGACAGTAGTTGTTGACCATGGCAACGGTTGGCGTACTACATACAGCCAGCTCCAGGACGATATCCTGGTGAAGGCAGGCGATGTAGTATCCAAAGGCCAGCAAATAGGCAGCATTGGCAGCCCGTCGTTGTACAGCTCCCAGCTAGGCGCGCATTTAGCGTTCTCCGTGCATAAGGATTATAACACGGTTGATCCAAGTACAGTGTTGAGGTAGTTGATTGTTTTTAACCGCAGATATGGCGCTTGCGCCGTGAAAAAACACAAAAAAGACCCCGCATATTTTAGTTGCGGGGCCTTTTGCTTTATTATTCCAATTCCTTGGCTTCCTCCGCACCGCGCAGTATCCGCAGACAGCCCATAGCCAGCGCTTCCATCTCCAGCTCGCCGGGCATAACGGCAACCGGAGCCAGATTCCCCAGGTATTTTTTTACATTTTCGATTAGAGCGCTATTATAGGCTAAGCCGCCCGTCAGGATAATGGCGTCGCACTTGCATTGCAATGCCGGAAGCATCAGGGTTACGCCTTTCGCTATCTGATAAGCCTGAGCCTCCATAACTAAAGCCGCCCGCGTGTCGCCGCCGCTTACCATCTCTATAATTTCACGCCCGTCGGATGTGCCAAGTAAATCACGCAAACCGCCCATGCCGCGGACTTTTTTCGTCATCTCTTTTTTTGTGTATTTGCCGCTGTAGCATAGCTCGATAAAATCCAAAAGCGGGACGCCGCCGGCGCGTTCCGGCGCGAAGGGGCCGTTATCGTCGGATACGGAATCCACGACCTTGCCCTGCGCGTGCGCCCCGACTGTAATGCCGCCGCCCAGATGCGCGACGATTACGTTCATATTGTTATAATCGCGGTTTTGCGCTTGCGCGTAATTCATGGCAGACGCGCGGCTGTTGAGAACGTGGTAAAAGCTTTGCCGCGTGATTTCCTTAAGGCCGGTGATTTTCGCGAACTCCGGCAGGTCGGCGGCGGATACCGCGTCGTAGATATACGCGGGCAACCCAAGGGGCGCGGCTATTTCGTATGCTATTACGGAACCAAGGTTTGACGCGTGGGGAGGTATTTTTTCGTTCCGTACAAGGTCAAGCATTTTAGCGTTTACGCGGTAACCGCCTGTTTTAATCGGCGGAAGAAGGCCGCCGCGCCCCACGCACGCGCTTAGTTTGCCCGGTTTTATGCCGTGCTTTTTCATCGTTTCAAGCACCAGCGCTTTACGCATGGGTATCTGTTCAACGATGCTTTTAAAACTCTCGATCTCGATTTGCAAATGGCTGATGTTTTCGCGGAGGATCGCCTCCTCATCCTTGAACACGGCTATTTTTGTTGATGTTGAACCGGGGTTTATCGCCAGTATTAAATGCGTCATGCTAAATCTCCTTTGCCAGCTCGCGCCCTTTGGCAAGCGCGCGCCTGTTCAAATCCACAAACGCGGGTTTAACGCATTCACCGATTACATCGTCCCAGTCAATATCGCTTAAACCAATCCTTTCAACCGCCGCGCCCAGCAACAGGGTGTTCATCGCCCGCGCGTCCCCAAGAGCAACAGCCTCGTCAAAAGCTTTTACCGTCACGGTTTTGGTGTGTCCTTGCAATACCTCAAGCAAATTATCCGGGTAAGAAAACTGTCCGCTAAGGACTGGCATAGGGTTTATTTTATAATCATTCACGATAACTATGCCGCCCGGTTTTTGGTATTCAAGCCAGCGCACGGCCTCCATCAGTTCAAATCCAACCAGGATATCCGCGCCTCCAAGCTCTATTACGGGGGATTCAACGCGGCAGCCGTACCGTACATGCGTGGAAACAGACCCCCCTCGCTGGCTCATGCCGTGTATCTCACTCATTTTGACGTCGTATCCCGCTTGAAGCAGGGCCGTGGTCAGTATTTTACCCGCCAAAATAGTCCCTTGACCGCCTACGCCTACTAAAAGGATGGATTTAATCATCTGACTCACCCCTATCAAGCTTTGCAATCGCCTTGGGCGGGCAGATTTGCGCGCAAACGCCGCAACCCGCGCATTGGACGGGATTTATTACCGCCTTCCGTTTTCCTTTATCCACAGATAAAGCCGGGCAGCCCGATTTCAAGCAAATGCCGCATCCGACGCATTTCTCATTAACTATGTATTTCTCCGTAAACGGGCCGCCGTACTGCGCCCTCTCGGTTTTATCCATCTTTTTCAACGCGCAGGGCCACCTGGTGATGATTACGGACGGGCTGTCCGCTTCCAAGGCTTGATCCAGCGCGGTTTTGACGGCCGCCAAGTCGTTCGGGTCAATTTCAACTACAAGCGGGACTCCCAGCCCCTTGCAAATTGCCGGGATATCGGCCATGGGAGCGGGATTGCCCCGCGCGTCCTTCCCGGTGCCGGGATGCTCCTGACCTCCCGTCATTCCGGTTATGCGGTTGTCCAAAATTACGCACACGGTATTGCTGCCGTTGTACACCACTTCCATCAGGGAATTTATGCCCGTATGGAAAAACGTGCTGTCGCCCAGAACGCCCACGGCGCGTAAGTCTCCGCTAATCTTTGCCATCGCGCGGTTAAAGCCGTGCCCTATGCTGAACGCCCCGCCCATACAGATGCAGGAATCCATGCTGTTAAACGGCGGCGCGAAACCCAGTGTGTAACATCCGATATCGCCAGTTATAACCAATCCCTTCCGCCTGCCAAGCTCGTAAAAGAAGCCGCGGTGCGGGCAGCCCGCGCAAAGGGCGGGCGGGCGCGGTACGGACAGTTGTTTGCCGCAGTCAATCACAGGGAGGGGTTCCATGCCAAGTGATCGGCGCAGGACATCGGGCGTCAGCTCGCCATATGACGGGAAGACGGTTTTTACTTTTTTTGTAAATCCCCGCTCCTTTACCCAATTCAACATATACGGGTCATTTTCCTCTATAATATAAATGCAATCGACCTGTCCGGCAAATTCCGCCAAAAGCCTATTAGGCAGCGGATTGGTATACCCAAGCTTCAAGTACGTTACGGAATCGCCAAAAACCTCGCGGGCATAGTGATAGCACACGCCCGACGCGATAACACCGGTTTTACCGCCTTTTACTATGTAATTATACGGCGTCTCCTCCGCGTAGGATTTTAACTCCCCCATGCGGCGTTCCACAGCAACCCTGCGCCCTCTTGCCATCGCCGGCACCATAACGTATTTTGCCGCGTCCCTGACATATGGCTTAGCGTGATGCTCCCCGCGTTCCCTGCACTCCACAATGCTTTTTGAATGGCATACGCGCGTGGTTACGCGGACCAATACCGGCGTATCAAACTCCTCGCTGAGTTGAAAGGCCGAAACGACCATATCCTTGCATTCCTGACTGTTTGACGGCTCAAACATAGGCAGCTTAGCGCTGAGGGCATACCAGCGGTTATCCTGCTCGTTCTGGGACGAATGCTGGCCCGGCTCATCGGCCGTAATCACCACCGTGCCGCCGTTTACCCCTGTGTACGCAAACGTAAACAACGGATCCGCCGCCACATTCACCCCAACATGCTTCATAGAGGCCATTGCGCGTACACCCGCCATAGACGCGCCGATAACGGCTTCCAGGGATACCTTTTCATTAGGCGCCCATTCCGCGTCTATTTCGGGATAGTTATCCGCAATGTTTTGCAAGATCTCCGTGCTGGGCGTACCGGGATACGCGGATGCAAACCGTGCCCCGGCTTCGTAAGCGCCCCGCGCGATAGCTTCGTTGCCTGTCAAAAGTTTTTTCATAAGCTGACCTTCCGTATGTTATTATGTGGAAATTTGGACAGACGAAAGATCCGCCCCTACACATACCGCTATTGAACGTAATTTCTCCAGGGTGCTAGCACCCCTGGACGCCAGCACAATAGGCACTTTCGCGCCAAGCACAGCCCCCGCCATCACAGCGTTGCCCCAGTGAATCAAGCATTTGCAAAGGATATTCCCTGTTATGATATTCGGTACCAGCAGTATGTCAACATCACCGGAGACGCGGCTTTCAAAGCCCTTTACCCCCGCCGCTTTTCCGCTTACGGCTATATCAAAGCTTAAAGGCCCTTCAAGCAGGCAATCGCCAAGCTCGCCTTCCCCGCACATTTTAACAAGCTCAGCCGCGTCTACGCTTTCCTGTATTTTAGAGCTTACCGCTTCCGACGCCGACAAAGCCGCGATTTTTACGCCGTTTATACCCAGCCCGCCATAAAATTTAACGGCATTGCGCACGATATCCGCTTTTTGGCTAAGCGTGGGATTAATGCACATGCCGCCGTCCGTAACGGATACCAGTTTATGATAGCCGGGCACTTCCAATACCGCGATATGCGACAGCGTTTGCGAATCGCGTATCCCATCGTCCTTATTCAAAACCATGCTGAGCAGGGTTGCGGTTTCCATCATGCCCTTTACAAGAACACCGCTATTTAAGCTGCGTACAGCCGATACGGCTTTGCGCGCGCATTCCGCTTCATCCGCGGCTTCAATGATGCTGCCGCTTACGGGCATATAACCCAAATCATCCGATAAATGTTTTATCCGTTCAGCGTCGCCCACCAGCAGATATTCAAGCTTCATGTCTGCGGCAGCCTTATAAACCGCCTCCAGCGTGTGTAATTCATGCGCGGAAGCAACAACAAGCGTTTTAATCATAATATTCAAACCTCGCATTAAAGAATCTCAGCATAGGCGGCTCGTAAACAAACCTCAGCCCGCGTATGCTTTCCTTATTTTCATAAAGCTTAATAACGGCATCGGCGGCAATGTCCATATGCGCGTAGGTATAAACCCTGCGCGGTATGGTCAGGCGCACGGTTTCAAGTTTGGGCGAGTGGTTTGCGCCCGTAACCTTGTCGCGCCCGGCTGATACAATGCCGCGCTCCATTGAGCGCACGCCGGACTCCATGTACAGATGCGCCGCCAGGCTTTGCGCGGGTAATTTATCCTGTGTTAAATGCGGCAAAAACTGCCGCGCGTCAAGGAATACGGCATGGCCGCCGATGGGCTTTACCACAGGAACCCCGGCGGCGATAAGCTTGTCCCCCAAATACGCCACCTGTTCAACACGGTGTTGAATATACTCGAACTGGCAGCTCTCGCGTATGCCAATGGCAAACGCCTCCATATCGCGCCCGGACATACCGCCGTAAGACGGCATACCCTCAAAGACCACCACCATCTCACGCGCCCTTTGGTACAGCCCTTCATCGTTCACGGCAAGGAAACCGCCCATATTCACCAAACCGTCTTTTTTACCGCTCATCGTCGCGCCGTCCGCGTAGCTGAACATCTCCCGCACGATTTCCCTTACGCTTTTATCGGCATAGCCTTCCTCACGCATCTTGATAAAATACGCATTTTCAATACAGCGTGTGGCGTCATAGAAGATCTTCAGCCCGTGTTTGTCGCATAAAGCCCGTACCGCCCTCATATTGGCCATCGCAACGGGCTGGCCGCCCGCAAGGTTTACGGTAACAGCCAGGCACACATAAGGTATTTTATCCGCGCCGGCCTCATCCACAAGCGATTGAAGCTTATCCAAATCTATATTTCCTTTAAACGGCAGGTCAATTTCCGGGTCATGCGCCTCGTCCACAACTATATCGCGGAATGTCGCGCCGTTGGCTTCCTGATGGTACCGTGTGGTGGTAAAATACATGTTTCCGGGGACATAAGTACCGGGCTGTATAAGGAGCTTTGACAGTATATTCTCCGCCCCCCGTCCCTGATGGGTGGGAACGACGTATTGAAAACCGAAATACTCCTTAATTATTGCTTCCAAATGTTCCCAGTTGCGCGAACCGGCGTAAGCTTCGTCGCCTGTCATCATCCCTGCCCACTGACGGTCTGACATGGCGTTTGTGCCGCTGTCCGTCAGGAGGTCGATATAACAATCCTGCGATTTTAGCAAAAACGTGTTGTAACCGGCGGCCCTGATAGCCTCGAAGCGTTCTTCCCGGTTTAACATATTGGGCGTTTCCACAACCTTGATGCGGTACGGTTCTGCTGGATACTGTTTCATTAAAAGATGCCTCCATAAAATTGTATTCATTATATAACGATAACACATTTTTCAAAAATCGGCAAGACATAATTGCCAAAACCGCAAATATATGGTATGCTTATTTTAGGCAATATTTATACGATGCAATAAAGGAGGATTGGTATGGAAAGCATTTTTACGCCGTTAATTTCGGAAGGGCTGACGGCTCTGCGCGTTCGTCAGAATATCAAAACCGGGGCGTTTACGTTCCTTGCCGGGCGTGATTTCAAGCCTGAGCTGGATTTTTCGGGATATAACAAGGCTTTCAGCATAACGTCAATTTTAACGGATGATAATGTATATATGGGAACAAAACAGGTGATTGGCATGTATGGGCGATATGGACTGGCCGGTTATTTAGATTCCGTTCTGGAGCTTATACGCATGGGGAAGCATATGGGCATGGATTTTATGGTGAACAGCCGCCTAAATATACGGTTTATCTGCGGCATACACAGCGACGTGCGCGGCAGGAACAACAAGAGCTTTACTACCTTCGCCGGGGCCACCAGGCGCCACGGGCCGGACAAACCCGAGCTTGACGTTATCAAAGACGCCCTGAACCTCTCCCGCGCCATGACGTTCAAGAACTTCGCCGTGAACCTTCCCTACGGCGGATGCAAGACCACCTTGCACATGGATCCGCTTGACATAAACAACATGGACGCGATGGGGTTCCTCGCCTACGCCTGCGATACCACCCATTGCATTACAGGCCCCGACATGAACCTGCCGAAAACGATGGTAAAGGTTATGAACGAGCATTTTACCAAGCAGTATTGCGGCGGGCCGGGTTCGTCTATGGGCGACACCGCCGTGCCGACTGCCCTTGGCGCGTATCTTGCGCTAAAGCAGGGGGTTAGGTTTGTTACGGGCTCGGAAAGCCTTGACGGAATGAGCGTTGCCGTTCAGGGCCTTGGCGCGGTTGGGTACGCGATGGCTGAGAATTTGACAAGTGAAAAAACCCGTCTTATCATAACGGATGTTGACCAAAGCAAAGCGGAAAAGTTTATAACGGAGCATCCCGGGCATAGTATTCTGACAGTACGGCCGTCCGAGATAATTTTTCAAGAGGCCGATATTCTATGCCCCTGCGCAATGGGCGGCATTATCGGCGAGGATGAAATTTCGGGATTAAAGGTGAAATATGTTTTTGGCCCGGCTAACAACCAGCTTAGGGCCTCAAGCCAGGATGAGGAAATCCGGTTGGCTAAGCTCCTTGCCGGACGAGGCATTTTATTCCAGACGGAATGGTGGCATAACGCCGCCGGTGTATTGGGCGCGGCGATGGAATACATCCACGGGCGGGATATAACCGTAACCCCCCAAGACCTTGAGCGCAAAGTACGGGAGATTATCCCCGCCAACACATGGGAAAACCTAAACAGGGCCGCCGAGCTTGGCATAACGCCTACGGAAGCCGCTTACGCGCGCTGTCAGGATATTATTTACGCCTAATTAAACTTACTAATGAAAGGAATGGCTGTAATGGCGGATTTAAAGGGTACAAAGACCGAAGCGAACCTGATGGCGGCGTTTGCGGGGGAATCCCAGGCGCGGAACAAATACACGTATTTCGCGTCGAAAGCGAAAAAAGAGGGGTTTGAGCAGATCGCCGCTTTTTTCCTTGAAACGGCGGAAAACGAAAAGGAACACGCCAAGATATGGTTTAAACTGCTGCATGGAAACGACATTCCGGATACGGCGGCAAATCTGAAAGCCGCTGCCGAAGGTGAGAATGACGAGTGGACCGATATGTATGCCCGATTTGCGGATGAAGCTCGGGCGGAGGGATTTGAGCGGATTGCAAACTTGTTTGAACAAGTTGGCCAAATTGAGAAAGAGCATGAGGAACGTTATTTAAAACTGCTTGAAAGTTTGAACAGCGGCGCCATATTTAAGGGAACCGCAAACTGGCAGTGCCGGAATTGCGGTTACAGCCGCAAAGGGGACGAATCTCCCGCTGTTTGTCCGGTCTGCGCGCATCCCATGGCTTATTTTGAGCGCAAGGCGGATAATTATTAATTTTCAACCACAAAATACACAAAAAAACACAAAAAGACCCCGTATATATTATCCGGGGTCTCAGAGTGTCGACAAGCAACACGCAAAACCCCTAAAAAGATTGAAGAAATAGGGGATTTGTGATATAATGATAACGGTGATGCTGAATGATGGGAATAAAGAATGCGATAAATAAAACG
>WRAC01000042.1 GCA_009780415.1 Defluviitaleaceae bacterium | reverse complement strand
GTTATAAAAAGATTACGCCGCATAAACTGCGCTCTACATACGGCACTAATTTATACCGCGAGACGGAGGATATTTACCTTGTCGCCGATGTGCTGGGGCATAAGAGCGTTGAAACCACGCGCAAGCATTACGCGGACATGGCGGACCAGAACAGGCGCAAGGCGGCCAGAGCGGTAAAATTAAGAGAAAATTAGATTTGCCGGGTTCCTTTCGCCCGAATATAAAAAAGATACGCGGCAGTGACAGTACGCAGATGATTCCGATTGCTATGACGCCGGTGATTTTAGCGGTTTCGATGCCAAGCTCCAGAGCTTTGAGGGTGTCGTTTTCGATGATAAACTCGTACATGGTGTAGTAAATTCCCGCGCCGGGTACAAGGGGCAGAATGCCCCCAATCAGGTAAACAAGCACCGGCGTTTTCCTGGCGTAGGATAGGCAGCGCCCAATAAAGGTGAGCACAAGGGTGCCGGCAAAGGTACCCAGCACCAGCCCGCCCGGTACAAAAACAAGCATAAGCCTGCTTACGAACCAGCCCGCGGCCCCGGTTATGCCGCAGAACAGCAGTTCCTTCCCCGGTATGTTGAATATCATCGAAAACGTGAATGTGGCGGCGAACGCGACGGCGGTTTGAATAATGAGCGTAAGTTGTATCATCAGATATAAGCCCCTCCGAATATATGGAACCACACTTTCAGAGCCGTGCCGACCCCGGTTGCTATGCAGATCGCCACGGTTACGGCGTCCATCAGCCTTGCGGAGCCGGACAGATAGTCGCCTTCCAAAACGTCCCGGACAGCGTTGGTTAATGTCAGGCCGGGTACCAGCAGCATCAGCGAGCCGATGATAATATAGTCAAGCTGGCGGCCCACGCCTAGGTTTAGGAGGGTTAAGGTCAGGAAGGATATCATTACGCCGCCGATGATATTGCACAGCACTTCCGATACGCGGCTTTTGCGGAGCTGTATCAGAAGGATTTTCAGGATAAAGCCCGTGAAGAACGCGTTCAGGCAGTCCGCGGGGCCTCCGCCGAACAAGTAGGTGAAACAGCCGCAGGCGATTCCGGCGCAAAAGAGTTTCATGAACGTATAATTCTGGATGGGCTGAGCCGTGCGCAGCTCTTCCATTTTAGCGTAGGCGGATTCCGCCGTCAGGCGGCCGTCCGCGAAGCTGCGCGAAATGTCGTTCATTTTTATCAGCGTGTCAACGTTGAAGGAGCGCCGGATTATACGCTTACAGCTTGTAAGGTCGCCGGATTCCGAATTTACGGTTATGAATACGCCCGTTGACACGACGAAGGCTTCGGAGCTGTGGTAACCGCAGCTGCGCAGCATACGTTTCATCGTATCCTCCACGCGGTATGTCTCCGCGCCGTTCGACAGCATTATTTCGCCCGCTGTTATAGAGAGTTTTATGGCTTCGTTTGGATTCATTGGAACCTCATTCGCTGATATTTTATTTATTATATAACAAAGTTGGTAAATGGAACAAGTCTTTAATAAAAAAGGTTATACTATATATTAAACTTTCCTGAAGGGTGATTACGAATGAGAAAAATTATTACCGTTTTATTGATAGCTTTGTTGTCGTTAAATGCCGTTTCATGTGTGTTCAGGGGGAAAAACGCGCCCGATGACGCCGCTCCCGATGCCACAGCTGATATCGCCGGAGAAACCGCGGCCCCCGAAACCATTTATACGATGCAAGACTTTTTTCCAAGAACGCATAACCGGCAGATGCATTTTGAAGGATTGGCGGCCAGCCAGCGACGTGACACCCAAGGCAATGTTTTTCCCAATGAAATTGAGCTGTATACGGTTTTTTTCAATGACCATGTGCGCGGAAGCCGGAGCCAGACGCGCATCATGTCGTGGAGGAGCGGCGCGGAATACAGCCTTATAGAGGTTTACGAGATTTCGCAAGGGAATTTGTGGCTGATAAATACGAGAGAGCGTTTCTTTGACCATACGGATTATACGGCGGAAATCCCAAGCCTTGGGGTGCTTATATTGTCCGAGCCTTTTGAGGCTGGAAACGAGTGGATCAGGTTCCAATTGGGTGAAGCGGTTCATGAGGTTGCCAGAATTATCAGCATGAATACGGAGATAACCGTGCCGTACGGGACTTTTGACGCGATGGTCGTAGAGGTTACGGACGAGGTTAACGGCGTTAAAACCCTTGAATATTATGCCGCCGGGCTGGGATTGATCAAAACCGAGCGTCAAACCGAAATCGGCGGGCAGTATCAACAGCTTGTGGATGTTGTGGACGGGCCGCTGCCTATGTTTATGCAGTTTTTTTACGGTTGGAATGTGGTTGAGGAATTTTTTGAGGATTACGATGAACCCTTCCTGGATAATGTGCCTGATATGCACCATGTACCGGTGGAATACCATACCAACACCGACCTCATTCCGTTTTATATGAATACGTTCAGGGCGTATCTGCGGGATTATTGGAACTATAACCTAAGCTCCGGTGTGGATATTAATTCTATTAGCTATGACCGCGCCGCGAACCTTCTGCATGTTGACTTTACCCCGGCGTTTATAACCGAAATGTCCGGGTTAGGTGAACTGGAAAGCCATGTGATGCAGCTTGCCGCCGATACGCTGGGTTTTCTGTACCGGGCTCATGAGGTTGCGTTTACCGTCAATGGCGACGCGTACGGGCAGGTATTGCAAACGACTATGTATAAGGAAATTAACGGCTTACAATGACAAACGCGGCGGTTAAGGCTGTTTTAAACAGGTATGGGCTGCGCCCGAATAAGGCTCTTGGTCAGAATTTTCTTGTGGATCCGGCGGCGGTGGATAAAATTACCGCCGCCGTGAATCCCGGCTCGGGTGATTTTATACTTGAGATTGGCCCGGGGCTTGGTGCGCTGACTATGCCGCTCGCCCGTTCCGCCGCCAGGGTTACGGCGGTTGAGTTGGATAGAACCCTTGCCGGTGTTCTAGAACTTGAGTTAAAGGCGGCGGGGTTGGATGTTGCCGTGTTCCGCGGTGATTTTTTACATATGAATATAGATGAGATTGCGGGTCAAGCTTGCAATGACAGCGGGGAAGGGCCAACCTTTAAAATTTATGGAAGCCTTCCTTATTATATTACAACACCTATAATGCGTAAGATTTTTAACTGTGGAGCAAGACCTACGCTTGCTGCGGTTGTTATACAGAAGGAAGTGGCGGACAAGATGTCCGCGCTCCCGGGAACGCGGACATCTTGTCCGCTGGCTTTGGAAGCCGCTTACCATGCGCGGATTAAAACCATTTGCGAATTGCCGCCGTCTTGTTTTTATCCGCAGCCGGAGGTGCAATCGCGGGCTGTGTTGTTGGAAATGTTTGATTCTCCGCCTGTAAGTTCCGCCAAAGCCGATTTATTCAAGGTAATAAACGCCGCTTTCTCCACGCGGCGCAAGACCCTGGTAAATTGCTTGTCGCAGGGCTTGGGGATTTCAAGGGAAACGGCGTCGTCGGCGGTTGCAAAATGCGGTTTCCCGCCTGATATAAGGGGGGAACGCTTATCGTTATTTGATTATGATATTTTAACGAAAAAAATATTTGACAATATTTATGATGTGTGATATAGTTCATAATTGACTGGCGAGTCTTTTTTTGTTGTGAAAATAAACTGATTATTTATTAAAATGAGGTGGACAACGTGAGAACCATGATAACACTGGCGTGTCAGGAATGCAAGCGCAGGAATTACAACACGACCAAGGAGAAAAAGAACCATCCCGACAGGATGGAGTTTAAGAAGTATTGCAAATTTTGCAACAAACATACCGCCCATAGGGAGACTAGGTAGGAGCAGTTAATAGTTAAAGCTGGGATTGGAAGGAGAGGTTGTATGGATAATAAGGAAAAGAAGAAGGGCGTTAAGAAGGAAGAGCCTAAGGGTTTTGACGCTTTGCTGAAAACGGTTAAGAGTAAGTGGAAGGATATGTCCGGGGAGTTTAAGAAGATTATTTGGCCGGACCGGAAGTCGTTAATCAAGCATACTGTCAATGTTATAATCATTTCCGGGGTTATCGGGGGCGTAATTGTGCTGATGGATTTGGTGTTCTCCCAAGGGTACACCCTGTTCATCAATCTGCTTCAATAGGAGCGGGCCGCCTATGTCATCAGCGTCTCCGGAAGTATCCAATAATGCGAGATGGTATGTGGTTCACACATATTCGTGTTATGAAAACAAGGTAAAAACCAATATAGAAAAACTGGTTGAAAACAGGAACATGCAGGACCAAATTTTGGATGTCATGGTGCCTGTTTTGGACGAAACGGAGATTAAAAACGGCCAGAAGCGCACCGTGAGCCGTAAAATATTCCCCGGTTACGTCCTGATAAACATGGAAATGAACGACGAAACCTGGTATGTTGTGCGCAATACGCGCGGCGTAACCAGTTTTGTCGGCCCCGGTTCCAGGCCTGTACCGCTGACCGAGGATGAAATAAAATACATGGGCATACGCCGGGTCGAGGAAAAAATCGACATAACCGTGGGCGAGTCGGTGAAGATCATCGACGGGCCTTTCGGCAACAACGTCGGCGTCGTAAAAGAGATAAACATGAACAAGCGCGTAATAATCGTGTCCCTGTCATTCTTCGGCAGGGAAACGCCCGTGGAATTGGATTTTACGCAGGTTCAGAGGATAATATAACGAACGGCTTCACGTGGAAGGGTTTATACCCGCCAAACCACTTTTTCATAGGAGAGGATTAGCAATGGCAAAGAAAGTAACAGGTATCGTAAAATTCCAGATTCCGGCTGGCAAAGCCACGCCCGCTCCGCCGGTCGGCCCCGCTCTGGGTCAGCACGGCGTTAACCTGATGGGATTCTGCAAGGAATTCAACGAGCGCACGGCTAAAGAGGTCGGCATGATCATCCCCGTTGTTATCACAATCTATCAGGACAAGAGCTTTACGTTTATAACCAAAACCCCGCCTGCGGCTCTTTTGCTGAAAAAAGCCGCCAAGATCGAATCGGGCTCCGCTGTTCCGAACAAAACCAAGGTCGCCAAGGTTTCGGCGGAGGAAGTGCGCAAGATAGCTGAGATAAAGCAAAACGACCTGAACGCCGCCAGCATAGAGGCCGCCATGAGCATGGTCAAAGGTACGGCGCGCAGCATGGGCATCGTTGTGGAAGGGTAAATTTACCCGATATTACCACTTTAGGAGGATAAATAATGAAAAAAGGCAAGAAATATCTTGAGAAGGCTAAATTGGTCGATAAAACGGCCCTTTACGATACGCGTGACGCTGTAGATCTGGTTCAGAAGCTTTCCTACTGCGCTTTTGACGCAACCGTTGAGGCGCATATACGTCTGGGCGTCGATTCGCGCCATGCCGATCAGCAGGTACGCGGCGCCGTGGTGTTGCCCCATGGTACGGGCAAAACGATGCGTGTGCTCGTGTTCGCCAAGGGCGAAAAAGCGGCGGAAGCCCAAGCGGCCGGGGCGGAATTTGTCGGCGCGGAGGAGCTTGTGGCAAAAATCCAGAACGAAAGCTGGTTTGATTATGACGTAGTAGTCGCCACGCCGGATATGATGGGCGTTGTGGGCCGTCTGGGACGCGTCCTTGGGCCTAAGGGCCTGATGCCCAACCCCAAGTCCGGCACCGTGACCGCCGACGTCACCAAAGCCATAGCGGACATCAAGGCCGGTAAAGTCGAATTCCGCCTGGACAAGACAAACATCACGCACTGCCCCATCGGCAAGATTTCTTTCGGAACGGATAAACTGGTTGACAATTTCCAAACGCTGGTCAGCGCCATAATAAAAGCAAAGCCCGCCGCCGCGAAAGGACAGTATCTGCGCTCAATCACTCTCGCGCCCTCGATGGGCCCCGGTGTTAGGGTTAATACGGCGAAGGTTACGGAATAAAAAATAATAAATAAAAAATAATCAGTGAAAGCCAGTTCCCGTGTTCTTAGGGAGCTGGCTTTCGCAAATTATTACTTGCTTATTATTTTTGCTTTCGTCAATAACCGCGTTCAAAATCCACGACATTCCTCATCTCCCCGCCCGATACAAAAGCGCGGAAATTATGGAGGCAGAGGTCAACGATTTTTTCATATGTCTTTTCCGCATCGTTTGCGCCGGAAACGTGGGGGGTTATAAGGCAGTTTGGAGCGGCCCAAAGCCGGTGGTTCTCGGGAAGGGGCTCCGGCTCGGTCACATCAAGGGCCGCGCCGCCGATTTTGTTTCCGTACAAGGCATCGCACAGGGCCTCGGTGTCGATGGCGGTACCCCTGCCGACGTTTATGATTACGGCGTCTTTTTTCAAGGCCGCGATACGCGCTTCCGACAAGGTATGACGCGTTTCCGGCGTGGACGGCAGGGCCAGCGCAACGATATCCGCCCGGGGCAAAAGAGCGTCGATACTGCCGGGAAGGTGCATTTCACTGACACCGGGCGCGGCATCCGTATTTGAGCGGCGTACGCCTATTATATAACTGCCCAGCGCGTCCATGCGCCTGGCGAACGCGCCGCCGATATCCCCTAAACCTATAACAAGCGTAACCGCGCCGTCAACCAGCGTACCCGAAGGTACGCTTTTCCAAAGGCCCTTGTTTTGGTTGTCGCGGCAAATATGCAGATTTTTCTTTATAGTGAAAAGCATCCCCAGCATGTATTCCGCCATAGCGTCGCCATAGCTGCCGGAAGCGTTTGTCAGTACAGCGTCTTCGGGGAACACGCCCGGTGCCTGCATGTGGTCGCTTCCGGCGTAAGTAAGCTGCATCCATTTTAACCGTCCTCCGCGCTTGGGCAGTTTCTGTACCATTGCGCGGGGTACGGGTCCTATTATTATATCCGCCGTCTTAACGGCTTCTTCGGTGACACTTTGGGGTTCCATATAAACATAAGACGCGCCGGAGTAAATGCTCTCAAACTCGGCTTTCTGCGCGCCCGAAAGATCAAGAAGCACGAGAATTTGATTTATATCGGTCATCTAAACCACCATTTTCCGTAAATCCGGGGACATAATGAGCTCCGCCTCAGTAGCGTTTTTAATTTCCTCCAACGTAAACAGCGGGTTGTATTCTTTAAGCCAAAGGCCGCCGGGTTTTACCTCCATCACGGCCATCTCGGTTATGATTAGGTTTACGCAGCCAACCGCCGTCAGGGGAAGCCTGCATTTTTTAAGGATTTTTGGCGCGCCTTTCGCGGTGTGCTCCATCGCCACGATAACCTTTTTCGCGCCTACGACAAGGTCCATAGCGCCGCCCATGCCCGGTACGCGCTTGCCCGGGATGATCCAGTTTGCGAGGTTCCCTTCGCCGTCAACCTCCAAAGCGCCCAAAATGGTGCAGTCGATATGCCCGCCTCGTATAAGGCTGAAGCTGGTGGTTGAATCAATAAAAGCCCCGCCCGGGACGATGGTTGCGGGCTGGCCGCCTGCGTCGGTAACATGGAAGGGCTGGGCTGTTTCGGCTGCGGGCTTGGGCCCCGCGCCCACCATGCCGTTTTCGGATTGTAAAACAACGGTTACGCCATCCGGCAGGTAAGCGGGTACAAGGGTGGGAATGCCTATGCCCAAATTTACTGTATCTCCGTCTTTAAGCTCCGCGGCGACGCGCTTCGCGATAAAATCCTTTGCGTTTTCCATCACAGCGCACCCCCGTCAAACGCCACATAATTAACCAAAATCCCTTGCGTAACAACATTTTCCGGCTCTATAGCACCTATTTCAACCACATGCTCGGTTTCGGCGATAACGACATCCGCCGCCATTGCCATGACGGGGTTGAAATTCCGCGTTGTTCCTTTATACCACACGTTTCCTGCTTTATCAACATAATACCCGCAGATAACGGCGAAATCAGCGCGGAGGGAGCGTTCCAGCAGGTATTTCCTGCCGTCAACCTCAACAACGCTGTGGACATGCGCGGCGTCCTCAACAATCGTTCCAAGGCCCGTAGGCGTAAGCACGCCGCCAAGACCCGCGCCGCCCGCGCGTATCATTTCCGCCATGGAACCCTGCGGGATCAACGTTACCTCAATAGCGCCCTCGTTCATCAACTGCGCGACTTCCGGGTTAAGCCCGACATGTGAGGCGATCAGCTTCTTCACCTGCCTGTTGTGTATCAGCTTTGCCACGCCATAGAAATCGCTTCCGTCCGGCCCGCCGGGTTTTGACGCGTCGTTACATATCAGTGTCAGCCCGCCCGTGCCCAGCCTCGCCAATTCGGCTATAACCCTGTGCCCGGTGCCGCATCCCATAAAGCCGCCGACCATCAGCGACGCGCCCTCGGTTATCAGCCGCGCGGCCTCGGCGGGGGTTACGAATTCAGCCATATACAGCCCCCATCTATTTCATCTTAGGTAAGTTCAACGCCTTTATATCCTCGGAAAACATAGACAAAGCGGACAGTAAGTAGTCAATATTCACTTCCAGCTTGTCGTGCCGGATGTTGCTTATATCATTATGCAGGTTTAATTGGTTTATGTAGTCCTCAATCAGGCTGTCCGCGTGTATTTTAACAAGGGATTCCTCGATAAGTGAAATCCAGCGCAAAATAGTGGCGTATTGCTTTGTCTTGAACGAGCTGCGCACGCCGGTCTCCTGTGTCTGGAAATTCTCGTGGAAGGCGGCCAGGTCGTCAATATAATTATTTAGCTGCGCTTCCGACATTAATTCTATTTTCGCGCGTTCCAATTCCTTTATGGTGTACAGTTTTTGCTTAATTATCACCGATTTTATGGCCTGCTTCTCCCTTTGGCTCATCTGGTCCAATCCCTGCGCCTCATTGGCCTCATGCGCTTCCATCATATGCTGGATATCCACAAACAAAATCATCAGCGTTGAGAAGAAGAATTTGATGAAATGCCCCAAACGCTCATGGCGTATGCTGCTTATATCCTCGTTCGCGTTGATTTGCTTCTCGCAGTCCCTCGCCAAATTATCTGCGTGTATCTGCGAAAGCCTGTCTCTTATGGATTTCAGCCATTGCAGCACCATTGCGTAATCCTTTTCCGCAAACGCGCTCTCCAGCTTACCTTTTTGCATGGGGAATATATTCATGAATGATTTTAATGATTTGGTATAGCTTTGCAATTGCTTTTCAGACATTTCATTGATTTTCGTGGCGTTCAAATCCGCAATTGTCAGAAGCTGCTGCTTACTGAGCATTTTTTCGATGGAATCCGCCTTTTTCATCGTGTACCTTCCTTCCTCAATCACAAATGGCTTAAACATCATTATACAACGCAAAATATAAACTGTCAACCTGATTAAACATTGACTAAAAAGACGGCATAAGATATAATAAATTCGGTAATATTACACATGGAGGCTAAAATATGGAGGTTGTTGTACTGGGCGTCCCCTTTGGCGACGGCGCTGGTGTCGCGGGATGCGGGGAAGCCCCGCGCGTACTGCGTGAAATGGGGCTTTTGGACAGGATCGGGAAACACAGGATCGTGCGGGATAAAGGCGATGTGGCCGTGCCTGACGCAGATCCGGGGAATGAGAATAAAAGCGAAAATTTGAATAACGAGAAAATTTTCAATTATAAAAGAGTGATAGACTTCAACCGCGTTGTGGCCAATATGGCCATAAAGTACGCGGACAACGAAGATTTCACTCTTTTTTTGGGCGGTGACCACTCGATCAGCGCCGGTTCGATAGCGGGGCGGCTGTCGTTTTTCCCTGATACGGCGGTTATATGGATGGACGCCCACGCGGACCTGAACACGGACGAGACATCACCCTCAAAGAACGCCCATGGGATGCCCGTAGCCGCCCTGATGCGGCTTGGCGAGGAAAAGCCCCACAGCATCCTGCCCAATGTCCAGCTCCCGATAAAGAACCTGTTCATGCTCGGACAGCGCGGCAAGGCCTTGGATAAGGGCGAAATAGATTTTATTAACGAACATGGTATATTCATCAGAACTTGGGACAAAATGCGTAGTGAGGGTGTCGTCAGCGTGCTTGAAAGCGTTTTTGACAATGCGCGGAAAAACGGCGCAACCCGCGTACACCTGAGCTTTGACATCGACGTGCTGTGCGGCGGGCTTGCCCCGGCTACGGGCACACCGGTTCCCGACGGGCCGGATGTGTATTATGTAAAGCTTATGCTTCGGGCGTTGGCAGGCTCCGGTCTGCTCCGCTCAATGGATTTTGTGGAGTATAACCCCAGCCTGGACAAAGACGGCGCGTCGGGAAAATTGTGTGTTGAGCTGATTGAAGAAGTATTTAAACACTTGGTATAGGAGAATTATATTTGGTAAAAAAAGGCGCATGGGTAACGATTGAAAACGTGGTACTGCTGGCATCTGAACGGGGGGAAAATCTGCCGGCGGACACGCGCAGGACGGATTTAAAGAAATGGGTGAGGGGAACGCTGGCGCGCCGGGCGCAGATTGGCGGGCCGGCGATAATCGTTACGCCGTCGGGACGGAAGGAGAGCGGGGTGCTGGTTGAGGTAAACCCAAGCTTTGCCGTGGGTTACGGCACATATGTGCCGGAGCTTAGGAAAGCGGCGGACCAGGCGCGTGAGTTTATGCGCGGGCAGCTTGTTGAAAACAGTGACGGAAGCGACGACCTATGAGAAAAAAGGACATAAGTTATGCCGGCGTGATGGCGCGTCGGAGTAAAATATTAAAATCCTCGCTGGGGATAGACTACGGGGTTTACGAAAGCGGCTCAATTGCCTTTGATTACGGTGCGCTGATGGCTTTTGGCGGGTATGGGTTCGACGATATCCGCGGCATCCAGAAAGCGGTTTCCGCCGGAAACACGCCGCTTATCGAGTTGAGGAATATAACAAGGCTTCTGCGGCAACTGTCGCCGCCCGGCAAAGGCGCAAGGGTTTTACTCAAGGACGAGGCGTGCAACCCTTCCGGCTCGTCCAAGGAACGCCGCGCGGCCATAACCTGCCACCACGCCAAACGCGCGGGTTACAAAGGCGTTGTGGCGGCGGCGGGAAACAGCTACGGCATGGCGGTTGCGGCGCAGGCGGCGCGGCAGGGCCTTAGGTGCGTGGTTGTGCAGGAATGCTACGATTCGCGCATGAGGTGCCAGCCGGAAGCCGTCGAAGCGGCGCGTAAATGCGAGGCGCTCGGCGCGGAGGTGCTCCAACTGAGCGTGGGGCCGGAGATGTTTTATGTTTTCCTGTCCATCCTTGAAGAAACGGGCTTTATGAACGCGTCGCTCTATTCGCCTTTCGGCGTTTTGGGCGTTGAGACGCTGGGCTATGAAATCGCTCGGGAAACCAATGAAAAATACGGAAGGAACCCGGACGCGGTAATCTGCGCACACGCCGGGGGCGGCAATGTTACGGGCACCGCGCGGGGCCTGATTCGCGCGGGGGCGGGGAGCGCGTCGGTAATAGCGGCCTCAGTGGATTTAAGGGGCTTGGATCTGACAAGCGACGAAAGCTACAACCTTAAAAGCTTCACAACAGGGCATACGGGATCCGGAATGCCTTTCGCCGCGGATCCGGACCGTTCGGACACACGGCGCTCGGCGGCGCGCCCCTTGCGCTATATGGACAGATACGTGCTGGTAAGCCAGGGCGAGGTGTTTTACGCCACGGAGGTCCTGGTAGCCCTTGAAGGGCTGGAACGCGGCCCGGCGGGTAATACCGGGCTTGCCGCCGCTTTTTCGTTGGCGCGGGAAATGGGGCAGGACGAGATCCTTGTCGTGCAGGGAACCGAGTACGCCGGAGCGGGCAGGCATTCCCAGGCGCAGCTTAGTTTCGCGCGTGAAAACGGTATTGTCATAAAATTCGGTGACCCGGGTAAAAACATTCCGGGGAAGAATATCATCATACCGGACACGCCTGAGCGTATCTCCGCCGTGGAGCAGGACATGGGGACGCTTCGCAAAAGCTTGATAACGAATAAAACCAAGGGGTATCCAAGGGATTCCATAACGGCGGGGGATATCGCGTTCCTTGCCGAAGAGACAAAGACGGACGAGGGTTTTGTGGAAGCGGTATTAAATTGTGGTTGAAAAATTTCACCAATGCCGATATAATCATTTCAAAAGCAATTCTTTAGGAGAAATATATGGAGCAAAGCTTTTTGCCGATGCTTTTCCGTATGAAGCATATCATGCGCTGGGGGCTGATGTTCAACACCCAGCCCGAAAGCCTTAGCCTGCACAGCGCCGAATGCGCGTTCCTTGCCCATTTTCTGGCGGTTTTGGGGAATACGTACCTTGACCGTGAGCATAACGCGGACAGGATTGCGGCGCTGGCGCTGTTCCATGACGCGACGGAGATATTGACGGGAGACCTCCCCACGCCGGTGAAGTATTTCAACGGCGATATCTTTGCCGCGTACAAGGGTATAGAGGAAGCGGCGGCGGACAAGCTGCTGGAAGGGCTGCCGGGTGAGCTGCGCGATATTTATTCCGGATATTTCAAGAGCGGAAACGAATACGAGACGCTGCTGGTAAAAGCCGCGGACAGACTGTGCGCGTACATAAAATGCGTTAACGAGGTAAACGCGGGCAATAAGGAATTTGAGGCGCCGTATGAAGCTTGCCGTGCAAAGCTGCGGGCTGCCGCCGCGGACTGCCCCGAGCTGGAATTATTTACGGAGCGCTTCCTTGACGCGTTTACGTTATCACTTGATAACCTGAACATCAAATTTGTGAATAAATAGTTAAAAACAGAGCATCCTACTATGGAAAAACCTTAACTAGGAGGCGTATTATGGCACCGAACATCGGAAATCAGGACATCAACTGCGGCGTACACAGCTGCAAGTATAACGACAAGGTAAGCCACTGCACATTACAGGACATCGTTGTGGGCAACACATCGGGTGAGGCCCGCACCAACCGGGAAACCGAGTGCGAAAGCTTCGAAGCGGAGGCTTAACGAAGGATGACGGGGGAGCCGCGCTCCCCCCGGGGTACATATATGGTCAATAAAATAATAAGCGGCGCGGTTGAGGGCGTTGAGGGGACGGCGGTGGTGGTCGAGGTGGACATCAGCCCCGGTCTGCCCGGTACGGAGGTTGTGGGCCTGCCAGACTCGGCGGTCAAGGAATCCCGGGAACGCGTGCGCGCCGCGATAAGGAACTCAGGGCTGCGGATGCCTTCGCACCGCGTTACGGTGAATTTAGCGCCGGCCAGCACCAAGAAGGCAGGGGCTTCTTTTGATTTGCCGATTGCCGTCGGTATTTTATGCGGTACGGAGGAAATTGCGGCTGAACGCGCCAAAAACGTGTTTATTACGGGGGAATTGTCGCTGGACGGTACTATACGGCCGGTGGGAGGGATTCTTTCCATGGTGATAAACGCTTATAAAAACGGCGTGAAACGTTTTATTGTGCCCTTTGAAAACGGCGGGGAGGCGTCGCTTGTGGACGGCGCAAGGGTTGCCGCCATAAAGACGCTTGCGGATTTGGTCAGGTTCTTTAAAACCGGGATTTTGCCGGATTACGCGGCAACGGGCTTGACGGCTGGGGACACGGAGCTTATGGAAACGGAATACGATTTTTCCGACGTTAAAGGCCAGGCGCATGTGAAGCGCGCCTTGGAAGTGGCGGCGGCGGGCGCGCACAACGTGCTGATGACGGGCCCGCCGGGCTCGGGCAAGACGATGCTTGCCAAGCGCGTGCCGTCTATACTGGGGGACATGACGTTTGACGAAAGCATAGAGGTCACGAAGATTTACAGCGTGGCCGGGTTTATGAAGACCAGTAACCAGCGGAGCGGCCATGGCGCTTGCGCCGTCAGTAACCAGCGGAGCGGCCATGGCGCGGCGCTTATAACCGCTCGCCCGTTCCGCTCGCCGCACCATACCACGTCTTATTCCGCGCTGGTTGGCGGCGGCAAGCTTATCCAGCCCGGTGAGATCAGCCTGGCGCATAACGGAGTGCTTTTTCTGGATGAGTTCCCGGAGTTTTATAAGGATGTGCGGGAAGCTCTGCGGCAGCCCATGGAGGACGGTGAAGTGACCGTTTCGCGCGCTTCGGGCAAGGTTACGTTCCCTTCGGCCTTTATGCTGATCTGCGCGATGAACCCATGCCCGTGCGGCTATTTCGGGGAGGGCGCAAAATGCACCTGCTCACAGCGCGAGGTTAACGGCTATCAGGAACGGTTGTCCGGCCCGCTGCTGGACCGGATAGACATACATATAACGGTTCCCAGGGTTGATTATGACAAACTCCAGTCCGCTCAAAAAACCGAAAGCTCCGCCGACATTAGGAAACGCGTAATGGAGGCGCAGAGTTTGCAGCGTGAGCGGTACAGGGATTTTAACGCAAAAGTGAACGCGCGGCTTACGGAACCCATGCTTGAGCGGTTCTGCGCGCTGGATTCCGCCGGCGCGGCAATGCTGGAAACGGCTTATGAAAAAATGGGGCTGTCCGCGAGGGCTTACCATAAAATCATAAAGGTAGCGCGGACTATAGCGGATTTGGACGGCGGCGGAGCGATCACCGAAAGGCATTTGGGCGAGGCGCTGCAGTACCGCGGGATAGACAGGGGCACGAAATATTATTAGGGCTTCCTGACAAAATTGGTAATGACCATACCGGCGATTGTAACGGTGCCGCCCGCGACTGCCAAAGCGGGAATCCTTTCGCCAAGCCACAGGAAAGCCATTATGGAGGCCAGAAACGGCGAAAGGTACAGGAAACTGGTCACATATATCGTTTTTTCGGCCTTGGACAGCGCGTAGCTCCACAGGACGTAGGCGATTGCGGCGGGGAACACGCCCAAATAGGCGATAACGGCGTTTGCCGCCGCCGGGGCGTGCGCGATGTCGCGGATCAGGGAAGGAAAGAAAATGCACATGAAAAGGGCGGCGAAGGCTACGGAATAGGAAATTGACTGTATAGCGGTGTATTTTTTCAGGATACGTTTTTGGATGATGTTAAAGAAGCTGGTTAAAACGGCGGCGGCCAGAAGCAGCAAAACGCCTGTGTTCAGCCGCATATCCGCTATCTGCGTGGAAGCGATGATGACTATTCCCGCAAAGCTGACCAGCACGCCCAGCCAGATCAGCGGCCCGGCTTTTTCCTTGAGGAACAGGATGGAGAGGATAAGCGTGAACACCGGGGACGCGGCTATAATGAAACCGCTGATTCCGGCGGGAACCATCTCCGTCCCCGTGTTGAACGCCCACATATACAGGAACATGCCGAAAAATCCGGTTGATATAAATAGCGGTAGGTCCCTTTTGTGCGGCGGGCGCACTTTTTTTATGGCGCAATAACCGAGGAGCACGGCGGAAGCGATTAAAAACCGGAAAAGCATAATTGAGCCCGGGGAGTAGAACTCCAGGCTGTATTTTACCGCGGGGAAGGCGGATGACCAAAATATAATTGTGGCGCACGCCGATATGTATGGGATTACCTTATTTTTTGTCATTGAACGGGGAAGTTGAAGAAGGTGTCCGGGAACGGCTCGTCGTTCAGCGTGTAATGCCACCATTCCCTTGAATACGCCCTGAAACCGGCGGCTTCCATCGCGCGGCGCAGAATGAGCCTGTTGGCCGATTGCTCGGGCGTTATTTGGTTTGTGCCGTGGTGCGAAATATCGCCGAAGAAATCGAAGGGCGCACCCATGTCTATATCGCCGCCGGTCAGGAAACAGACCAGCGTGAGGTCTACGACGCTGCCGCGCGAATGCCCGGAACGTGAGGATATGTAACCGGAGGTAAAGAGGTCGGATTTGTTTACGCCGGGGTAAAAGACATGCTTCATCCGCTCATCCTCAAGGTCCCTGCCCCAGCGCACGAAATGCGCCACCGCGTCGGCAGGCCTGTATGTGTCGAAAATCTTGATGATGTAACCTTGGTCAAATAGGATCTCGCTTGCCGTTCGCAGGGCAAGGGCGGCTTCCAGCGTAAGGATGGCAACTGGCGCGAGATAGCCGTCTATGCGCTCCCCTACGAAATTATATTCGCTGTAATAACGGATGTCCTGCAAGGCGAACGGCACAAAGTCGGCGGCGTAGACAAATCCGTCGGGCAGGGCGTGAACGTGGGTTTCTTCCGGATCCTCAATAAAAATGTACGCGGCGTTTATGCCCGTAGCTATAACAAAATTGCCGCCGTACAGGAATACGGACATAGTCAGGAAAAAAACCGCGAATAGCAGATATCTGCGCATACAATCCCCCTCTTTTACGTAATTATACCACATGCCGGGGGGTAATATCAAGGCGCATATCGGTTTTTATGCCGAAAACCGCCGCAAGGAGCTGCTCCGCCGTTTCGATGGGGATAATTTTAATGCCGGGGAAGGCGGCGTGGCGGCTGGGGTTATAGTTGGCCCTGGGGATCAGGGCGGTGTCGGCACCCGCTTCCCGCGCGGCTTCCAGCATTGCGTCCGGGTTTTTAACGGCTGCTATGCGGCCTTTGACTGTAACCTCGCCCATTATAACCATGCGGTTGGGAAGCTGTGTCCTGGTAACGGCGGAGTATAGGGAAACGAAAACAGCGGCTCCAAGGCCGGGTCCTTCCGCGGAAACGCCGGGGACGTTTATATGGATATCGAAATCGGCGGGGTTTACGCAAAAGCCGCGCAGTACGGTCAGCGCGGTTTTGACAGATTCTTCGGGAAGGCCTGTCAGCGTCAGCGTGCCGTTGACGGGGCATATTGATTTTGTCACCGCGGATTCAATTTCAACAACCGCGCCCGTACCGCCCGCAAGCGCGTTTACCGCGCCTATCCTGCCGCCGGGGCCTAGCCTGAGTTCCGGCTGCTCAGCGTATCCGCCTGCGGAAACAGCCCATTCAATGTCTGAAACGGTGAGGGTTTTACGGTTTTCAAGGTTCGCCAGCGATACGGCGGACTGAATGATGTTTACGGCATCGCGCCCGCTTGCGGCGTGCCGCGCGGCTTGTGCGGGCACGGTTTCGCAGCTTTTCATCCCGGTTTTGTCACAGGCGTTCTGCGCTATTTGCGTAAGGTCGTTTTTGTTCAGGGCGCGGAAAAAGACCTCCGTACAGCGGCTGCGCAGAGCTGGGGGCAAATCCTCGGGGCGGCGCGTTGTCGCGCCGATCAGGCGGAAGTCGGCGGGAAAGCCGTTTTTGAAAATATCATGGACATAACCGGGTATAGAGCCGTTAAACGGTGAATAATAAGAGCTGTGCAGGTTAACGCGGCGGTCTTCCAAAACCTTTAGGAGCTTGCTCATGTGCGGGTTGCTGAGTTCGCCGATTTCGTCGATGAACAATATGCCGCCGTGCGCCTTTGTCACCGCCCCGGGGCGCGGGCAAGGGACGCCGGACTTGCCGAACGCCCCGGCTCCCTGGTATATGGGGTCGTGGACGGAGCCGATAAGCGGGTCGGCGATTCCGCGCTCGTCATATTGCAGGATGCTGCCGTCAAGCTCCACAAAGGGCGCGCCGGGAGCAAAGCCCTTGGCTTGTTTTAATATGCAGCGCGCCGCGGCCGTCTTGCCGCAGCCCGGCGGGCCGTAGATTATCACATGCTGGGGATATGGCCCGCAGACGGCGGATTGCAAGGCCTTCATGCCGGATTCCTGGCCGATTATCTCATCGGGTGAGGCGGGCCGGGTTTTCTCGGACAGCGGTTCGTTTAGTTTTATTTTACGGAGCGGCTCTATCGCGGCCAGCTCTTTGCACGGCTCGGGAGAGCGGGGCGCTTTTACGCCGGATTGCGCCGTGTTAACATTCTGGAGAAAATAAATGACAATGAAAACGCATAGAACAAGCTGTGTGCCTAATAAAATGCCCGATATGGCCGCCATATGCTTAACCTCTCGCCGGTTTGATTATTGCGGGCGGGACGCCCGCGCTCCCGGTAAAATAAATTATTGGCAGCAAATGGGAAAAATAAACGGGTAATACTCATCCCATATCAGAAGAAAGACAAAATATCTTCATCTAGCCCCCAAAAGCCGGCGCTAGACGCGTACGCTGTGAAAATATTTTATCTACGAATCTGAATGGGATGAGTATGATAGGCATAGATATTTGACAAACAGGTATGTTTAACGTATACTTGATTAAATTAAGCTATTACGGAGGAATTATACCATTATGGATTCGCAAAGTATCCTTACTTTGTTGATACTGGCTTTATTATTACTGCTGTCGGCATATTTTTCCGCTACGGAGACGGCGTTTTCCGCCCTTAGCCGCGTCCGCGTAAAGTCGATGGGGGAGCGGGGGCCTAAGCAGGGCGCGAAACGCGCGGCGCTTGTCCTCAGCCTGCACGACAATTTCGACAAAGTGCTTACAACCATCCTGACGGGCAACAACATCGTTAACCTATCCGCCGCGTCCATATCCGCCGCTTTTTTTATCAGGCATTTCGGGGAGATCGGCGCCACCATATCCGCAGTCATCATTACCCTTCTTGTCCTGATCCTTTGTGATATCACGCCGAAGAGCCTTGCCAAGGAATCGCCGGAGAAGTTCGCCATGTTTTCCGCGCCTATCCTGCGGTTTATGATTTTACTGTTTACGCCGTTCAGCCTTTTCTTCGTCAAGTGGAAGAAGCTTTTGAGCGTGATCTCCAAGCCGTCGGAGGAAGACCGGGCTATTACGGACGAGGAGCTTATGTCCATGGTGGACGAGATGGAGCTGGACGGGGAGTTGGACGAGGAGGACAAACAGCTCATACACAACGCGATAGAATTTAAGGATTTGAAGGCGGAGGACGTGCTTACGCCCAGGGTTAATATTGTTGGGATCGCGAAGGACGCGGCAGCAGGCGATATTACGGAGCTGTTCCTGACGACGGGTTTTTCAAGGCTGCCCGTTTATGACGAAACGATTGACAATATCGTCGGGGTGGTTAACCTGCGCGACTTCTTCAATTTTACGGTTAAGCAGAACGAGCCGCTGGAAAGCATTATAACCGAGCCTGTCTTTGTCGCGCCCTCTATGGAAATAAGCGATCTGGTCAAGGAGCTTCAGCGCAAGAAGAGCCATATCGCGGTGGTTGCCGACGAATATGGCGGCACGGCGGGCATTGTTACGATGGAGGATATACTTGAGGAGCTGGTGGGCGAGATTTGGGACGAAAGCGACGATATAATCGAAGAGTTCGTGCCGTTGGGCGGGAACAAGTTCAGGGTTATATGCTCCGCCGACGTCGATAAGCTGTTTGAGTTCTTTAATCTGGACGTTGAGGAAGATGAGGTGGACGCCTCCACGGTGAACGGGTGGATTATGGACAGCCTTGGCAAAATACCGGAGGAAGGCGACTTCTTTGAATATGAAAATCTGCATGTAACGGTACATAAGACCGAGCACAGAAGGGTTTTGGAATGCATCGTAAGCGTCGGGCAGGATGCGGGGGAAGAAATCGCGGATGAGTGAGAAACCTGCGTATAAGACATTGGGGAAGCGCGGCGCGGCTGAGGTTGCGGAGAAGAGGTCGCGCTTTCTTGCCGTTGCGGAGCCCGCCGCGGACGAGGAGGCCGCCAAAGCCGTACTGAACCGCGTCAGGAAAGAGCATTACAACGCAAATCACAATGTTTACGCGTATGTTATAGGCCAAAACGGCGGGCATGTCCGGTACAGCGACGACGGGGAACCCTCCGGCAGCGCGGGCGGCCCGGTTTTAACCGTGCTGAAAGGGCAGGGCGTCGTAAACACGATAGTGGTCGTAACGCGCTATTTTGGCGGGACGCTCCTTGGGACGGGCGGGCTTACGCGCGCGTACGGGCAGGCGGCGAAGGAGGCCGTGGAAGCGGCCGGGGTTATCACATGCGTGCTTTACGATATTTATGATTTGCGGCTGAATTACCCGCTTTTGAGCAAATTTCAGTATGAATTGGGCAAGAAGGGATTTATTGTATTAAATACTGTTTATACTTCGGATATAACGCTGACCGTCCAAACGGAAACGGCCGCGGCCGGGGAACTATTGAAGCTGGCTGCAGATTTGAGCGGCGGGTCGGCGGAGGCGGCGTTTATGGGGCGGTGCTATAAGTAATAGGCCCGGCTGTTGTGAAAGGCCGGGGCATGGAAGGTGTGGCGGAGGTAAGATGGTCATATAAATTAAGCCCGGTAATTCTTTTTAAAGTAAACGGCAAACCTCAGGTCCTCGCCGCTTATATGATTGACCACCCAGTCAACCAGCAAAGACTTAACCGTCTTTATGACTCCGGGATTCATGCCTTCCGCGTCAATCGTGTTTTTTAAGTCAACGAAATCACCGATGAAGGCTTTATGCGCTTTCCTGTGCTCTTCCAGACCCGGATATCCGCTCTCCACCTGCAGGGCCTCTTCATCGGCGAAATGCTCCGCGGTATACGATTCCAAAAAGCCGAGCAGCGGGTTGATGACTTCCATCCCTTTGTCATTTGTGCAGGCGTCCAGGAACTCCTATAGCACAAATTACATGAAGTTGAAAGGCTTATTTTTATTCATGGGCGCGTCTAACATCCCTGGCCGGCGAATATTATCTACCGGAGGGATTTTGTGGGCAAGCCGCGCACGGTACCAGTTAACGGGATCATAAGGTTAACCGCCTTGGCCGCGGTTGTGTCCGGCATCCTGGCGGGCGTATTAATCCCGCTTGGCGCGCCGCCGGAATTTGACAGACTAATCGCTGTTGTAAACGTATATTTGGATACATTTAACCCGGCGGGCAGCAGGTTTGGGTACTTTACCCTAAGCTGGCTTAAATACGCGCAGGCAATGGCGGCGATATGGTTCCTGGCGTTTGTTCCCCCGGCTGTGTTATTGGCTTACGGGGTCTTGTCCGTTAAGATATGCGGGCTGGCGTTTTCGGTAACGGCGCTGTGGTACGCGCGGGGCGCGGACGGCATTATTTATGCCATAGCCCTTTTGGGGCCGCAAAATATTATATGGGTTCCCGTCTGCTGTTACGTTGTCTGCGGCTGTGCAAGGCAGGCCGTGGGGCGGGCCCGCGCGAGGCATATCATGCGCGGCACGGGAGCGCGCGCATATCTGTCGGGCGGGGCGATGGCGGGTTATGCTTACAAATTGCTGGTAGGGCTGCTCGCTTCGGCGGTTTCCGCCTTTATCGAAACCTGGCTTACTCCGGTACTTACTCGTTTTATATATCTAAGCTGATTGAAAGGGTGATTTATATGAAGGATAAACAGATGTTCAAGGAGGTTAAGATTAAGAAAGTTAACCCGATATATGCCATTGGGCTTGCGTGGCTTGTTTACGGGCTGATTTTTCCGCTTTACAGGATTTCGGACCTGTGCATCGCCGCGGCTGTTTCCGTAATTTGCTATATTCTGGCGAAGCGCGTGATTCCCGAAAGCACGGTGCTCAGGCCGCTTACTGAAAAGGGCGCGCTGGACATACGGTGCATGGAGATCATAGATAAGGGGTATTCTTATATCGCGGAGCTTGAAAAGGCGTTGGAGCGCGTAACCGACAAAGCCCTGACGGAGCTGATACTAAGCACGCAGATAAAAGAAATAACCAAAATCAGCCGCCAGATGCTTGATTATACCGTAAAAAACCCGCGCGTCGCGCTGGAGCTGCGGAGTTTCATCGATTACTACTTCCCGACGACCCTCAAACTGCTGGACACCTACTCCGACATGCAGGCGCAGGAGCATAAGAGCGACAACATCACGGCTATCATGGAAAAGGTGCATTCCGTGATGGACACAATAGTAGCCGCTTTCTGCAAGCAGCTTGACTCCATGTACGCGGAAAAACGGCTGGACATTAAAACGGATATCGAAGTGCTTAAAAATGTGCTGGCTTCCGAGGGACTGACGGAGCGCAAAGGAGGTGGCTTGAGATGAACGGCGGGATTATTAAGAAGCTTAATAAAAACAGGACGGCTGTTCTGATAACGGCGGCTTTGATTGTTATCGCCTTTGTTATAGGCGGGGTCAGGCCGCTGGGGAAGCTCCGCGCAGAGGGCGCGGCTGTGTTTTCCGGCGGGGTGGAGCAGATCGGCGGCAGGAATATTGAAATTAATATAATGGCGGATTTAAGGGATTATCACGGGAAGGCAAATAACGCCGCGGTTATCGCCGGGCGGCACTTCGACGGCGGGATAAACGTGATGACCGGGCTGCAAAGCGCGAGAACCGCGCTTAACGCGGAGATAAATGAAAAGAACCTGGAAGCCGACAGGCTTTATAAGGCTTATGACGGTTTACGCAGGGCGGTTAAGGAGCTTGAGCTTTATATGGCGCAAAACAACGCAGACAGCGCCGAATTCCGCGACGTGATTTCGGAGCTTGATTCGCTCAACGTAATTATTACGCGCCAAAGCGCTGTGTTCAACAACGCGGCATCGGCGTTCAACGAAAGGCTTGGGAGGTTCCCTGCCGTAATTTTTGAGCTGACCGGGCTTGTAAAACCTTTGCATTTGTTTTATAATTGATGGGACGAAGGGGGTTTTTTAATGAAAAGGTTTACCGCAGCCTTATTAATGGCTTTTTTGGTTGCCGCGACGCTTGTGCCTGCATATGCGCAGGCTAATATTCCGCCGCACACGGATTATTTTTATGTCAATGACTTTGCGGATATCCTGTCGGGCGAAACGAAGAACCATATCGTCGCCGTTAACGACGATTTACATGCCCGCACGGGTGCGCAAATAGTTATAACGACGGTAAATTTCCTTGACGGGGCCGATATTGAGGATTATTCGCTGGAAATGGCTAACAGCTGGGGAATTGGTTCGGAGAAAAATAACGGATTGCTGATGCTGCTCGCGGTTAGCGAACAGCCCGGTAACCGTTTCATGATACAGGCCGGGACGGATTTGCGGGCAAAAATGCCTGTTTCAACGTTTGAAAGTATTTTAGAGGAACATTTCTATCATTTTTTTGATGCGGGCAGTTACGATACGGCGGTAAGGCGGGCGTTTGACGCGCTGGCGCTTCATATCGACGGGCTGTACGCCGAAATTAACGCCCCGGCCGCGGCTGGCCCCGTGACGAGCCAGCCCGCCGGGAACCCCGTGGAATACACCGGGGGGCAATCCCCGATAAACAGATTGATTGACGGGTTTTGGGGCGTTGTGCGGTTTATAGTTATAACCGTTGTTGTGATTGCGGTTATAGCAATTGTTTTCGGAGCATCGTTCGCGGGCCGCCGTCGCCATTACGG
>WRAC01000041.1 GCA_009780415.1 Defluviitaleaceae bacterium | reverse complement strand
TCATAATCCGCGCCGTCCGCATGCCTGTAAACCCTTGCGCCTTCCCGCGCCTTCCCGCCGAAAAGGTCATAAAGCGGCATTCCCGCAAGCTTCCCCTTTATATCCCAAAGCGCCATATCAACGCCGGACAGCGCGTTGTTCATAACGGGGCCGTTGCGCCAGTATGCGCTGACCATAGCCATTTGCCAAATGTCCTCAATCCGGCCCGGGTCTTTACCGGTCAGGAGCGGGTTAAAATAAGTCTCCACGGCATGGGCCACGGATAAAAAACGCTGTGTAAACGTGGCGCAGCCTATGCCGTACAAGCCCGGCTGGTTGGTCTCAACCTTAACGATAACCAGCGGCACGCCCTCAGGGGCGGTATTTATGGCTCTTATCCGCGTAATTTTGATTGACATTTAGTCCGTCATCTCTTTCATTTTCTCGTATTGTTTAGCCGTCCAGCCCTCATACTTCCAAGGCACCGCGTTAGGCTGCTCAAGTAAAGCCGGCAGTGAAAGGCCGCCGTCAACAAGTAAAGTTGTCCCCGTTATGTAAGAAGATTTATCGCCTGCCAGAAAAGCTACGGCCTCTCCGACATCCCGCACGGTGCCAGTCCTGCGCATGGGAACAGACTCCCTTAAAAAAGGCGTGTCCGGGAGGTTGCCGTCTTTGTCCGGCTTCCAAACGGCCCCCGGCGCGACGCAGTTTACGCGTATATTATACGCGCTCAAATCCAGCGCCATGGACTTGCAAGCCCTCTCCACAGCGGCCTTCAGCGCTCCGTAGTAAAAATCGTCGGGATGCGCGCAAACCGCCCTTGAAGACGTTATCATTATGATGCTGCCCGCCGTGCCGTCATTCACCATATGACGCGCCGCCGCGCCCGCGCACAGGAAGTAGTTCCGCAGGTTGTTGGCGTATAGGAAATCATAAGTCTCGGCTGTCGAGGTAAGCACGCTGTTCCGCATATCCCTGCCCGCGTTGCATACCATAACGTCAATCCGACCAAGGCTTTCACGGGCCTGCTTAACGGCCTTGTCCGGCCCGTCCGCTTCCTCAAGATGCGCCTCGAATATAAAGCAGCGCTTTCCCAAAGCCTCAACCCGTCTCCGCGTCTCAACCGCGCCGTCCGCGCCGGTGGCGTAGGTAATTGCTATATCATAACCATGCTCCGCCAAAACAATGGCTATACCCTGGCCTATATGACGGTTTCCCCCTGTAACCATGGCGCATGCGCCGTCAGTAACCAGCGGAGCGGCCATGGCGCATGCGCCGTCAGTTGCTAGCGGAGCGGCCATGGCATATTTAGTCATTGCTCCGCCATTGCGGGTTTGGCCCGCAATCCCCCAAACGCGATACAGCACGGGCTCGGCACGTTTATTTGCCCGGCGGTTTCGCTTGTTTCGCGCACACTGTGTACCGTTACCGTATTATCATTTTGATTAGCCGACAATATCCACCTGCCGTCGGGTGAATACCCGAAATCGCGGGGAGCTGCCCCCGTCATTATAAATTCGGGCTTTTGGAGCGTGCCGCCGCCGTTTATCCGAAAAACGGCGACGGAATCATGCCCGCGGTTTGATGCCGCGATAAACCCGACGTCCGGGGACATATGTATCGCCGCCGCGCCGCCCGCGCCCGTAAATCCGTCCGGAAGCGCCGATATCTCCTGCACAAGCTCAATATTATCTTTTATGCTTTGATAAACCAAAATAGTATTGCTAAGCTCCGTCAATACGTACATTGTCCTCCCGTCCCGCGAAAAAACCAAATGGCGCGGGCCGGAACCGGGCGGGCAGTCCACTTCCTTTGCTTTCAGCGAAAGCCCGTAATCCATTGTAAACGGATACGCAAAAACCTTGTCCAGCCCAAGGTCGCACACCGCCAAATATTGAAAATCCGGGGACATTGCGGCGAAATGTATATGCGCCTGCTTTTGCCGCGACGGGTTCACGCTTGACCCGTAGTGCGCAACGCTAAGCCGCGACGGCTTTATCCTTCCTTTTATATCCTTCTCAAAAATGCTCAAAGTGCCTTCCGAGTAATTCGAAACAAAAATATAATTGCCAAAAACGCTGAGATGGCAGGGATGCCTGCCGTTTGTACCTTCAATAGAAAGCACTTCCATCTTTTCATCCCGCAATGAAACGGAAAACAATGCCCCGCCGCTTTTGCCGTTAAACACATCGGTTTCGGATACGCCGTACAAAACATCCCCATCGGCATGAAGATACGACGGATTCTCAACGTCAGCGCTGTCAAGCAGTTCCAAGCCGCCCGTACCGGCATCAAATTCACCGCGATATAAGCTCTTTGAATATGTACCGAAATAAACAGTATATTTCAAACCTCTGCCCCCTGATATTTTTAGATTCTGGTAACAGAATGCCGTTTAACCAAATCAGTCGCGATAACATAATTACTTTTAACATTTTTACCTTTACGCATCTGCATTATCAGCTCGACGGCCTTTCGCCCCATATCCTTAAAATCCTGCTGTACCGTCGTAATCGGCACCTGCGCGTAGTTGCAGATGTCCAGATTGTCAAAGCCGGTAACGGACAGGGTTTCGGGTATGGCGATGCTCATCTTCAGCGCCTCGCGCACCACATGCGTCGCGCATATGTCGTTTACGCAGATAACGGCAGTCGGCGGGGCTTTCAGGGACATAAGGTATTCCAGGCTCTGCCTTGCCTTAAACGCGTTATACTCAAAGTTCGCGCTATCGTCCCTGTTCAGGGAGTATTCCCCGTCCGGGGTATTATGTATTTCCAGGATATATTCGCGCTTAGGCACTATTCCATTCTCAATAAGCGCGTTTATATGCCCCCTGTAACGCTCCGATTCAGTCGGCAAGTCCTTTACGGATGTTGAGTAAAAAGCGATGTCCGTATGCCCGTTTTCAATCACATAATTGGTCAGCTCATACATTGCGGCCCTGTTGTCCAGCGAGATGCAGGGCGCGTTTATGCCGGTCTTGGGGAAGTCCAGAAACACCAAAGGCTTCTTGTTTATCGCCAGCTTAGAAAATATCTCCAAGTTCCCGTAAGGGACGGCGGGCCACACTATAAAACCGGCGGCGTCCATCTCCAGAAGGTTTTCGATTATATTGCGCTCGGTATCCTCATCCCTTGACGAATTATAGACGGAGAGGGTGAAGTTGTTCAGAAACGCGTTGTTTTGCGCCGCGTCCACAATGGCCAGACAGTTGCTGACCTCAAAGGGCAGGATCAGCGAAATAAAAGGGCTTTGTCCGTTTCCGGCATTATAGCTGTCGGGGGTGTTTACGGTGGAACCCCTTTTGCGCGCCCTGGTTATAAACCCCGACTGCTCCAGCTCCCTCACGGCACGCGTCGCCGTGATCCTGCTTACCGAGTATTTCTCCGCAATTTCAAGCTCGGTAGGTATCTTATCGCCGGGGTTAAATTCACCGCTCTCGATCCCGCGTTTTATATCATCGTAAATTACCTTGTAAAGCGGCAATCCGTTCCCATTCAAATTCGGCACACCTAACCCTGATTATGATATAACATATCATCCATTATATATGCATTAGGTATATCATATATCCTATCATTTGTCAACTAAATTTTCCAATTGACACGTAAAAGAATCCATGTTATTATTTAGTTAATGACTTATATCATTAACTAGCAGACTAATTATGATCGAAGGTGTATATTTTGAATGAGAGCCAGCCAATCTTCATCCAAATAATGGAGATTATCGAATCGGATATCATTACGGGCGTATACCAAACGGACGATCTGATTATCTCAACGACGCAGATTTCAAAAATTTACTCAGTAAACCCGACAACGGCGGTCAAAGCCGTAAGCAAGCTGACCGACGCAGGCATCCTTTACAAGAAAAGGGGGATCGGCATGTGCGTGGCGGAGGGGGCGAAAGAGAAAATTACAAAACGGCGCAGGGAAGTTTTTCTGAGCCAAACGATAGGCGCGCTGCTTGCCGAGGCAAAGACGCTGGGTATTCCGCTTGACGAGCTGGTGGACGTTATCAAAAACAGAGAAGGAGCAATGAACCATGATTGAATTCAAGAATGTAACGAAGAAATATGGCGAAACAACCGCCATTAACCGCGTTTCGTTACGCATTCCCGGAAGCGGTATATACTGCCTGCTGGGCAGGAACGGCGCGGGTAAAACGACGCTGATGAAGCTGCTGGCGGGGCATATCGCTTCCTCCGGCGGGGAGATAACTGTGAACGGCGAACCCGTTTCCACTTCAAGGATGCCCGAATGCGTCAACTTTATCGAAAGCGGCTCGGTACAGTTCAACATGAAGGCATCCGACCTTATCGGGACGGCCGCCGCGTTGCAGGACGGGTTTGACCGCAATTTCGCGACAAAGATGGCAAAGCGGTTTGACCTGAACCTGAACAAGAGATTCAAGCAGTTGTCTTTCGGCATGAAGACCATGCTGACGACGATAATAACGCTGTCGAACAACTCAAAGGTTATTTTGCTTGACGAACCGACGCTGGGCTTTGACGCCATCATGCGCGACCAGTTCAACACGCTGCTGCTTGAAAGCTACCGGACAAACCCGCGCGTATTGATAGTGTCCACCCATTTGATTGACGAGATATCGAAGGTGACGGAGAACCTGATAATCATTGAAAGCGGCAATATCCTCGTTGAGGCGGGCATTGACGACATAGACGAAAAGGCCTATACGCTGACCGGCGCGGCAAGCCTGGTCCTGCCGCTGCTTAACGGGCTGAACTGCATCGGCAAAACGGTTTTGGGCAATGTTATGGCGGCGCATATCTACGGAAACAGGATCAACCCGCCGGACGGCGTAACGCTTGACCGCATGGGCTTACAGGATTTCTTTATTAATATGGTGGGAGGGAAGAGCAATGACAACTAAATCAATGGTGGTTGCGAAAACGCATATCCGCAACATTAAATTGGCGTACGTTATTACGGCGTGCTGGTTCTTAGCCACTATATTGCAGGATATCGTTTTTCTTGCTTTACACTGGTTAAACGTATTCAGCGGAAACGAGGACAACATGACGGTAGGGTTGGGCAATGTCCTTTACCTGATCATTATTTTGGGCGCGGTATTCATCCCCTCGATGAATTTCCGCAAGATGATGAACCTGGGCGGAAAACGCGCCGACTTTTTCTGGGGAAGCGCTATGGGTCATGTAATTATGGCCGCCGCCGTATCGCTGGCCGGGATGATCCTGTATTATACTTATGAAAGCTTTGTCATATCGGTGTATTACAAAGCCGGTAATTTAAACGTTCTGTTCTGGTTCGGGTGGATAAACAACGGGGCGGCAATCGCGTTCGTCCAGCAATTCGCGTTCCTTCTCCTTCTGGCGGTTTTCGTCCACACGCTCACATCCGTGCAGGACAAATGGTACGGATGGGCGGCGGATATCGCCATTGTCGCCATTATCGCCGTGTTCACCCCCATTGCGCCGCTGAGGGCCGCACTGGTATGGTTCTTCCGCATGATTATTTTCCATCCGAACGCATTTGCGCAAATCGTATCCTGCCTGGTATTGTCGGCCGCCATTTACGCGCTGAACAAACCAATATTAGCGAGAAGGACAATATAACCCAAAGCATTAGACCTGTCCGGTAACCTGCTTTCGGTGGCTTTTCGCGCAAATTTTTTGTTATGCTAGGAACAAAAAAACGCGTGTGCCCAAAGGCACAGAAGGTTTTTTGTGACGACGCAGAACGGAAAATTTGCCGGAAAGACGCCGAAACGAGGTTGCCGGACAGGTCTATTGTAATTAATAAAAGTTTGCTGTATAATAAATCAATAAAAGCATTGGAAAAGGACGGTTCTTATGCTTGAAAAGTTGATAAATACAGCATTGGGGAAGCAACCGGCTGACCTTTTGATTAAAAACGCGCGGATATTGAATGTTTTCACATGTGAAATCGTACATGGCGATATAGCCATTGCTGACGGCATCATAGCGGGAATTGGCAGCTATGGTGCCGCGCCGCGCGTAGAGGACGTAGCCGGGCAGTTTGTGGTTCCCGGGTTTATAAATACGCATTGCCACGTGGAATCATCCATGGTCACGCCGGATGTGTACTGCGCCGAGGAATTGAAGTGGGGCGTAACCACCGTTATCACCGACCCGCATGAGGTGGCGAATGTTGCCGGCGTGGAGGGCATCAGGTTTATGCTGGACGTTTCCGCCAATGTGCCTATAGATTACTTTGTCCAGCTTCCGTCCTGTGTTCCCGCCACACTCTTTGAGCATAACGGGGCCGAAATTAAACCGGACGATATAGCTAAGCTTATAAATGAACCGGGGATCCTCGGCCTTAGCGAAATGATGAATTACCCGGGCGTGTTGGGATGTGACGCGGGGGTAATGGAGATGATCGTTTCCGCGCGGAACAGGATTATTGACGGGCACGCGCCCGCGTTGTCGGGAAAGGATTTGCAGGCTTACGCGGCGGCGGGAATCCGCACGGATCACGAAAGCACGAGCTTTGAAGAGGCGCTGGAAAAAATACGGGCGGGACTGGCTGTTCTGGTAAGGGAAGGCAGCGCGGCAAAAGACCTGCGCGGCATCATCGCGGGAGTCGTCGCGTCCGGCCTGAACACGGACCGCATGGCCTTCTGCACGGACGACAAGCATATAGCCGATATCAGGCGGGTAGGGACTATACGGCATTGCATCCGCGAAAGCATCTCGCTGGGGCTTGAGCCGGAGCTGGCGTACCGTATGGCGTCATTGAACGCGGCTAATATATACGGGCTGAAGGGTTTGGGTGCCGTTGCCCCGGGATATCAGGCGGATATGGTTGTACTTTCGGATTTGGAGGACGTAGCGGTTTCGCAGGTTTATAAACGCGGGATACGCGTTTTCCCCGGCGAGTTCAAGCATCGCGCGGTATCTCCCCGTTTCCGCAACTCAATAAACATCGCCCCGCTTAAAGACGATTCCTTTCAATTACCCAAACCTAAAAACGGCGGTTATCCCGTTATACATATTTTGGAAAATCAAATTATTACGGAAAAATCCTTCATAGGGGCGGATCTCGTGTCCGTCCGTCTGCAATCAAATGAATTGTGTAAAATCGCGGTGATTGAACGCCATCACGCAACCGGGCATACCGGGGTTGGGCTGCTGTCGGGCTATGGGTTGAAAAATGGCGCGGTTGCCACAACCGTCGGGCATGATTCCCATAACATCATCGTCGTAGGAACAAACGACGCGGATATGTTTTATGCCGTGAAAGAAATACAGCGTATGCAGGGCGGTTACGTTCTTATACGCGATAAAAAAACCCTAGGCGCAATTCCGCTGCCGGTTTACGGATTAATGAGCGCGTGTGAGCCCGATAAATTCATAACGGATTTGGAAGAACTGACGCGGAAAGCCCGGGACGCGGGCGTAAGCCGCAATATCGACCCGTTTATAACCTTGAGCTTCCTGGCGCTTCCGCTATTACCTAAGATACGGATAACCGATATGGGCGTTTTTGATGTGGAGAAGTTTGAGTTTATACACTAAACCCTTTACATACAGAGGTATTTATGTTATATTTTTTTTGAGGTGAGCCTATGAATTATATAGCGGAAAGGGAAGATATCATGACGGACTTTCAATTCAAAGCCATTGTCACCATGATTTTAAATTACGTTAAAACCGCGGATGACATTGATAAGGTTAAGGAATATTTGGAACAGATAATAGCTGACGAAAAGCATGGCAGTAAGAAATAGCTTCAAATTCCCATAGCCGCGAGAAAATCCCCAAGAAGGTTCATGCAGACAGCCTTGCGGTATTTCTCCGATACGCGCCCGCGTATAGGCGTAATCGCCGTATTATAGGCATTCAAGTAAGCCTGTTTCACGGCTTTTGCTTCCGAAACGGTTTTGCCGGTGAGCATGGCGTCTATATCATCCCGCCTTATTATTACATCGCTTACCGCGCCGAAAGAAACGGCGCAATGCATAACGCGGCCTTCTTTAATATCCATAAGCCCCGCGAAGGATACGCGGGAAATCGCCAAAGCTTCCCTTGCCCCCACTTTACGGTAGTAATACCGACTTGACACATGCTTCGGCATCAAAACCTCAACAATAAGCTCATCAGGTTCCAGCGACAATTTATTCCGGCCCAAATAAAACTCCTTTATAGGTATAATACGTTCTGCCCTGAGGCTCATCAGGCGAAGCTTCGCGCCGGCTGCAAAAAATACCGGCGCACTGTCCGCCTTTGGGGAGCCGTTGCCTATATTGCCGCCGATTGTACCCAGATTGCGTATCGCGGGCGCGGCGATTTGCAGCGCCGCCTCGCGCAATATAGCGGGGCACAGCGGATTCCCGGCAACTTCCGTAAACGTACAGCAAGCCCCGATTCGGATATATTTATCATCCTCGATTATCCCGCGCATTTCCGGTACCTTGTGCAGGAAGATGTAAGCCGCGTCCTTATCGCCTTTTATCATCAAATCGGTTCCGCCGCCGTATGGTATGGCGCCGCCGGCCCCCCTGTATTCCAATGCTTCGTTCAAACTAACCGGCAGATAACTCACCATAACCCCTCACCATCCTTAGCCGCAGACGAAATAGCCTTTACAATGGCGTTGTAACCCGTACACCGGCACAGGTTGCCGGAAATGCCGGCGCGGATCTCACCTTCGTCAGGGCGCGGGTTTTCACGCAGCAGGCATTCGGCGGCAAGGACCATCCCGGGCGTGCAAAACCCGCACTGCACCGCGCTTACGGACGCAAAGGACTTATCGAGTGCCGCGAACCGCTCCGTTTTTTTATAGCCCTCAATAGTCATAACCTCTGAACCGCCGGCGCGCCCCATTGCTACCATACAGGAGTTCACCAGCATACCGTCCAGAATGACCGCGCAGGCACCGCACTCACCCTCGCGGCAGCCGCATTTTACGCCGGTGTTCCTGAAACCGTCCCGCAGCGCATCCAGCAAACGGGCCGCGGGGCCGCCGTTCCAAACGGCGGTTTCGCCGTTCAAGTTAAAAACAACTTCCCGTATCATAGGCTGGGCTCCTTGTGTAATATTTCAATGGCGTCTTCGGCGGTAAAGGGAATATGATTAACCCTGACATCCCCCAGCGCCTGCTCAATCGCCTCAATATACGCTCCGGCGGCCCCGACCGCCGGCAGTTCCCCCGCGCCTTTCGCGCCGTAGGGGCCTTCGGGGTATTCCTCCTCGTACAGCATGCATTGCAGATTAGGTATATCTAAAGATGTCGGAATAATATAGTCGCTGAGCGAGTTGCCGCGGATTTTCCCGCTGCCGTCAACCGCCATCCGCTCCATGGATGCGAATCCAATCCCCTGCATCGTCCCGCCCTCCATCTGACCTGTAACGATGTTCCTGTCGATGGGCGTCCCCACGTCAAAGCTGCCGTACGCCCCAAGCACCTTAACCGTGCCTGTGAGCGTATCAGCCTCAAGCTCAACGGCGTTGACCGCCCAGGAATATGTGGGATAGGCGTCACCCTGGAATTTCTCCAAATCGAAGGGAATGACATAGCCGGGCTCCTTGAACCGTTCCTCAACAAGCTGTTCCCCGCCGTCAGCCCACTGCTCCCGCAGCCGTACCGCCGCCCGCCGCAGCAGCTCACCCACCACCATGATGGAGCGGCTGGCCACGGTAGGCCCCGAATCCGGCACCCTGTCGGTGTCGGGGTTTGCGATTATTATATCGTGCATAGGTATTTTCAGCTCATTTGCCACAATCTTCGCGAATGTTGTGTTAAGCCCCTGTCCCATATCGGTGTTTGCCGTCAGGACCTCAACCTTGTTATCCGGATATTTCCGCAGTTTGGCGACGGCCTTAATCAAATCCCGTTCGCCCGCCCCGGTAAAACCCGCTCCGTGATAACACAATGACATGCCGATCCCTTTACGCCGGGTTCCGGTTTGGTTTTTATACGCTTCGCGTTTTTCCCGGAAATTACACGCCTTGGCTACCTGTTCAATCATCAGCAAAATGGGAACCGGGAAATGAAACCTGCCGCCCGTGGACGTAACGTCGCCCTGCGCCGCCACATGCCGCTCCTTGAACGCAAGCGGCTCGACCCCCAAATTTCGGGCGATATGGCTCATCATCATCTCGACGGCGAAAAAGGGCTGCGGGCCGCCAAAACCGCGGAACGCCCCGTTGGGAACCGTGTTGGTCTTATACGCGCGGCCCCGGACCGCCAGGTTTTGGATATTGTACACGCCGCACGCGCAAATGATGCCGCGCTGGAGCACGACCTTTGAAAGCGTAGTATACGCGCCGGCGTTATATTTGACGTCGATGTCCATAGCCGTGACCCTGCCGTCTTTTACAGCAGCCTTGTAACCGCACTTTGACGGGTGCCGCTTGCTTGTAAATTCCATGTCCTCCCGCCGCCCGAAAATCACGCGGACAGGCTTCCCGGCCTTGTACGCCGCCACCGCGGCCTGCGCCGCCAATATGGAAGGATAATCCTCCTTACCGCCGAAAGCGCCGCCTGTCGTATCGTATTTAATCTGTACGCGGTCAGGCTCAAAGCCCATCGCGTTCGCCACCGCGCCCTGCACATAGTACGGGCACTGCAGCGAGCCGTGCACGGTAATCCTGCCGCCGTCAGGGCGGGCGATAAGCCCGTTTGTTTCAAGGTAGGCATGTTCCTGAAGCCCGGTACGGAATTCCTCCTCAAAGATATGGTCGGCTTCGGCGAAAGCCTTATCCGTATTGCCTTTGGCATATGTATAATCGAAAAATACCGTATCGGAATCCTCTATGCTCAATACAGGCGGAAGCCCTTCGTATTCCACTTCAATCCGCTCCAGCAGACGGTTCACCGTGTCCTCATCCGGCCCCATCAGCAGCCCGATTGGATCCCCGATAAATTCCACTGTTCCATCCGCGAAAACAGGCGTATCGTCCAGCACAATCTTCACCTTGTTTGCGCCGGGGACATCATTTTTATCCGCGTACAAATACCCGTCCGGCAAAGCGGGCAGCCGGACATCCAGCACCCGCGCCCGCGCTTTGGACGAGCGCAGCAGCCTTCCAAAGAGCATCCCGTCCGTGGGATGATCCGCCACATATACCGCTTCCCCGGTTATTTTCATCGCGTGGTCGCTTTTAATTACGGATTCCTTTATATTCAAACCGTTCACTCCTTTACGCAGCGTCCGCGCACGAATTTTTGCAATATATGCCGGTCATCGGAGAGGTAGATAACCCGCGCCAGACGTTCCTCCGCGGATAACGGGAACGGCGCGGCGATTGTGGAATCGTCTATAACAAGGGCATCGAACTCATATCCTGTTTCAAATGAGCCCGCTTTGCCAAAAAACGAGCCTCCACCCAGTGTTCCGAGGTAAAAAGCTTCGTTAACCGTAAGCGGCGCTTCATGGGGCTTCACATAACGGAACCGCAGTTTTGACGCCTGTATCGCGTCCGACATAGCCCGAAAAATTGATGAATGGCATCCCCCCGCAATGTCGCTGCCAAGTCCGGCCTTCACGCCGCGGTTAAGGAACCGGCGCATGGGCGCGATGCCGGAACTCAGGTTCATGTTGGACTGCGGGCAATGCGCCACATATGTATTGTTGCGGTATATCAGCTCAATCTCGTCGTCGCCTGCCCACACGCAGTGAGCCATTACCGAGGGGTGCTCCCCCCCGAACAAACCGTATTGCTCATATGCCTCCGCGTAGGAACGGCAGGAGGGGCATAATTGCTTCACCCATTCTATCTCCGCAAGGCTTTCGGACAAATGCGACTGTACGGGCAAGCGGAACTCTTTTTGGAGCAGGGCCAGCTCCTTCATCAATCCGTCCGAACACGCCGGAACAAAACGCGGGGTGAGGATAGGGGAAACGTTCTTATACCGCCCGGCGGATCGCTCCAGCCACAGACGCGTATCCTCCGCCGAACGCGGCGCGCTTTTCTCGCGCAGGTAATCGGGGCAGTTGCGGTCCATGTTGACTTTACCCGCCATGCACACCAGACCGGATTCCTCCAGTAAATCCATCAGCAGTAAGGCCGCCGGCACATGTACCGTAGCGTACAGGCAAAAGCGCGTATTCGGCCCGTTAATCATGTGCCGCACAAGGCTTGTGTATGCCGCGCGGGCATAATCGGTATCACTGTATTTTGCTTCTTCGGGGAACGCGTAGGACTCCAGCCAGTCCAGCAGCTCAAAATCCATCCCAAGCCCGCGGAAGGCAAATTGCGGCGCGTGCATATGCAAATCAACCAAGCCGGGCAGAATCAATTTACCGGCATGGTTAATTTGGGGGAAAGACGCGTATTCCTCCGGCAGCGAACCGTAAACCCCCGCCGAGCGCCCGTTTTCGCACACCAAAAACCCACCCTCAACGCAACGCAGCGTTTTAAGGCTTTCACTGTAGCATATATCTCCAAAAAGCACAAAATTGTCCGGCTTTATAGTGCTCACCCGTTTTCTTCCGGTGTAGGACAATGATTATTTTACAGATTATTCACCATCAAGATAATTTGTGGCAGAATTTACTCTAAACGCTTTCGCAAAAATTTTCCCGGCAAAAACCATGATTTTTTCTGATTCGGGAAGTATTGAAACATCAGGCGCATTTGCCGTTTTAATTTCAAGATATACAAGAGGAGCGTCTGAAATGTTAATCAGCATATGCGCTCCGTTTTCATGCGCGGGCATAACGATAGCATCGCCTTCCGAAACAGTTCTTTCGCCTTCCGGCGTTTTAAGCATTCCCTCCCCGCTTATTATATAAAAAACTTCCTCATTCGCCGTATGATAATGGTATGGATAATTGGCTTTTCCCGGTTGTATTGTATAAAAACACACTTCCAGCTTGCCCCATTTCTGAGAAAAAGGACTGCTTACATTGCTTCTTTGAAATTCAAACGAATGCTTATGTTCGCCGTCCGGGTCAAATTGTTTGTTTAAGTTTGCGTCCCAATGGCATTCCGCGTTCCTCACGTTTTTAATGATTATTTGCTCCACTTTACATACCTCCGCAGTTATAAAATATGTATGCCGATACTTCCAATATAATCATACCTTATTATGCTTACCGTTCCTCCCTGAAATAATTGACGCCGCAGGACGCGGGCTGGTGCCGTTCCTTGCTCTGGCGCACGCTGGTGAATATCAATATCAAAACGGTGGCGAGGAAGGGTATGATGTTGTATACCTGCGCGGGTACGTCCTGAATCGGAAGGTAGAACCTAAGCACGGAAAGGCCCCCGAAAAGCAGCGCGCCCAAAATCGCCCTTGCCGGGCTCCAAGCGGCGCATATGACCAGCGCCACCGAAATCCATCCAAGCCCGCCCACACAGTTGTGTATCCATGTGCCGGACGACCGCACCATGGAGATGTACACGCCGCCAAGGCCGCATATGCCGCCGCCGATGCATGTGGCCAGATATTTATAACGCGTGACGTTGATGCCGTCGGCGTCGGCGGTGGCGGGGTCTTCCCCCACCGCGCGAAGATGCAGGCCCATTCTGGATTTGTTGAGGAACCATATCATCAATACCGCGGCCGCTATAACCATATACACCATAAAGTCAAAGGAAAACAGCAGTCTGCCTATGACGGGCATGCCGCTTAAACCCGGTATCCTTGCTCCGGAGAAAGCGCTCCTCGTCACATCGGACACCGAAGCGAACCCGCCGGCGCGAAGCCCCAGCAGCTCGCCGATAAAATTGCCCATGCCGACGCCCATAATAGTCAGCGCAAGCCCCGACACAACCTGATTGGCGCGCAGCGTTACCGTTAAGACACTGTATATAAGGCCCCCCAGCACACCCGCCAAGAAACCGAACACAACCGCCAGCACAGCGGATAAAAACCCGGAAGCCCCGGCCCCAACCGCCTGTTCATACAAAAAGGAAGCCGACAAACCCACAGCCGCGCCCATGAACATCATACCCTCAACACCCAGGTTCAGGTTGCCGGATTTTTCGGTTAGTATTTCGCCCAGCGTGCCGAATAAAAGCGGCGTGGCCGCAACAACCGCGGCGGTAATGAAAAATATAAGCTGTTCCATGCCCAGCGCCCCCCTACTTCACTTTTTTACGGAAAACTAATTTATAATTAAGGAAAAATTCACATCCCAGTATAAAGAACAATATAAAGCCTATCAGGATATCGGCGGCGGATGACGGGATCCGGAAAGTCGTCTGTACGGCGTTCGCGCCGCGCTGGAGCATGGCTATGAACAATGAGAATATTATCATAACCGCCGGGTTAAGCCGTGAAAGCCACGCGACTGTAATGGCGGTGAACCCCACGCCGCCCGTGACCATTTCCGAAAGGGTGAAGTTTGCGCCGGACACGATGAGGAAGCCGGTGAGCCCGCATATCGCGCCCGATAAAAACATTGTGCGCAGGAACACCCTGCCGACGTTTATGCCGGCATACCGCGCGGTGGGGATGCTCTCGCCCACAACCGTTATCTCGTACCCGTGCCGGGTCTTTTTCATGTATATGTACACGATAGCCACCAGAATCAGCGCGAATATCCAGCCGATATGCACGCCGAACACGCGCGGGAGGCGCGCAGCCTGGTCAAACATCGCTATGCTGGGGAAACCGCGAAGCCTGGGGTCCCTCCACGGGCCGAACTGCAAGTACCGCACAAATTCCAGCGCTATGTAATTAAGCATCAGCGTAAACAGCGTTTCGTTGGTATTCCATTTGGACTTGAAAACAGCGGGGATTAATCCCCAAAGCCCGCCCGCCGCAATTGCCGCGAAAAACATGACAAACAGCAGGTAAGGCCCCGGTACGCCGCTGAACAGCGCGAAATACGAGGCCGCCGTCGCCCCCATGATAATCTGCCCCTCCGCGCCGATATTCCAAAAGCGCATCTTAAAGGCCAAGCCTATGCCCAGAGCCGTGACCAGCAGCGGAATCGCGATACGAACCGTTTCCGTGCGCGCCAGCGTCCTGCCGAGAGAACCGGTAAGCATGTCACGGTAAATCATTATGGGATTGTGACCCATCGCCAGAAACAGCGCAGCGCCCAGCATCAGCGCTCCGAGAATAGCGGCGGCGCGCACCAGATACGCCTGCTTCCTGCTGACGGAATCACGCTTTACTATCCACACAAACGGCGTTCCCGCGTGGCTTGTTTTTACGCCCGGTTTGCTCATACCGCATCCTCCCTTTTGGAGAGATGTGTCATCAAAACCCCTATCTCCTCCTTGGTAACGGTACGCGCGTCCACAATGCCGCTGACCTTCCCGCCGCAAAGCACCAGAATACGGTCGCACAGCTCCAGCAAGACATCCAGATCCTCACCCGCGAACATTACCGCAACGCCGTTCTCCTTCTGTTCGTTAAGCAGGTCGTATACGGTATAGGATGAGTTTATATCCAGCCCGCGCGTGGGGTACGCCACCACAAGCACCGACGGCTCGCTCTGGATCTCCCTGCCCAGCAGAACCTTCTGCACATTGCCGCCGGACATACGCCTTACCGGCGCGGCGGTTCCCGGAGTAACAATTTGAAGCTTTTCTATTAATTTAACCGCCGCCGCTTTGGGCGTTTTTCGGTCAACCCATATGCCCTTGGCACGGCGGTAACTTTTCAGCATCATATTCTCAACCATATCCAGATTTCCCACAAGGCCCATTCCCAAGCGATCCTCGGGCACAAACGCTATGCGGATGCCCTTGCCGGTTACCTCGCTGGGGGTAAGGCCGGCAAGCTCCGTTTTGCCTCCGTCATCCCCGATATACGTAACGGCGCCGCTATGTATACTTTGAAGCCCGGTCAGGGATTCGCACAGTTCCTTCTGCCCGCTTCCCGCTATGCCCGCGACGCCCATTATCTCTCCGGTACGCAATGTGAAGCTGACGCCGTCAAGCGTCCTGCGCCCGGTTGGATCTAAACAGGTAAGCCCCGAAACCACCAGTTTATCGGTTGCGTTTTCCGGTTCCTTTCTCTTTATGGAAAGGCTCAGCGCCCGCCCCACCATGCCTTCGGCAAGGGATTGCACCGTAGCGTCCGGCGTCGGAACCGTATCAACGCACTCGCCCTTACGCATTATGCTGACGCGGTCTGAAAGAACCATTACCTCACCCAATTTATGGGTAATGATGATGACCGCCTTATTATCATCCTTCATCTTACGCAAAACATCAAACAGCTTGTCTATCTCCTGCGGCGTGAGGACGGCGGTGGGCTCGTCCAGTATCAATATCTCCGCGCCCCGGTAAAGCACCTTTATTATTTCAACCGTCTGCTTCTCACTAACGGACATATTATAAATCTTTTTCCACGGATCAATTATAAAACCATATTTATCGCTTATTTCAAGAATTTTCTTCGCCGTTTCATCGCGGTTCACCAATAAACCGCCGGGCATACCCAGCACAATATTCTCCGCCGCCGTAAGCACGTCAACCAGCTTAAAATGCTGATGAACCATGCCTATGCCCAGAGCAAAAGCGTCCCTTGGCGAGCGTATGACAACCTCTTCGCCATTTATATATATTTTACCGCTGTCAGGGAAATAGATGCCGGACAGCATGTTCATCAGCGTAGTCTTGCCGGAGCCGTTTTCGCCCAGCAACGCGAGGATCTCGCCCCGGCGCACGTCCAGGCAGACATCCCTGTTGGCGGTAACCGTTCCGAATGTTTTCGTTATGTTTTCAATGCGGACAACCTCGGTCAATCTAATCACCTATTTCATCGGGTAAGGAAGTAAGGGCGGACACAAGGCCCGCCCCTACGCTGTATTACGAAATGATGTTGATGCCTTTGAGGATAGCGTTGAAGCTGGGGGCGGAGTACACGTCGGATTCCACGAAGTAGGAGTTCTCATCGGTAAAGGTGAAGATAACGTCGCCCGCGAAGTTGGTGATTTGGGCGGGATTGCCGTCGTTGTCAACCAGCGCGCCGCTGAAGATCATCTTTCCGTCAAGGATTTCCTGGAACGCCTTGTCGATGGCTTCCTGCGTGCCGGGGGCCGCTACCGCCGTGTTCAGCGGGGAAAGGAACGCCGCGCCGGTCTCGATGCCCGTACCCCAGTCTACCGGGAGGGGGTTGCCGTCAAGCAGGCTCTGCACCGCGAAAGTCATGTATACGCCCCAGTCGATACGGGGTGAAAGGAGGGACGCGTCCGGCGCAACCGTTGACATGTCGTTGTTATAACCCACATGCCAAATGCCCGCGTCCTGAGCCGCCAGCGCGGGGGCTATGCCGTCCGAATGCTGGCTGAGAACGTCCACGCCGCGCGCGATCAGTGCTTCGGCGGCTTCCCTTTCAAGGCGCGCGTCGCCCCAGGAGTTGATGTAGATAACGTCCATGGTAACATCGGGGTTAACGCTGAGCGCGCCGAGATAGAATGCCGTATAACCGCTTATAACCTCGGAGAAGGGATGCGCGGCAACATATCCCAGCCTGTTGTTTTCTGTTTTAAGGCCTGCCGCTATACCCGCAAGGTATCTGGCCTGATGGATCTTCGCGAAATAGTTATGAAGGTTGGACAGACCGGCGGAATGCGCGTCAAAACCGGTGGCGTGGCAGAAGATAATGTTCGGGAATTCCCTGGCGGACTCGGTCATCGCGACGTTGTAGCCGAAGCTTGTCGCGAAAATGATCTGGCAGCCCGCGTCTATCAGTTCCACGATAGCCGCCTTGGTCGCCGTGATATCGGCGGGGCTGACGTTGAACTTGGGTATGTATTGATCCATGCTGAGACCCAGGTCGGCGATCATCTTCCTCGCGCCCTGGTCGTGGTTGAAGGTGAAGCCCTGGTCGCCCAGCTCACTGATATGAACCATGCCGACCTTCAAGTTTTCCCTTGTTACCTCCGCGGCGGAACCCGGCGCGTTGGCGTCACAGGCCGCCAGCGCAAAAATCATAGCCAACGCGAGCAGCAGTGTAATAGCTTTTTTCATTCCCATTCCTCCTACTAAGTATTGTGTTTCTATGGTACAAGGGTAACATATTTTTTTCCGTTTTGCAATTTATTTCTTTGATTTAATTCAATAAAACGATATACCTCCCGCAATGCTCAATCAGCGTGATTTCGCCGTAAACCGCGGAAAGGCACTCCCGGATTTCGTCTTTGCCCGCGCGGTAAAGACGCATATCGGATACGATTTTACCGTTGCGCAGCAAAATAAGGCGGTCACAATATGCAAGCGCCAGGTTTGGGTCATGCAATGTCACAAGCCCCGCTTTGCCTTCCGCATGGATATTCCGCCGGAACCAGGCCATTATGCCGTGCCTGTTCAGGAAATCAAGCGCGCTGTCCGGTTCGTCCATCAGCATTACGGGCGCGTCCTGCACCAAGGTTCTGGCAAGGACGGCCATTTGCCTCTGACCTTCGCTCAGCTTTGAGAAATCCTCACCCGCCAGGCTTCCGATGCCCATCGTTTCCATCGCGTTAAAAGCCAGCGTCTTTAGTTCCGCGGATGGAAACTCCATCGCGCCAAGCCTAGCGTTCAGCCCCATCATAACGACATCCGTTACGGCAACGCCCTGCATCGCGCTGAACCGCTGGGGGATATACGAGATATGCCTCGCCCGTTTACGCTCGTTAAGGCGCGAAACATCCGCGCCGTTAACCAAACACATGCCTTTTGTTACCGGAAGCAGGCCGCATACCGCTTTCAGCAGTGTCGTCTTGCCGGAGCCGTTCAAACCCAGAAGCGCACAGAACTCACCTGGAGCAATATCAAAGCTTATACAATCAACAACCGTTTTGCTCCCGTATCCCGCCGATACATCCCGCAAAGAAATCAACAAATACCTATCCCCTAAATTGACGTTTCAGCATGAAAACCAGTAAAACCGGCACGCCGATGAATGTCGTCGGGATGCTGACCGGAATTTCCACGCCGGAGATACCGCGCGCAAAGCAATCGGACACAAGCAAGATCAACGCCCCGATCATTGCCGATAACACCATCCACGCAAAGCTTACCCGTTTTATCATAAGCCTGGCGGCATGGGGCGCGTTAAGCCCCACAAACACCACCAGCCCCGTCATGGATATGACCGAAGCGACGGTCAGAGCCGCCGCCCCCAGCACCAATGTCCGTATCAGCTTGACCCTTGCGCCAAGCGAACGGCTTTCGTCGTCCTCAAGCCCGAGAAGCATTATATGCCGCCGCATGATAACCAAGCCGGCGAAGCCGATAAGGAAAAACGGGGCTACCGCCGCCAGCTTGGAAGCCGTGATGTTTCCAAGGCTGCCCATCGCCCAAAATTCCATGGCGGCAAGCTCCCTTTCCGGGTCGGCGAAGAATTTCAATATCATGATGACTGATTCGCAAACCGCCTTGATGATTATACCGAACAGTATGTAGGAAACGGCGCCGCCGAACCTGCCAAGCCGCGAAAGCGCCGCGACCAGCGCCACCGCCAGCATAGCGAAGCCAAACGCGGAGGCTGCCATCAACGCCGCGCTTTGACCGAAAAATACAATCGCCAGCGCCGCGCCAAGGTTCGCGCCGCTGGATACGCCGATTATATCGGGAGACGCGAGAGGGTTCTTAAAAATAAGCTGAAACACACTGCCCGCCAAGCCAAGCCCCGCGCCAACCATCAGCGCCATCACGGTTCGCGGCAGCCGCAGCGTAAAGAACACGCCGCGCGAAAGCCCGCTTATTTCGCTTCCCGTTAAAATCATAAGGATATCGCGCGCCGAAAGCGGATACCTGCCCACGCGCAGAGATAACACAAAAGCCAGCGCGACAAGCAGCCCCGTTATAACGAAATATTTCCTCATTTACCTATTAATCCGGTATCAATGTGAATCCCGTAAAACTCATGATAAAAAGACGCGGCATTAAGCCTGAGCTCCTCCATGGAATAGGCATCCGGGTGCAGTACATGCAGCAGCCACAGCGCCCCCAGCATGCTTGAGGGAATGGGCGAGTCCCAAGCCTCAAAATCCCCGGGCATCGTATATACCCTGCCGTTTACGACGGCGCTCAAAGACCGGAGCTGCGGGTCGTTTATAACATCATCCCTGCCGTAAACCGCTTCCGGCGGTATTACCATCACATCGGGATTCATCGCCAAAAGCTGCTCATACGAAATATCCGCCCAGCCGTTTCCCGGCAAATCCGGCGCGGCGCTTTGCCCGCCCGACATTTTAATAAGCCCGGTTTGATACATGTCTTTCGTGGCGGTTCTGAGGTACGAGCCGACGCCGCACATGTAAACGGACGGCCTGTCCGTGAGTTGCGCCGCGGTGTTTTCGATAAAAGCGCGGGTTGCTTCCATATAAGCAATCAGATCTCCGGCCCTATCCGGTACTTCGGCGGATGCGCCGATCAACGCGATCATATCCATGAGGCTTTCATAGCTTTCAGGATTCACTAAAATAGCGGAAATACCCATACCCGCCATTATGTCGGCCTGATCGCGCGAATGTCTGGGCAGTATAACAAGCTCAGGCGCAAGGGCGATACAGGCTTCCATGTTAAAATCCCTTGCGCTGCCAACGCTGGGGAGTTCAAGCAGTTCAGGCGCGGCAAGGGCATATATGGGACGCGCCGCGGCCCGCGCCTCAATGCCCGTAAGCCTGTCCGCAAGCCCCAAAGCGATGCAGACGGATGTTGAGATATAGTATCCGCTTACGATCCTCTCTACCGGAGCCGTAATCTCCACAACCCGTCCCGCCTGATCGGTAACGGTGAACGCCGCGCCGGGCGCGGCGGTAAGCCTTGTTTCCGTCAGAGGGCTTGTACAACCTGCGGTTGAGAGAACCAAAAACATTACCAGCAACAGTATTACAGGTCTGCGCATTTAATCAACTCCCAAACTCCCTCCGGCAGCAGCTCCCCATCGTTGTGATCGGCTGTGCTGCCGTCAATCCGTACGCGAACCGCCCCGCCGTCCAAAACCAGGAACCCCTGATTTTCACTCTTTTCAAAATCCTCAGCATTGGAGAACAATGTAAATTTATCCTTATAGGGCGCGCTTGAATACGGGCAGAACATCTCGCAGTTTCCGCACTCGTTGCATAAATCATCAATGTGTATAATCTGCGGGCGGCCATTCACCGGCACGGAGACATTCGCACGGTTCGGGCAGACGTCAGCGCAGCATTCGCACAACGACGCGCATTCCAAGCAGCGTTCCGATTCATGAACTGTTTGATTGTCAAAATAAAGGACACCTTTTTTAGCGGCGGGATCCGCACCCGCATTAATATTCAACTCATTACAGCCGGGTATTTCTGACCCGGTTATAGCGGCGGCGCAAATCAATGCGTCCGCTATGGACTCAACAACCGTTGAAGGGCCGCGCGCCGCGTCCCCGATGACATATACGCCGCTTAGTCCGGTTTCCAGCGTATCGGCGTTGGCAATAGGCTTCCCGTTTTCATCCGTGGAAATTCCCAGAAGCGCGTACAGTTCCGCGTCAACATGGTTCCCTATGGCTGAAATCACCGTATCGGCGGGTATCTGCGCGGTTTTGCCCGTGGGCTGCGTGCCTTTCCGCCCGGAAGCGTCCGGCGCGCCCAATTCCATTATTTCGCATGTCAATACGCCGTTTGTCCAGCTGACCGGTGACAGCAGTTCGCGAATCTTCACGCCGTCCTCCGAAGCAAGCTTAATTTCCTCTGCGCTGGCGGGCATATACCGCTTTGTGCGGCGGTATACCAGCGAAACCTGCTTAACACCGTGTATGCGCTTTGCCGCGCGGGCCGCGTCCATCGCGGTGTTGCCGCCGCCGACAATCGCCACGTTTTCGCCAAGGTAAACGGTTTGCGGGTCATTTTTAAGCTGCTCAAGGAAATCCAGCGCGTCCAGCGACTCGCCGCCCTCCAGCTTCAGAACGCCCGGTTTACGCGCCCCGGACGCAACGATGATATGCTCAAAACCTTCGCCGCGCAGGTTGTCTATATCTTTAACCTCACTATTCAAGCGTATATCAACGCCCATGGATTTTATCAACTCAATATCGCCGCCGATAACGCCGTCACCGATGCGGAACGACGGGATTACATGCCGCACAATCCCGCCAAGGCTCTCCCGCTTCTCGAAAACAGTGACGGGACGGCCCGCGCGCGCAAGGAAAAACGCCGCCGACAGACCGGCCGGGCCGCCGCCGATTACGGCGCATTTCCCGCCGGATTTCGGCGTGTTTTCAATCTCTTGCAAAAGGGAAGCAAAAGCGCTTTCGGCGGCTTCCAGCTTCACCCCGCGCATATCGCAAGCGCCCTCGTAAAACCCGCGCGCGCATTTATCAGCGCAGAATTGAGGGCAGACCGCGCCGGTTATAAACGGCAGGGGATTGCGCGCGGTTATAACCTTCAGCGCTTCCAAGTGCTTCCCTTCGCCGGCAAGCCGCAGATAGGCCGGAATATCCTGTTTAATCGGGCATCCCTCGCGGCAGGGCGCGGTAAAGCAGTCCAACAGCGGAACCGCGGCCTTCATTTTGCGCTTAACCGGCTGCCCCGCCGGCTTATGATACATTTTATCCGCTAAGACCGAATCCAGAAGCGCCTGAACCTTATCGCGGTCCACGCCTTCAAACCGCTTATATTCGCGGCCCGCCAGCGTTTCAGCCATTTGATGCAAACGCGCGTAACCCCCGGGTTTCAGCAATGTGGTCGCAACAGTTATGGGCCAGATACCGGCATCATAGAGTTTCCCGATGTTACGCGCCTCCGCGCCCCCTGAATAGCTTATGCGGAGCTTGCCGCCAAAAGCCTGTGACAAACGGTTCGCCGCCTCAAGCGACAACGGGAACAACGCCCGTCCGGACATATACATCTCTTCGCCGGGAAGCTCGTTTTCCTTTATCTGCACCGGGAACGTATTGGTAAGCTTAACCCCAAACTGTAAGGGCGGGCTTTGTTCACCCGCAAGCTTTTGCAGCCTCTCCAGCATCGGAACAGCGTCTTCAAATTGCAAATCGGCCTTAAAATGCCTGTCACCAAACACTAAGTAATCAAACCCCAGCCTATCCAGCGTTTCGCGCGCATATTCAAATCCCAGCAAAGTGGGGTTGCATTTTACATACGTATGGAGTTTCTTTTCCGTAATAAGGTACGACGCTATCCGCTCTATCTCCTCCGGCGGGCATCCGTGCAGCGTTGATAACGTGATGGAACGGCATATTTCAGGGCTTATCCCGTCAATGTACTCTTTATCGGCATGTTTAAAACGCGGCAGATTCTCTGTCGCCCATTGCTTACATGTCTGCCATGTCTCCGTATTCCCGGCGTTTTTCAACCCCTCAATGAAATCGTCAATCTTCTTTGATTTTATGCCCTCCAGATCATATCCGACGCTCATATTAAAAACAAAACCGCCGCCCAACCCAAACTCCTTACTCAGAAGCTTGAGGGCATACCACGCCTTGATATACTCGTCCATAGCCTGCGGCACATAAAACTCAGTTGACCATTCCACGTTATAGCATTCGTCAGGCGCGGAAATGCACGGCTTGGACACGGGAAGCTCCTCGCCGTCCAGGGTTTGCGCGGTTTTAAGCTCAAAAAACCGCGCCCCCGCCGCGTAACCCGCTATAATGTTCTGCGCGCATTGCGTATGCGGCCCGGCGGCGGGGCCGAAGGGCAGCTCAAGTTCTTCGCCGAAAATTTCAAATTGCTTACCCGTACCCCTGTATATCTTATGGATTCCAAAGACCGACCCGGAATTTGCGTACTCCGAAAGCACAAGCTCCATCAGTTTCCCGAATGGTATTTGTTTCATGACTTTACCCATATCAGCCCTCCCGCCTTGAATTGATCCTTTCAGCCATCGCCGCGGAACGCTCGCGGCATTTCGCCATTATCTCCCCGGCGTCGATACCTACAAACTCACGGTCCTTCATCTTAACGGCGCCGTTGATTACCGTCGTCACAATGCTCCTGCCGCTCATGCCGAACAGGATATGCCCGTCGCAGTT
>WRAC01000040.1 GCA_009780415.1 Defluviitaleaceae bacterium | reverse complement strand
AGATATAAGGCCGCATATGATTGTTGTTTTCCGTAAATGTATTTATAAGATAACCCACGTTGATGATTTAGAAGGATACAAGGGAGATATTAAGATAACCTGTGAAATGATGTCGCAAGCTCAGGGTAATTTCCCGGGCGTTGACTTTGATTAATTATCCCTTTGTGTTAAAATAGTGTTAAAACTAAAATAGGTACCGGCTTTAATAGCCTGTACCTATTGATTTTACTAGGCAGGAGGGATTTGAACCCCCGGATGATGGAGTCAGAGTCCATTGCCTTACCGCTTGGCGACTGCCCACTGCTTTTATCAAATGATAATGTAGCATAAAAAACGCACCGTGTCAATACAATTTTTTTTGGCAGGGGCCAGTTTAGAGCGATTCTTTGCTTGATAAAATCATAAAAATAACATATACTAAGAAATATATAAAAAGTTTTACCATTTTTTTGATTAATATATTGCTTTTTAATGTAATATTCTTTATAATGGATGGGAACTATGGAACCGAATAATAATAACAATGATAATAAAAATGACCGCGGCGAATTTCTTCGCGGGATTACGTTTTTATCGCAGCTTGGAATCACGATAACCGCGTGTATACTGGTTGGGGTCTTTCTTGGCAGATGGCTTGATGATACCTTCGGCACATCGCCCTGGCTTCTGTTACTGTTTACGTTTCTTGGCATAGCCGCAAGTTTTATGTCGATATTTGACATGGCACGGCGCAGATAAAATGTGTTTTACCGGAGGGACAATGTTATCGGTTTTAAATAATATGTCATGGACGGCAAAAAGAATGATTTTGATCATAATTGTTTCGTCATTGCTTATAATGGCTGCGGGCGCGGTCTTTTACCGCTCCATGGCGGCTCTGCCGTTTGCGTACGGCGTTTTGATGGCTATGGCGCTTAATATCGGCAAGGTTTTCATGCTTGAAAACACTGTGCAAAAGGCGCACGGATTGGATCCGGAAGAAGCGAAAAGGGTCGCGAATATCGTAAGGCTGCAGATACTCGGTAGGTTCGCGCTTACGGCGGCGGTTCTGGTTGTTGCGGGCTTGGCCCCCTTCATTGATGTTTTAGGCGCGGTTTTCGGGATTTTCACTTGGCAAATTGCCGCGTATTCAATGAGGTTCTCTAAAAAAATAAAGGAATAAAGAATATTTTCCGATATATGTAAAAAGGAGCGCCGGTATATGGATTTAAACATTCAAATTTTGGGAGTCCTCCGCATAGGCAGCTTCGAGCTGTGGATAACCGAATCCATGCGAAATTCGTGGATTATCAGCGCCGTACTTATCCTGTTCGCCTTAATCGTGCGCATCAGGCTGAAGCATTTCACCGAAATCCCCAAAGGCTTTCAAAACGCCATAGAGGCGATAGTCGAGGCTTTTGACGGTTTTGTACGGGGTGCCGCCGGTGATAAATTAGCCTATTTGGGCAACTGGTATTTTATGGTCTTTGCTTTCATCCTATGCTCCAATATCAGCGGCCTTTTCTTTCTGCGCCCGCCAACCGCGGACTGGGCTGTCACATTTTCGTTCGCTTTCGTGACGCTGATTTTGATTCATGTTACATCATTCAGGTATAAAAGGTGGGCACATGTAAAAAGCGCCCTTCTTACCCCTCATTGGCTGTTTTTACCGATTAACATTATCGGGGAGCTGGCGCGGCCCGTTTCGCTCAGCTTCCGTCTTTTCGGCAACATTTTATCCGGTATGATCCTTATTTCGCTTTTATACGGCCTTGCGCCGCCGTTTGTGCTTTACGGCTTGCCGCTTGTGGTTCACGCGTTCTTCGATATTTTTGCGGGTGTTTTGCAAACCTACATCTTCTGTATCGTCAGCCTTTCGCTTATCGGCGTTTTCGCCGGCGGGAAGGATTAATTGTTTTTACTTATTTAATATATAAACAAAGAATTGGAGGAATTCAACATGCATGACCCTCAAGTAATGGATTCATTGGCCCAAGTCATGATTGTAGGGCAAATAGCTTCAGCCATAGCGGTTATGACCGCTGTTACAACCACTTTCGGACAAAGCCGGATAGCCTCCCACGCTATTGACGCTATCGCGCGCCAGCCCGAGGCCAGAGGCCCTGTAACAACCTCGATGTTCGTAGGCCTTGCCATGTGCGAAACCGGCGGTATTTACGGCTTGGTAATCGCTATCCTGCTGCTGTTCGCCAACCCGCTGGTGGGTCACTTTATGAGGCTTATGGAAGTAGGTTTATAGGATCGTAATACAATCCAACCTGATATGTAGGAAGTAAAGGATGATTTTCTTGAGAGCTGACTTATTGTTAATGCTTTCCGGCGCACCGCCAGAAGGACATGTGTTTGCCCTAAACATGCAAACAATTCTTTCGTTCCTTCCTCATCTGGTTAACTTTGCCCTGCTGGCTTTTATTTTGACCAAGCTGCTGTATAAGCCCGTTAAGGAAATGCTGCACAAACGCGCCGAAAGGGTTTTGGATCAGTTAAATAATGCCAGGGACGAGATGGAGAAGGCGACAGAGCTGAAGCTTCAATACGAGCAGCGGCTCAAGGACATTGAGGCGGAGCGCGACGGGATAATCGATTCGGCCAGAAAAACAGCCACGGACACAAGCAAGTCAATTTTGGCGGACGCCAAAAAAGAGTCGGATGAGATTTTGGCGCGGGCTAAGGTGAACATTGAGCTGGAACGCGAACGCGCTAAGGAAGAATTGCGGCTTCATATTATCCAAGTCTCCTCGGCGATGACGGAAAAGTTTTTGGTACGCTCCATAGCGGCGGTTGACCATGACCGGATGTTTGACGAAACCATGGCGGAACTGGAGGAGATGGCATGGCGCAATTAAGTGCCATCTACGCGTCCGCGCTTTTCGACCTGTTTTTGGAAAAAACCAAGGAAACCGGTAACAGCGGATACGCGGACGATTTTCTTGAACACGCCGTTTTTATGCGCGATATGTTGAAAGAGGACGAATGCCACCGCATTTTGCTCCATCCGCATATCTCCAGCGCGGAAAAACGCGCATTCTTTGAGGACGCCCTTGCCGGGCACATCCATGTTGATCTGCTGGGGCTTTTGAACCTGGCTATTACAAAAAACCGCGAGGCTTTCCTGGTTCCCGCTTTTAATGAGCTTATCGGCATGGTAGAGCGGTATCAGCGCAAAGCCAGGGCCAAGGTTATTTCAGCGGTCCCGTTAAGCGGCGCGCAGATTGCGGCGCTTGAGAACATGCTGTCCGGGAAGCTGGACAAACATGTTATCATTACGCATGTGGCTGACCCAAATGTAATTGGCGGCATATATATCTACGTAGACGGGCATTTTATTGACAGAACGGTCAAGACACGCCTGCGTGAATTGAAATCCAGTATAATAGAGGGGGGCGGCTTGTGACGCTCAGACCTGATGAAATAAGCTCTGTAATCAAAAAACAAATTCAAGCATATTCTTCGCAGTTAGACGTAAGCGAGGCGGGCAGCGTTATACAGGTCGGCGACGGGATTGCCCGCGTTTATGGCCTGACCAGCGCCATGAGCGGTGAGCTGCTTGAGTTTTACAGCGGCGTAAGGGGGATCGCCCTTAACCTTGACGAGGACAGCATCGGTGTCGTTATTCTCGGCCCGGACTCCCATATCAAGGAAGGCGAACCTGTAAAACGCACGGGCCGTATAGCTGAGGTACCCGTCGGAGACGGCCTGCTTGGGCGCGTCGTTAACCCGCTGGGTCAGCCCGTGGACAACAAGGGCCCCATCGCCCACACCCAAACGCGCCAGATTGAGCGCATCGCCCCAGGCGTTATCATGCGCCAGGAGGTTGATACGCCCTTACAAACGGGTATTAAGGCCATTGACGCCATGGTTCCCATAGGGCGCGGCCAGCGCGAGCTGGTTATCGGCGACAGACAAACGGGTAAAACCGCTATCTGTATTGACACCATCATCAATCAAAAGGGTAAAGGCGTATTGTGCATCTACGTCGCCATAGGCCAAAAAATATCTACAACCGCGCGTATCGTTAACACGCTGCAGGAAAAAGGCGCGATGGATTACACCACCGTCGTGGTAGCGGCGGCAAGCGACTCTTCCCCGATGCAATACATCGCTCCCTACGCCGGATGCGCCATAGGTGAAGAATGGATGGACGCGGGCAAGGATGTTCTCATCGTTTACGACGACCTTTCCAAACATGCCGTCGCTTACCGCGCTCTCAGCCTGCTGCTGCGCCGCCCTCCGGGCCGCGAGGCTTTCCCGGGCGATGTTTTCTACCTGCACTCCAGACTGCTTGAGCGTTCCGCCCGCATGGCGGACAAGCACGGCGGCGGTTCCATTACAGCCCTGCCCATCATCGAAACCCAGGCCGGCGACATATCCGCATACATTCCCACAAACGTCATATCCATCACGGACGGGCAGATCTATTTGGAAACCGAGCTTTTTAACAATGGTATCCGCCCGGCTATAAACGCGGGCCTTTCCGTATCCCGAGTCGGCGGCGCCGCACAGATAAAGGCCATGAAAAAATTGGCCGGCCCTCTGCGCGTCGAGCTTGCCCAGTACAGGGAACTTGCGGCGTTCACACAGTTCGGCTCAGATTTGAGTAAGGATACTCTAGACCGTCTCCGCCATGGCGAGCGCATCGTCGAAACCCTCAAACAGCCGCAGTACGAGCCCATGCCCGTAGAACAGCAGGTGCTTATCCTATACGCGCTGACGCACAAATATTTCTCCGGTGTTAACGTTGAAAGCATACAGTCAACTCAGCGCGAGTTTCTGGCGTTTATTGCCGACAGGCACGCCAACATTATAGACGAGCTGAACGCGAAAAGGGATATCTCCGCCGAGCTGGAGGCAAAAATCAAAGCGGTCTGCGACGAGTTTTTTAAGAAATAATACTGTTGCGGGCGGGACGCCCGCGTTCCCAAAGGGTGTGGACATAACATGCCGTCAATGAAGCATATAAAAAGGCGCATCTCGAGTATAAAGAGCACCAAGCAGATTATGAAAGCGATGAACCTTGTTGCCGCTTCAAAATTGCAAAAGGCCAAGCAGCGTCTGGACGCGGTGCGCCCGATGTTCAGGGAAATACAGCAGATTATGGACAGCGTACGTGATCACGAGGGCGCTGAACAAAGCGTGTATTTCAATGGACGCGAGGAAGTTAAGAACGCCGCTTATGTCATAATAGCGAGCGACAGGGGTCTTTGCGGCGGGTATAATATCAATCTGTCAAAGGAAGCCATGGGCTTCTTTAACTCCAATTCCCTTAAACACCCACAGAAAAAGGAAATAATCATAACCTTGGGCAACAAGGGCTGGGAGTATTTACGCCGGCGCGGAAGGATTGCCTTGCATAAGTACGAGGGCCCTTCCGTTAACGTGTCCTACGCCGATGCTGAAAAAATCGGCAGCCTGCTTTATTCCATGTACACTCTGGGAGAGATTGACGAGGCGTATGTTGTTTACACAACATTTAAATCTGTTTTGACGCATATACCGAAGGTCGCCAGAATTTTGCCGATTGGTTCGATTGAATCAAGCAAGGAAGCGGCTTCGGCGGATGCTTACAAAAAGCGGATGATTTTTGATCCGGACATAAAAGGGTTTATGAACTATGCCGTACCCTTATACCTGAACACTTTTATGTACGGAGCAATGACAGAAGCCTATGTGTGTGAAGAAGCGTCGCGCATGACAAGCATGGACTCGGCGACAAAGAACGCGTCCGATATCATGGACGATTTAACCCTAATCTACAACCGCACGCGCCAAAGCCTGATCACACAGGAAATAACCGAAATCGTAAGCGGCGCAAACGCTTTGCAATAATTGTATAATGTTTTAGTGCTTTTAAGGTTTCAGGTAAAGGAGATGTTGTTTTGGCTGGAAAAAACATAGGCAAGATTTTGCAAATAATGGGCGCGGTGTTGGACATACGTTTTGAGGGCGAGCTTCCGGCGCTGTACAACGCCATAGAGGTTCAAAACGGTAACGATACGCTTGTCCTTGAGGTTGCGCAGCATTTGGGCGACAATGTCGTGCGCTGCGTTTCCATGGGCGCGACGGACGGACTTATCCGCGGAACGGACGCTATCGACACTGGCCATCCCATATCGGTGCCTGTCGGGCCGGAAACCTTGGGGCGAATGATGAACGTGCTGGGCGAGCCGATCGATAATAAACCGAGGCCGGAAACCAAGGAACGCTGGCCCATCCACCGCGAAGCCCCCGGGTTTTCCGACCAGACAGCCGTCACGGAGATGCTTGAGACCGGAATAAAGGCCATAGACTTGCTCTGCCCTTATTCAAAGGGCGGTAAAATAGGCTTGTTCGGCGGCGCGGGCGTCGGCAAAACGGTTATCATAATGGAGCTTATCCGCAACATAGCCACGGAACACGGCGGTTTCAGCGTATTCGCCGGCGTTGGCGAACGTTCCCGCGAAGGCATTGATCTTTATAACGACATGATGGGTTCCGGCGTTTTGAACAAGGCCTCGCTGGTGTTCGGGCAGATGAACGAGCCGCCCGGGGCGCGTATGCGCGTGGGCTTTACGGGGCTGACGATTGCGGAGTATTTCCGCGACGTAAGCTTACAAGACGTTCTGCTGTTCATTGATAATATTTTCCGTTACGTGCAGGCAGGTTCGGAGGTTTCTGCGCTGCTGGGGCGCGTTCCCAGCGCTGTGGGTTACCAGCCCACGCTGGCCACCGAGGTCGGAAGCCTTCAGGAGCGCATAACATCAACAAAAACGGGTTCCATCACTTCGGTGCAGGCCATTTATGTGCCTGCCGACGACTTTACGGATCCCGCCCCCGCCACAACCTTTGCGCATCTTGACGCAACGACGTCGCTGTCCCGCGCGATAGTCGAAATGGGTATCTACCCGGCTATCGACCCGCTTGAGTCTACCTCACGTATTCTGGATAAAAGCATATTGGGCGCGGAGCATTATAGCACTGCGCGTTCTGTGCAAAGTATTTTGCAAAGGTACAAAGATTTACAGGATATTATCGCTATCCTAGGTATGGATGAGCTTTCCGAGAACGACAGGCTGATAGTAGACCGCGCGCGTAAGGTGCAAAGGTTCCTGTCACAGCCCTTCTATGTGGCCGAGAAGTTTACATCAATTCCCGGCAAATATGTGCCTGTGGCGGAAACCGTACGCGGGTTCGGGCAGATTATCGAGGGTAAGTGCGATGATATACCTGAAGCGTATTTCCTGAACAAAGGTACCATTGATGAAGTTCGCGAAAGTTACAACAAAGAAACCGGGGGTGAGTGATTGGCTAAAAAAATCCATTTGCGGGTAGTTACACCGGACGCTGTAAAAGCCGAGTTATCCGCCGATATGGTTATAATGCGCTGTAACACCGGGGATATGGGCGTCTTGCCGGGTCACGAGGCTTGTTCCGCCGTCCTTGATTACGGGGTGCTGCGCATCATGAACGAGGGCAGCGAAGAACGTAGAATGGCCGTCTTTGGCGGGGTTGCGCAGATAAGGGACGACGTTGTCTCCATTCTGGCAAACAGCGCGGAATGGCCCGAAGATATTGACCACGCAAAAGTGGAAGCGGCACGCGACGCCGCCCAGCGGCGCCTGCAGGAAGAAACTGACGACATGGACATCGCGCGTGACCAGGTTTTACTGCGCCGTTCGCTGGTGCAGCTTGAGGTCAGCACTTATTCGACCCTTAATAAACCCAGCAGCTGATCTATCTTTGTATTTCTATGAATTTGAGCGGCGCGCGCGCCGCATCTGTGGTTGAATAATGCTATTCAACCACTTTTAAATGTAAATTATAAAATTATAGGTGAAAAAGTGAAAATAACTAAATTGACCAATCGCAATATTATGTTCAGCACCCCGGAGGACGCGGATTCCGATGTACATATGGGCGTTATTCTTGGCACAAAGCATAATTTTATAGTTGATACCGGGATCGGCGGCGGCTGCGCAGAAGAAATGTTGAAATATATCGGCGGCGACTCTAAGCCGGTAATCGTTATCAATACGCATCACGACTGGGATCATATCGCCGGCAACTGGGTTTTTGAGGGCAGCGCGATAATCGCCCACAAGCTTTGCCGCGAGCTTATGGATAAGACATGGGATGAAAAAATACAGCGCGCCGTGCGGAACAACCGGTATTTCAAAGGCGAAGTCCGCAAATGCCTGCCAAACCTGCTGTTTGAAGGCAGCATGCATTTCCCGGAGGATGGAATTTGTATCTTCCACACTCCGGGCCACACGCAAGACGGCATCAGCGTATATGATTCCGTGGATAAAGTCCTGTATGTCGGAGACAGTTTTGGCGTTGACGACGGTGAAGCTTGTTATTGGGGTGAAGAAGAAGATATTACGGGTTTTCGGCACATGATTGAAACTTATAAGCAATATGATTTTGAAATCTGCGTATCCGGTCACAGCGAGCCGCAGACAAAAGAAGTTATCGTACTTCTGGAAACAGCGCTGGCAGAGGCTTGCGGCACAAACGATAATTGACCCTATCTCTCCGGCTCAAACCATCCACTGTATTGTAATATATGTCTGTGCCTAGGCTTCACGCTGCCTCGTATTTCCGGGTTCCGGTACGCGCGCGGTGTGACGCCCATTATTTGCGAAAAACAGCGGTTAAAGCTGGAAATGGACGGAAAACCCACGGTTTCGGCAATGTCCAGCACAGCGTTATCCGTCGTTTGCAACAAAAAGCATGCTTTGTCTATGCGCGTGGCGTTTACAAAGCTAAGCGGTGAAACCCCCATAATCGAGTGGAACAACCGCCGGAAATGGGTTGTGCTCAGGTGGCACATGTCCGCCAAAAACCCTATTGTTATGCCGTTCATGTAGTAATGGTCTATATAATCCAGCGCGGGCGCAAGCACAAGCGTTTCCTTTCGCGGAACGCCGTTTCCTTCCCGCTCATTAATCCGCGCCAGTTCATAAAAAAGCGCGATAAACAACGCTTTTACAACGGTACGGTGCCCGTTCTTGCCCGCGCGCAGCTCGTCCAGTATGCTTTCAATAAAAAAATACATCCTTGGGTTTTCGTCCTTACTAAAAATGCAGCTCCTTGCCGATTGAATCAAAAACGACAGGTCAAAATCCTCCTGCGTACGCACCATATCGTGCAAAAGCTTGCGCAGATCCGCGAAAATATATGACCACAGGCTGGACGTCCCCTTGTCCGAATAAGTTGTATGCGGCACAAAACGCGGAATGCAGGTCATATCCCCAGCCTTGTAGAAATGCGGCTCGTCCCGCATCATAATCGTCCCGCTGTCGCTGTGGCATATACCTATTTCCAAGCAATTATGGAAATGCAATCTGTTGCTTGGTACCTCCGATATCCGCCAATTGTCCCCGTCCAGCAAAATAACCGGAAAATCCGCGTCCAGCTCATACAAGCGGTATTCAATTATCTGCCTGGATTTACGCGCCATATTATCACCGATTAAAATATTTATAATGCATTATACATCAAATGCCAAGCCTTTTCAATGGTCATTTTTAGGTTGTTTGCCATTGATAATCTTCTGAGTATGGTGTATAATGAACATGGATTGGAGGTCAATATATGGAGCGCTACGCATGGAAAGCCCGTGTTTTACCGGGCATGCATGACGAGTACAGGAAACGGCATGACGGGATTTGGCCGGAAATGAAGGAGCTGCTTAAAGAAGCGGGTATATGCAATTATTCAATCTGGCTGACCGGCGATGAACTCTTTGGTTATTACGAATGCCGGAAAGGCACGGAACACGCGGCGGCGGTTCAGGCCGGAAGCGCCGTTGTGGACCGCTGGAACGCGTACATGAAAGATGTAATGGTAATGGAAATGGATCCCAATACAGGCGCACAGCCGTTAATGGAAGAAGTATTTTATCTTGAATAGCTGGAGGTACATATGAAATACCGCAGACTTGGACGAACAGGGTTCAATGTAAGCGAAATCGGCATAGGGCTTGAACATTTGTTTAAGGAAGAGGAAAGCGTCGTTATTGAATCAATCCGCGCGGCTATAGAGGGCGGCGTGAATTATTTCGATTGCTTCTCAATCAAGGATTTTGAGAAAAGCTCCGATACCAATGTTGATTTTGAGATACTGGGCAAAGCCATCGAAGGCAAAAGGGACAAATTATATCTTAATTTCTTGGTAAATTCGCTGCATAACGCCGACGAAACAGACGTTAGCCTTGGATGTTTCTTAAAGGAAGTTAAAACCGACTATGTTGATATGTTAATGATAGCCTGCTGCGACAAAATGACGGAGATTGAAAGGCTTATAGGCGAAAACAGTCTTTCAGCGCACGCGCAAAAACTCCAGGCCCAAGGGAAAGTTAAGTATATCGGGCTTAGTACGCACAGCACGTCCGTCACGCTTAAAGCCATTGAAAGCGGTGTTTTTGATGTGCTGATGTATCCGGTAAATCCCGCTTTTGACGTACTGACAAACGAGGACGATTATATCGAGGACGATATCGCCAAGCTCTGGGACTCGGCGCATGATTACAAGACGGATGAAAAAGCCGGCGCCCCGCGAAAGGATATGTTTATAGAATGCGGGAAAGCGGACGTTGGACTCGTCGCCATGAAGCCCTACGCGGCGGCCTGGCTGTTCAAGCCCGAAATAAATACCGGGTTTACGCCCGTAAACCTTCTTTCCTACGCCTTGTCGCAGAACAACGTCGCAACCATAGTACCCGGCGTCTCCAATCCGCAGCACGTACGGGACATGCTCGCGTACAATACCGCGTCGGACGCCGAACGCGATTTCAGCCGGGCCGTAGCGCAATCCAGATGGTCCGCGCGGGGCAACTGCCTCTACTGCAACCATTGCCTGCCTTGCAAAGCCGGCATTGACATCGGCGAAACAAACCGTCTTACGGACAACGCGGGAAAAATCGATCATTCAACCCTGGCGGAAAAATATGCCGCGCTTCCGGCAAAAGCGTCATCATGCGTAAAATGCGGCGAATGCGTGAAACGCTGCCCGTTTGAGGTGGATGTGATGGGTAAATTGAAACAAGCCGTAGAAATTTTTGAATAATTATTGAATAACCGAAGGGGACACTCTTCAAAGCGTCCCCTTCATAACCTTTCTTTACTCCCTTTTTACCAAAACCTTCTCCTCATACTCCCTGACCCGTTCAAGCCAATCCTCGCCGGGAACGCCGGTCTGCCCGCAAAACGCTTCCCACACATCGCCCACGGGATACAGCTTCAATTCCTCGCGTAAAACCGTCATTGCCGTAAAATCGCCGGAATCCTGCATTTCCTTTAATTTATCATGAGGGGTTAAGAGTGCCGTTAACAAGGCCTTCTGCATATTACGCATACCGATAACCCAGGCGGCTATCCTGTTTATACTCGCGTCAAAAAAGTCCATGGCAAGTATTACGCGCTCGGTGCCGGCCCGTACGATTTCGGAAGCGATGCCCTTTACCTCGTCGTCCAGCAGCGGCACGTGGTCGCTGTCCCAGCGCACGCTGCGCGTCACATGCAGCGCAATTTTTTCCGAAAACAGGAGCATGGACGGGATTTTATCCGCCACGGACTCCGTGGGATGGTAATGCCCGTTGTCAAGCAGGCAGAACAGGCCGTTCTTCGCGGCGTACTGCATATAGAATTCATGTGAGCCCACCGTGTAGCTCTCAAGGCCGATTCCGAACACCTTTGATTCCACGGCGACGTTTACCTTTGATTTATCATACTGTACCGAAAGAATTTTATCCAGCGAATCCTTTAACCGCGCGCGGGGGCCGCTCCGGTCGGCGGGTATTTCCTTGAACCCGTCGGGAATCCAAATATTGACTGTGCTGTGCGTTCCAAGCTCCTTCGCGAAGTATTCGGCTATTTTAAGGCAAGCCTGCCCATGCCGGATCCAAAACGCGCGGATTTCCTCGTCCGCGCTGGACAAGGTTCCATCCGCGGCTTTTGGATGCGAAAAGTAGGTAGGGTTAAAGTCCAGCCCCAACCCGCGTTTTTTGGCAAAATCCACCCAGGCCGCGAAATGCTCGGGGCATAACGCGTCACGGTCAACGCGGTTATCCCCGAAAACCGCATAACTTGCGTGGAGGTTCAGCCTGTGCTTACCCGGAATCAAGCTTAACGCCATATCCATATCAGCCATCAGTTCGTCAGGCGTACGCGCTTTTCCGGGATACCCGCCCGTAACCTGTATGCCGCCTGATAATGACATTTGCCCTTCAAAACCGCCGACATCGTCGCCTTGCCAGCAATGCATTGAAATGGGGACGCTTTTCAGTTTTTCAATCGCCGCGCCTGTATCCACGCCGATTGCGGCGTATTTTTGCTTGGCGTATTCGTACCGCCCTGTCATAATATCACTCCCGATTTTTATCGCCGATTTCTGTCAAATTCAAAACGCATTACCCGGAAAGGCATTCTCCATTCCATTTCCATTGATACATCCGTAATAATTATCCAATGTATGCCGGGCGTTGTATTCGTCCCGACGCGCCAATTCCATGAGACCCTTCCGTCCTCGCCGGCTGTTTTGAGCTTATTCTCGCCCGAAACGCCGGCTGCCCTGCTTTCACCGCTTTTGTACAGAACCGTAATCGAATATGTCTCACCGGGTCTGCCGTAAATTTCAATGCCCGCATTCCTGCCGACTAAGCCCGTATATGAAGCGCTTGTCCGGACAATGGTATAATCAGCCGCCGCAACCTCTGCATACGCCGAATCCGCGTTTGCTTCTAAAAAACTCCCCGGGTTTGCGGCGAACATAATGGCGGAAATAATTATGGCAAAAAGATTAACGGTTATCATAAAGCAGAAAGCGTTTTAAAATCATCCTTCAATGACGCGTATAAGGATTTAAACAGGACGTGGTATTTAGCGTAACCCGCCGTTGAACTTTGCTCAGGCATAGCGGGAGCATTTGTCGTGATAAGCGCGTCACAGGCCGCCGGGACGGATTTAAACACGCCAGCCCCAACCGCCGCCAAAATCGCCGCGCCAAGGGCCGGCCCTTCCTGGCTTTGAGCCGCGGCAACCGGAATCCCGAAAACATCGGCAAGCATACCGCGCCAGAACGCGCTTCCGCCGCCGCCGCCGCAAGCGGTTATGTCTTTTACCCCAATGCCCATTTCCCTTATGATATCAAGGGAATCCTTGCCGGCAAAGCTTACGCCTTCCATCACCGCGCGGATTAAATCATTTTGGGTATGCGACGCGGACAAGCCGAAGAACACGCCGCGGCAATCCGGGTCTTTATGCGGGGTACGTTCGCCGTTCAGGTACGGAAGGAAGATCAGGCGGTTGCTGCCGATAGGCGACCGGGCGGCTAAACCGCTCATTATATCGTAAACGTCCCTGCCCTCTTTCGCGGCTTGTTCGCACAGGTTGCTCAGGGCCTGGTTACGGAGCCATTGCAAGCTCATCCCCGCCGCCAGCGATACGCCCATAACATGCCATTCGCCCGGCACAGCCGCGCAAAAAGCATGCGCCCGCCCCGCCGGATCCAATTTCATTACGGAAGTATGCGCGAAAACCACACCGGAACTGCCGATGGTTACAAACGCGCGTCCATCCCTTGCGACCCCGGTTCCGATAGCCGCGGCGGCATTATCCCCCGCCCCGGCTACGACGGGCAGCCCGGCGGGCAATCCCGTTTCACGGGCTGCGGCCTCCGATATCTGCCCCGTAACCTCGCAGCTTTCGTAAAGCTTGCCCAGCAGTCCTTTGTCGATGTTAAGCTTGTCCAAAACCTCATCAGACCAGCAGCGGCGCGGCACATCCAACAGCCCGGTGCCGCTGGCGTCGCTCATATCCCCGGCGTTGTCCCCGGTCAGCTTATAGCGGATATAATCTTTGGGAAGCATGATAGAAGCGCATTTCGCGTAATTCTCCGGTTCATTCTCGCGCACCCATAATATTTTAGGTGAGGTAAAACCCGTAAGCGCCGGGTTCGCGGTCAGTTCAATCAGCCTTTTTTCGCCTACGGCCTCCGTTATTTGGCGGCATTGGTCGCCTGTACGCTGATCGCACCAAAGCAGCGCGGGGCGTATAACGTCCCCTTTTTTGTCGAGCATCGCCAGACCGTGCATTTGGCCCGTCAAGCCCACGGCTTTCAAACCTTTTACATATTCCGCGTTTTTAAGGACGCCTCGCACGGCCCCAATAGCCGCTTCCCACCAAATGCCGGGATGCTGCTCCGCCCAACCGTTCTGCGGCATATCAACGGCGTAACCTTCCGTAGCCGTACACAGCACGCGCCCGCTTTCGTCCATTATCAAGGCCTTTGTGCCGGATGTTCCGACATCTATGCCTAAAAAGTATGACATGTGATACCTCCCGTTAACCAAACATTATCCTGTTAATCATGCCCTCCAAAAGCTCCTGTTTCCCGCTCATCGGCAAATCCGGTTCTTTTTTGAGGGAGTAGGCTTCCAGTTCCTTCAAGCCCGCTTTGCCATCCATGATATCCGCGCCAATACCGGATTTCCAGCTTGCGTAGCGTTCGTCCACAAAAGCGTCAAGCCGCCCGTCCTCAATGATTTTCGCCGCTTTGCGAAGTCCCAGGGCAAAGGTGTCCATGCCTGTGATAAAGCCGTGCGCCAAATCCTCCAGCGTGTAGGACATGCGGCGGGTCTTTGCGTCGAAGTTCAGGCCGCCGTTTGTGAAGCCGCCCGCTTTAAGGACTTCAAGCATACAGTAAGTCGCGTCGAAAACGTCGCTGGGGAACTGGTCGGTGTCCCAGCCAAGGAGCAAGTCGCCCTGATTGGCGTCGATGGAGCCGAAAACGCCGTTTACCGAAGCGGTACGCAGCTCGTGCTGGAAGGTGTGTGCCGCCAGCGTGGCATGGTTGGATTCTATGTTCATTTTTACGTCGTCTATCAGGCCGTAAGCGCGCAGGAAGTTGCAGGCCGTAGCCACGTCGGTGTCATATTGGTGCTTGGAGGGTTCCTTGGGCTTGGGTTCGATGTAGAAATCCCCGGCGAAGCCGATGCTCCGCGCGTAGTCGATTGCCATGCGCATAAGCCGCGCCATATTGGACAGCTCAAGGCCCATGTCGGTGTTAAGAAGTGTTTCGTAGCCCTCGCGCCCGCCCCAGAACACATAACCCGTGCCGCCCAGCTTTACCGTCAGCTCAATGGCTTTTTTGACCTTCGCGGCGGCGTATGCAAAGATATCGGCGCTGGGCGAAGTGCCGGCCCCGCCCATAAAACGCTTGTGGCTGAACAGATTGCATGTTCCCCACAAACATTTGATGCCGGTTTTATCCATTTTTTCTTTTATGTAGTCCGTAATTTCATCTAGGCGGCGGTTGGTTTCGGCTAAGGTATCCGCTTCGTCAACGATGTCGGCGTCGTGGAAGCAAAAATACCCGATTCCCAGCTTTTGCATAAGCTCAAAACCCGCGTCCGCTTTGGCCTTGGCATGGGCCATAAAATCATTTTTGCACACACCGAAGGACTTATCCGCGGTTCCCGGCCCGAACATATCCGAACCCTCGGCGCAAAGCGTATGCCACCAAGCCATTGCAAAACGCAGGTGGTCTTTCATCGGCTTACCCAAAATAATCTCATCGGGGTTATAATAATGAAAACTCAGCGGGTCGCAGGCGCAGTCGCCTTTATACGGTATTACCGGAATTTGCGGAAAAAACTCGCTCATTTACCATCAATCCTTTCAAAATTTTATCCCATTCAGTATAGCATAAATTCAAACCCTGGGCAAACTAATTTGACATGCAGTCCGTAATTAATGTATAATGGCGTATGGGTTTGATTAAAGCCCAAAAAGGAGGTGCGCAAATGGCGTACAAAAAAGGATTTATATGCATAGTTATGTTTTTGACGCTTGCGTTATTTAACACGAATGTCATGGCTGATGAAACCGGAGATATACATGAAGACGAACAGGCATCCCCGTTTTTTTTGGATTCGGAGGGCCATTGGGCCGAAGATCTGCTTGAGCGCTGGGCCGGATACGGCGTTATCGGCGGTGACATGGGGTATTACCGTCCGGACGATAATATTACCTTGGCGGAATTTGCGGCTATCGTAAACAATTTAATGAAATATCCCGAAGCCGACCTAAGCGGAGCCGAACAATTCACCGACCTGGACGCGGACGCGTGGTATTTTGAAACCATGCTGAAGCTTGCCGCCGCCGGGGTTATAATCCCCAGAGACGGCGGACGGCTCGGTCCGGAGGATATACTTACGCGCGAGGCATGCGCCGTTATGCTGGCTAAGGCTTTCAGGCTGCCGGTCAGCCAAACCACAACCGCCACCGCGTTTGTGGATAACAGCGAGATCACCTTAAGCTCCCGCGTATTTGTAAGGGCAATGAACGAGATGGGGTTCATAACCGGCTATCCCTCGGGGAGAGGCCATGCTTTCCGCCCGGCTCAGCCCGTCACCCGCGCCGAAGCCGTTTCGATGTTCGACCCGATGGTTGACGGCTATGTGAGCGAACCGGGTGTGTTTACGGGTGTGGTTAACGGGACGCTGCTTGTCGGGTCGCCGGATGTCGCTTTGTCCTTTGTTACCGTAACGGGGAATCTCTACCTTCCGGAAGGCGCGGCAGGGGCGGTTTTGGATGATGTTACCGTCGGCGGTGAGATGCATGTATTCTCCACTGGTGAGATCGTTATAAACAACAGCCGTATCTCAAGGCTGTTTGTTGATGACAGGGACGCCGCAATCACGGTTGAGCTCCTTGGCGCGTCGCAGATCGATGGCATGGAAATGCGTGTTGGCGGGCATGTCAAGGCCAGCCAAAACCCTTGGGGCTATATCCGTAATATAGTAATACCCGCCAATTTCCCGGACGGGCAGCAGGTTGTTATGGAAGGTGAGTTCAGGCTTCTTTCCAACCGCAAGAACGATGCGGCGGTGAATACGCGCGGGGCCGTATTTAACACAAACGTGATAACCCCGCCATCCGTCAACGATGTAACAGCCATCCGCCCCACAACGGATTCGATTGAGGTTGAAATCGTGTCTTCGGTCCTCGGCACGGCCCATGTGCTGATACTTAAAGATACCGCGCCCAGAAATCCTACGGACGAGGAGATCAGGGACATAACGTTCTACAGCCCCCCGCGTGAGGTTTTTGATTTCGGCAGCTTCCGCGTTTTCCCCGGCAGCACCCATACGCTGACATTCACCGGGGCCAACCAAACCTTGGGCTTCAACGATCAGGGGCATGTTGTCCACGTTATGATTGAAAACGAACGGGAAAGGCTTGTGCGGCTTGAGACCGAACCCGCGTTCTTCCATCCCGGCGTAACGCATCTTTCAGTGATATCTCCGACCAATGCGGTGGTTAACCTTGAACACCCTTTCGCAAACGCGGCGGCTGTTGAGGAAGCGTTCGACCTCTTTATAGTAACGGCAAACGAAGAACGTCAGGTAGACTTCCGCGCCTTTAACGTAATGGAGGACTCACGGATTCCAAGTAAAACCTACAGGCTGGCGATTCTTTACGATGAGGAAATCGAAGACCTTGACCATGTGACGCTGCGGCCTAAAAACAACTATAAGGAATACACCGCCCAAGCGGATTTTCTGCATCCGCAATTTGTGGAATTCAGACCGCTTCTGGCGGTAGGCGGTAATGTTGATATTACGGGAAGCGTATCTGCGCGCAGCGATATTTACTACGTGCTTACGGACGAGTTTGTACCCGATTATTATCTGCACGGGTCAATGATTGTCAACAGCCGGTTCCCCACTACAACAAGAAACCAGCGTTTCGGTTCGCTTATCGGCCAAAGCCGTCCTTTCGATTTTTATATACACGGTTTTCCCAGCGCCGAGTTCTATTACCTGTATGTTGTAATCGGATCCCCTGTTACCGACGAATATTCGGACGTATTGTTATTTGTTTTGGAGAGATAACTGTGGTTGACAGGCAAAAACGCGCGCTTGCCGTCCATGACATTTCATGTGTCGGAAAATGTTCCCTTACCGTTGCGCTGCCGATAATTTCGGCGGCAGGCATAGAATGCTCGGTGTTGCCGACAGCGGTGCTTTCTACCCATACGGGCGAGTTTACCGGATACACCTTCCGTGACCTGGCAAGCGACATCCTCCCCATTTTAGATCACTGGGAACAGCTTGGCATTAAATTTGACGCCATATATACCGGATATCTGGGTTCATTTGATCAGATAGAGCTGGTGAAGAAGCTGATCGAGCGTTTTGGTAAAGACGCCCTGGTAATGGTTGACCCCGTCATGGGGGACAACGGTAAGCTTTACAGCGGTTTTGACGCCGCGTTCCCATCCGGTATGGCGGAACTGTGTAAAATGGCGGACATTGTTGTGCCAAACCTCACGGAAACGGCGCTTATGTTGAGTGAGCCCTATATCGAGGGGCCTTATACGCCGGAATATATCAACGGTCTGTGCCGCCGCCTTAAAGCGGATTTTAACGCGGACATTGTCCTTACAGGCGTAAGTTTTAACAAAGATAATCTTGGGGCCGCCTATTACGGCAAAGATGCGTCTGAATCCGGGTATGCCATGCAAATGCTTATCCCCGGCTCCTTTCACGGCACCGGGGATGTTTTCGGCAGTTCACTTTTATCTGCGCTTTTAAACGGTTTTTCGTTAAAAGACGCGGCACAGGCTGCCGTGGAGCTTACGGTGGATTCCATAAGACAAACTGAACCGGGCCGTGAGAAGCGTTACGGCGTCCGGTTTGAAGCGGCGCTTCCCGGGCTGATAAAGAAATTGGGGATATAAAACCTTGGGGAAGCGGATATTTAAAAATTTCCCCTTCCCCTTCCAAACTTTTATATTTCTTTCAACCAATATCCCTCCGCGCCGGGGCCCGATTCGCCGTCCTTTCCTCTGAAGGTATAAAAGCCCAGCCGTTTGAAGCCCCTGCTCTCTTCCGGGGTATAAATACCCGGGACGCCAATAATATATGTCCCTTGCGCGTCCTTGGGGGCGCCGGTCAGCAGCAGGCTTCCGTGCAAATGATAAGCCGCCGCCACAACCGCTTTCTGTTCATAGTCAAATAAATCCACAGGCAGCAGCGCCAGCTCTTTTAAAGTAATCTCCTTCCAAGCCGCCGTATCCCCTTCAAAAGGTGATACCCCGGTTGAAGCCGTCTGCATATCCGCGTTTTCCGCTTCCTGTACCGGCTCGGGTTCGGGTTCCATTTCGGCATCGGGCTCGGTCATTTGCTCAGATTCCGGTATATTCTCCTCGTCCGGCGCGCCGGTAATTTCCGCTAATTCGTTAAGCTCCAGGCTCACCCTTTGGATGATTTCCGTAAATGTCCTGTGCGGGTTTTCATCTTGAGCGACGGATTCCGTATCCGCCTCCTTCGTTTTGTTAAAACCGGGAAGGTCGTCGTATGACGCAAGCCTTATGAAGGGCATAACCTCTTCCGCATCCGGTTCGGTTTGCGATTCAATGAGCGGCTCGGCAGTTTGCCGCATTATTGGTTCGGGATGTACAGGGGATTTTTTATGCGCGCCATGCATCTCCAAGTTTACTTTCCACCGCCCGTCAATCGCGTTTCCGCCCGATAACGGTATATTAATGCGCCCGTTTTGGTGGATTATCGCTACTGTGTCAAAATCCTCGATAACATAACCGCTGCCGTGAATATCATCCGGGTTTATATCAAACCGCACCTCGCACCGGCGGCTTGGGCCGACTTCAACGCCGCCAAGGCAAACGCCGGAGCTTTTGTCCGTTCCGCGTTTTACGAGGACGGCTTTGTAAACAACCTGCGGTTTTAAATCCTGTACATATACCTGAACTTTGCCCGTACCGCCGCGCGCCTCAATAACACAGCGCCCCTGCGGAGCGCGGCTTTCCCAGCCGTATCCCTGCGTGTCCTCTTTCAAAACAAAAAAAACTCTATAATAGCTCCGCGCCACTGGTTTACCTCCTAAATTATTCCCTTGATTTATACATATGTATATGATAAAATTATTCAATATATGTTTTGATAAGGCGGTATACAAATGGGTGACGTTTTTAAGGAACAATTGGTGAAAAGGATGCCTACGCGCAAAGACGCGTTAATCAAGTTCGGGATAATATCGGGATGTTTGCTGATAGCTGTAATTGCCCTTGCATTAATTCCGGGGTTTCTGCCTATCATTGTCGGGGTTATGGGATTCGTTCTTTTTTATGTATTTGGCATGATGAAAAAGGAATTTGAATATATCATAACAAACGGAGAGCTTGATATCGACTGCATTTACGGCAAAGCAAGGCGCAGACGAAAATTTAGCTGCGATGTCCGGCAGGCCCTGATTTTAGCTCACGCGGGCAACCGCGACGCGGAACACGAGCTTAAAGCGGCGGAAGTGGTTATGGATTTAGGCAGCGGCGCCGTAAACGAAAACACATGGCACTTGCTGGCGGCACAGGGCGGAAAACGCATAAAGGTTATCTTTGAACCGAATGAGATGATGTTTAACGCCATAAAATCATATATCAGCCCACGTAAAATATACAAGAAGCTGTAATTTTTTAAGGAGTGAAAAATTTGCACAAACTTATCAAGGAATCACTGACATTTGACGACGTACTTTTGATACCCGCCAAATCCGAGATTTTGCCGGTTGACGTTAATCTCGAAACAAAGCTTACTAAAACAATCAAGCTGAACACGCCCCTTATGAGCGCCGGCATGGATACCGTCACCGAATCGCGCATGGCAATCGCGCTGGCAAGGCAGGGCGGAATCGGGGTTATACATAAAAATTTAAGCATTGAGGCCCAGGCGGCGGAGGTTGACAAAGTTAAGCGCTCGGAGCACGGCGTTATTTCCGATCCGTTCCACCTGTCGCCGAATAACTATGTACATGAAGCCGACGCCCTTATGGGCTCCTACCACATCTCCGGCGTGCCTATCATCGAGGGCGGTAAATTGGTCGGCATAATCACAAACCGTGATATACGCTTTGAGACAAACCACGATAAAAAAATCTATGAGGTCATGACGAAGTGCGATCTGATAACCTGCCCGCCGGGCACCACCCTTGAACAGGCGCAGTCCATCATGACCGTACACAAGATTGAAAAACTCCCCATCGTGGACGAGCATGGGCATCTGCACGGTTTGATAACTATTAAGGATATTGAAAAGGTACGGAAATACCCCATGTCCGCGAAGGATAAAAATGGGCGGCTGTTAGTTGCGGCTGCCGTTGGAGCCGGTGAGGATGTGGTTCTCCGTGTGGATGCGCTGGTAAAGAAAAAAGTTGACGTTGTCGTTGTAGATTCGGCGCACGGGCATTCGCGTAACGTGCTGAACGCCGTGGCGCGCATAAAACAAGCCTATCCCGACTTGCCCGTTATAGCCGGCAATGTTGCGACGGGTGAGGGCACGGTGGATTTGATAAACGCGGGCGCCGACGGCGTAAAAGTCGGCATCGGCCCGGGCGCGATATGCACGACGCGCGTTGTAGCCGGTATAGGCGTCGCCCAGATAACGGCGATTTACGACGCGGCGGAGGCGGCTAAGCCTTTCGGCATCCCAATCATCGCCGACGGAGGCATCAAGTATTCCGGCGACCTGACGAAGGCCGTCGCCGCGGGTGCAAGCGTCTGCATGCTGGGCAGCCTTTTCGCGGGCTGCGAGGAAGCCCCGGGCGACATGGAGCTGTTCATGGGACGCAAATACAAGGTTTTCCGCGGAATGGGCAGCCTTGGCGCAATGGAGCTGGGCAGCAAAGACCGTTATTTTCAGGAGAACGCGCAAAAATTCGTGCCTGAGGGCGTTGAGGGCCGCGTCGCATACAAGGGCATGGTAAGCGAGGTTATTTTCCAGCTCCTCGGCGGCCTGCGCGCCGGGATGGGTTATTGCGGGACAAGGGATATCCCGGACTTGCAGGAAAACGGACGTTTTACGCGTATATCCTTCGCCGGTCTGAAGGAAAGCCATCCGCATGACGTTGATATTACAAAGGAAGCGCCTAATTATAGCGGGGGTTGAATAATATGCAGGGGCGAACCGTGTTCGCCCTTTTTTATTTCTGTTCCCACCATGTCGAATTGGCATAAGGCTTGAAACCGATATTGTAATAAAACTGCTGGGATGACCCCACAAAAGCCCGCTTTGCCCCAAGCTTACCGCAACGGCGCACCGCCTCCAGTACGGCGGCCCGGCCAAGCCCCATTTTTCGGTATGCCGGGTCGGTTGCGACGGGTTCGACAAGCACGCTTTGGGACGCGGCGTCATGCCACATGCCGCAATAAGATACAAAGTCGCCGTTCGGCGCGACAACGGCGATTTTTATTTCCAGGTTGACATTCGGGCGCTTAAAACTGATTTCCCATTCCGGTAATTTCTCCCGCTTGAAAACAAAAGGCCCTTCGCCGTTTGCTTCATGGTTGAAACCCTTCCACAACACTTGCCCGTATTTGTAAAGGTCGTATGTTTCCGCCATACTGGTAATTTTGAATCCCTCGGGCAAAGTGTAATGGATTTTAGCCAAGTCAATAGGATAGACCGCGTCTTGCTCCTTGTCCTGCGTTGGATAAAAACCATAATTTTCGGCTATTTCATGCATTTCCATGTCGCCGTCCAAGATCAAGGTTTTAAATTTACCGTCTTTAGCAAGCGCGCCTTTTGCGTACAGAAGCATTTCTTTCTTTAAATGACGGTAATTTTCCAGTGTAAGAAGAAACGCAATTCCAAGCCGGCAATCGTATGTAGCCGCGGCAACCACCTCTCCGTTTGCTTCCCAAAGGCCTATTTGGGGTAATCCGTTTTTATCCAGATAACTATGCGTTATCATCCAATCCCAGCGTCCAAAGTGATAATTATGGCTGTCCAGCTTAATCAGAAAATTCCTAAGTGCGTAATAGTCATCTCCAAACAAGGGATCGGGATTGTAGTTTCTAAACATTATATGCCTCCAAAACACGCAGCCGTAAGCTGGTAAATGTTTTATTAATTATGGAACGGCGTATCTCTTCCATCAAGCTGTTATAAAAAAACAGATTGTGCATCACGCATAAACGCAGCGCCAGCATCTCGCCCGCCTTGAACAGGTGGCGGAGGTAAGCGCGTGTGAATTTGCCGCATGCGGGGCAGCCGCAGCCTTCCTCAATGGGGCGGCTGTCTTTTTCATATTTCTTGTTCAACAGGTTCATCTTGCCCTCCCAGGTATATACATGCCCGTGCCGGCCGTTCCGCGCCGGCATTACGCAGTCAAAAAAATCAATGCCCCGGTATACCCCCTCGATGATGTTCGCGGGAGTGCCCACACCCATCAGGTATGTAGGTTTATCCGCGGGCAGATGCGGAATGACGGTTTCGATAATATCGTACATCTCCTCGTGGCTTTCACCCACAGCCAGGCCCCCTATTGCGTAACCCGGAAGCTCTAGCTCTGAAATGCGTTTGGCGTGATCCGAGCGGATACCGCGGAACAAGCCGCCTTGGTTTATGCCAAACAAGACCTGTCCGGGATTTAACGTTTCCGGCTTATTGCGCAGTTTTTCCAGCTTTTCCATACAGCGCAGAAGCCACCTTGTCGTCCGGTCAACAGAGGGAAGCACATATTCACGCCCGGCCTTCGCCGGGATGCACTCGTCAAAGGCCATGGCAATGTCGGAACCCAGATTTGACTGGATTTGCGCACTCTCCTCAGGCCCCATAAAAATACGTTTCCCGTCTACATGCGAAGCGAACAGCACGCCTTCCTCGCTTATCTTCCTTAGGCCAGAGAGCGAAAAAATCTGAAACCCGCCGGAATCCGTCAGAATCGGACCATCCCAAGCCATAAACTTATGCAAGCCGCCCAGCTCACGTATCAACTCATCCCCGGGGCGCACGTGCAGATGATAAGTGTTGCTAAGCTCCACACGGCATTTTAAGGACAGCAGATCAACAGCCGAAACGCCGCCTTTAATGGCGGCTTGCGTCCCGACGTTCATGAACACGGGCGTTTCAATTATACCGTGCGGTGTGGTAAGGCGGGCGGCTTTGGCCGGCCCTTCGGAAGCTGTGATTGTATACATCTTAATTCCTTCCTAATTACAAAAAACCGGAACCCTGCTTGGGTTCCGGTTTTTGCAAAGTTTAAGCCATTTTGTATTTCTTCTTAAACTTCTCTACCCGGCCGCCGGCTTCCATAAGGAGTTTTTGGCTGCCAGTGTAGAAGGGATGGCACTTGGAGCAAACCTCCACGCGTATTTCCTTTTTTGTGGAACCCGTCTCGAACTCAACGCCGCATGTGCAGCGCACCTTGGTTTGATGGTATTCCGGCTGGATCTCTTTCCGCATTATTATTTCACCTCACTAACACGCATAGACACGACAATTATTATATCATTAAGAAAATAAAATATCAATAGTTAATTTCAATTTATTCACGTCAATTTAATTTACCGTGAAACCTAAAGAAAGCAAGGAAATCGGAAAATCGCTTTAAATCAAAGAGGTTAGCCTTAAAAACGCTTGTAAGTGGCGTATTCTTGGAGCAGTTATCATTTT
>WRAC01000039.1 GCA_009780415.1 Defluviitaleaceae bacterium | reverse complement strand
TGGTAAACAAGAAAAGCTCGGTTAAATTCGTAAGCCCGGACAGCGGCGTCAAATCGTTGATTTGGTTAATGCACAGGAACAGCCGGTCCAATTTCGTAAGCCCGGAAAGCGGCGTCACGTCGCTGATTTGGTTTTCGTCCAAGTATAAAACGGTCAAATTCACAAGCCCGCGTATCGGAGTTATATCGGTGATTTGGTTCCGGTTTAAGAAAAGCACGGATAAATCCGTAAGCCCTGACAGCGGCGTCAAATCGTTGATTTGGTTGCCGTTCAGCCAAAGGACGGTTAAATCCGTAAGCTCTGACAGCGGTGCCAAGTCGTTAATCCGATTGTTCCACAATTGCAGCTCCGTCAGATGTATAAGCGCGGACAGCGGCGTCAGGTCGCTGATCAGGTTATCACCCAGCCGTAAATCGGTCAAATTCGTCATATAACGCAAGGGGTAAATATCATCGTCAGTTAACCCTCTGCCCCATAAGTTAAGGGAGGTTAAGCCGGTGTCAAACCTTTCCCCCTGTATAATTATAAACCCGTCAAGCTCAGGCGAAGCCTCCGCATTGTACCCATAACTTAAAAATAATATGCCAAACGCGGTGCCCAAAACAAAAAGCGCCGCGCTCCCCGCCGAAAACATCCTTTTTAAGATATATATGGACATAATATCCCTCCTGCTTACATTAAAAAATTGATTAGAGCCTGTTTAGTATCTCGCTTTCGGTGGATTTCCGCGAAAATTTTACCGGAAAGACGCCGAAATGGAGATACTAAACAGGCTCTTACAGCTCAAACGAAACCAGTTCAAAATCGTCAACCCGTTTTAAATCTCCCCTGTAATTCTCATATGCCTCCCAAACCTTTTCTGAAATAACGGCTTGGCTCCGGCCGTGATTTTCCAATATAATGCGCTTGAATTCTTTATAGCCGTACATTCTTTTTTTCTCTCCGCCGGGCTGCTCATACAGCCCGTCCGAGGCGATATAGAATTTCTTCCCCGGGCTTGGCGGTATTTGAATTACATTAATTTCATCTTTGCTTTTCAGCCTGTTTTCGCCGATGAAAATATGCTGCCCCTTGATTTGCGTGACTTCATTTCCGTCGCAGATAAATACGGGGGTGTTGCATGAGGAAAGGGTAACGCTTTTGTCCTTCGCTATAAACAGGACGGCAAGGTCGCAGCCGTCTTTTTGCTTTACATTCGTACCTTCTGATAACGTGCCGAAAATATCCGTAAGCCTCTGTTCAAGGTTCCATATCATCCGCGCCGTGTCGCCGCAGTTACTTTCGTTAACCATATCCTCAAAGGCGGACACGATCAGCATTGTCAGCAGCGCGCCGGGTACGCCGTGGCCCGTGCAGTCGCACACACACAGAACCGTACCGGACTCAAAATTCTTAATCCACAGGATATCCCCCCCGACTACATCCCTGGGCTCCCATTTTATCGAGTAGTCGGAAAAGGCCTTCTCAAACTCGCCGGCTTCGGGGAGGAGGCTCATTTGTATTTTACTGGCGTACTCAATGTTTTCATTGATAATATGCAGCCTTTCCGCCAATTCCTCCACAAGCTCGTTATGGTTGCGGGCAACTTCCTCATATGCCCCGTCATAATTGCCGGGTTCCAGCAGGAATTTGAAATTACCCAGAGACTGCTCACGGTGCATGTTTGTCATATCCCGTATCAGTTTAAGTATCGCGCGCATGTTTGCGTCAAATTCCGTGGTTATCCTGTTAAGCCCGAATGAAGTGTCGTAAAAAGCGTCGTTCGGGTTGAACCTTTCGTCGGCGGGCTGGCCTTTTGCCACTGCCGCTGTGTATTCCTTAAAGTCCTTGATGCGGTTGTTTATCCGTTTTGCGGCGCTGCCTATAAGCCGCGGGATATACAGCAGCATGAACGCGAATGCCGCCGACATAACCAATAAAAACGTCAGCATAACTATGCTTAATGTCTGCCAAACCGGCCCGGTTGCAACGGTCGCGGGCATGACGCTGACCATCGTCCAGCCGGTGGAAGTCATCCTAAAGGCCATCATATATGAATGCGCGCCGTTGTAATCGGTAAAGGAGGTGATACCCATATTTTCGTGCAGGATATCACCCAAGGGGGCGTATACCGGAAAATCGTTGATACTGCGCAGATAGGACTCTGTGGGGGCAAAAGACGGATCTGGGTGATTAACGATATATCCGCTCTCATCCAGCAGGAAAATATATCCGCCCCCCGGAACGTCGGCGGCCGCCACTATATCCGCGACATCGTCAAGCACAAAATCCACGCCGATGACCGCGCCGTCCCAATCGGGCATATAGCGCACTACGGAGACAACCAGGGTATGCGGGGTCTCCCCCACGTTTTGAGAAGCGGCGGACACATAGGGGCTGGTAAAGACAGCCTCGCCTCCGGCGGCTACGGCCTGCAAATACCACGGCCTTGTATGCAGCCGCCAGCCCTCGCTGGTCTGCCTTATTGAGCAGGAGTCAAACACGCCGTCGGCCTCGAAGCCGACAAACGCCATTTCTATGAATGGGTATCTCTCCACTACTCCGTGGGCGATAGGGGTTATGTGCTCCCGGCCGAGAGACGACATTGCGGCCGCCATGGTGTCGGTTATGTACATGCTGTTTTCGAACCATTGATTAAGTTCGTTTGCGTGAATGGTCATGTTATGCTGTGTTGACTCAATAATATTGTAATAAACCGCGTTACGCACAAATGTGTTGACGACAAAGAATGCCGCCGTCAGCCCCGCGAGTGATGTGATAACGATACTTAAAACCAGCTTTGTCGATAGCTTCATCCTGCTTTGCCCCCTCCTTACAGTCCCTTAATACTTAAGCTAATACTCCCTGTTCATCATATCATAAGAAAACACGAAAAGCAAAAATAACTTTCATCAGTATACCCCCGCGGACGGTAGCGCGGAACAAATTGCCGCGGTATCCGTTTATATATTCAAAACGCGGTATAAAACATTGACAGGAGCGTGATGCACGTGAAAAGGATAAGAATGATTGCGCTTATCGCAGGTTTGTTAATAGGCGTTATGTTGGTGGGATACGTGAATGTTATGGCCTCACCCCCGAATGACCTAACCGAAATGCCGGGTACCCCGGCAAGAAATCTTATCGCCCCGGCTTTTGGTGAGCAAAACCCCGGAATAATAACAGCCGCGTCCGGCGCGAATGATTTTGCTTTCAGGCTGAGCGCGTTGCTTGCAAAGGATGAGGGCGGCGAAAACTTTGTTGTTTCCCCGTTTTCGGTATGGCTGCCCCTTGCGGCCTTGGTTAACGCAACCGATGAAATCAACAGGCCCGCGCTGTTGGAAGCCCTTGGCGCGTCAGGAATCAGCGCGGACGATATAAACGCCGCCGCGTCGCGTATGCTGTATGACTTAACCAACCAACGTGAAAAAGATTCCTTCGGGTTAAACAGGCAATTCTACCCGGAAGGCCATGAGGTAAACGACCCGCTGAAAATAGCGAACGCCATTTTTGTTGATATTGGCGTAACCATAAAACAAAGCTTCGCTCAAACCTTTATGGATTATTACCGTGGAAGCGTAATAAACGCGGACTTTCGTTCCGATGAAGCGGCGGACGCGGTAAATAAATGGGCAAGCGACAATACGGATGGGTTAATTGACAGGATAATTGAGGAATTTGATGAAGATGCCGTTGCCGCTATAGCAAACGCTATATATTTCAGCGACGCGTGGGCATGGGAATTTGACTTAAATAAAACAACGGAAGATGTTTTCCGCTCGCCTTCCGGCGAAACGGCGGCATTTTACATGCTGCGTGAGGGCGACGGGTTAACGTACTACGAGGATGAACTGGTTCAAGCCATGCCCTTGTTTTTCGCAAACGGCGGGGGCATGTACGTTTTGCTTCCCAAAGACGGCGACGCGGTTGGATTGTTAACCTCCATGACAAATGACTATTTCGGGCAAATCCAAAGAGATTCGCGCATGGCTTCGGGCAAGCTTTTACTGCCGCGCTTTACTGTTGAGAGCGGCATAATGCCGTTAAAGGATGTCCTTGAGTCCATGGGCGTCCCCTTGTTTAACGGGGAAACCGCCCCGCTTACGGGCGGGCTGATTGAGGAAAGCCTTCGCGTATGGGTGTCGGACGCGGTGCAGAAAGCGGTTATCGAGGTCGATGAAAAAGGGACGACAGCCGCCGCCGTGACGGTAATGCAAATAGTGGGCACAAGCTTGCCAATGCCTACCGAACCGTTTGAAATGATATGCGACAGGCCCTTTGTTTTTATCCTATACCGGCACACGCACGACGGCGGGAGCCAGGCACTTTTTACGGGTATCGTAAATCGACCGTAAATTTAAACTTTGTTATATATTCCGTTGGGGATACATTCAGAAATATATGGAAAATGCCGATATATATAACAGGCACAAGAAAAATGTATAGGATGTGCGTGTTATGAAAATAGACGGGATAACCGCGAATGACTTTATGCGTCAGCTAAAGGAAACGCAATCGGCCGCGAACAGCATTTCCGAAAGCGCCGAGAATGCCGGCATCACCGCAAAGCAGCAGAACCTCGGCGGATTGCTCAAGCGCGTCGAAATGATGAACGGCATGATGTATTCCGGCGCAAGCTGGAACGCGCTGATGAAGGCTTATGGCAAAGCGAAGCCCTTGTCGATGAACGAATCCCGGTCGGTTAAGGACTTAAACAAAGCGATATCAGAGCTTACCGCCGCCCTTGCCGCGCTTGAAGCCGCCGAAAAAGAAGCGGACGGCGAGTTCAGGGAGGGATTGCCGGTAATACTGGATATAGCGCTCGAAGGCTCGAAAACATCGGCGGACGCGGCAGCCGCCTCACTCGGCGCGCCTGCCTCCGCGGGTGTTGACGTCAGCGTATAGAGCGCGCCTATCCGTAAATCACCTTTAACGGTTCAATGAACTGACCATCGCCTTCAGCATCCCAATCTGCTGAGGCTCCCATGCGTTCAGCACAATCACAATTTCATCAATCATTTTGGCTTTCTCTGTTTGCTTGGTTTTCAGCGGCATAATATCCGACATACCCACATTAAACCATTCGCACATTTCAACCAGCATTTCTAAGCTCGGGGCCCTATGGCCCTGTTCGATATTGCCGATATACCGGGGGGCAACGCCTAGATTCGCCGACAAATCCTTTTGTGTCATATTGCTAAGTTTTCTATAGTATTTGATTCGTTCACCAAGAACATGCAAGTTATTCAAAGCGGGTACCCCCTTGTCAATCGAAATGCTTGTCAGATAACCACCGTGTTGGTATAATATTATATAGACGTATTATAAGCTGGCAGGCTGCTGCCGCCGAAAGGCCTCTTGGATCAAGGCATTATTTCCGTTTTTCGTGCTAAGGAATTTAGCCACTTTCATAGAAATTTCGAGGGTTACCTGGATCTGCTCACGGGTTATGCCGTATAGCGCTTCTATTACCGACGTTGGGTCAATATTCCCAAAGATGATATAGTCCGCTGAAACCCCGACCGCGGTGCATATACTCGCGATCGCAGCCCCGGTTATGCTGTGCTTGCCTCTTTCAATGTTCCCAATGTAATGCTTTGACAAGCCGGTCAGTTTACCGAACTCCGCCCTGGAAAGATTACGCTCTTTGCGTATTTGACAAATACGCTCACCGATTGCTCGCTGTTCCCACATAAAATATCAAACCCCTTGTATTCATTATAAGTAATTCTACCATGAAAAAATTCAAGATTTAGCCTTTGCCATAAATATGAATTTATATGCGAAGATATTGGAAAGGGGAGAATCCTTTTGAATAATGAAAAACCTATGCGCCTTCTTCTGATAGAGGATGAACTAAGCATTTGCCTAAAATTCTCGGACTGCGCCAAGCGAAGGACAGACATTATTTTTATCGGCATGACCGATTCGTGCGACGAAGGGGTTAAACTCGTCAAATCGGGGCTGCCTGAAGGCGTGATCGTAGATTTGCATTTAATAAAGGGAACGGGCTCGGGCCTTCAGTTTCTGGAAGTGATGCAGGAAACCGACTTGACATTCCAGCCGCTTGTCGCCGTTACCACAAGCAATCAATCGGAGGTTGTCCATAGGCGCATTGAGGAGCTGGGCGCGGATTGGTTCTTTTCTAAGACGCAGCAGGATTATGATGAGGATTTTGTCGTTGAAACGCTTCTTTCCCTGCGCAAAACCTTGTATGTAAAGCAGAAGGGGCTGGCGGCGCGGTGCGAGGCGCTGAAATCGGGGGCTATAGTTGAATCCCCGGATGACCGGCGCGACCGCATATATAAACGGATTGACACCGAACTGGATTTAATCGGCATACGCGCGCGGCTAAAGGGGCGTGAATACCTGCGTGAGGCCATATACATAAAAATCCATGCGGAAAAGCAGCCGGGCTCGGCTATCGAGGATGTGGCGCGCAATTACAGGGTGGCATACGGCACGGTCAGCAAGGTGATGCAAACGGCGATTTACAACGCTTGGGACAGTGAGGATATAGACGAAATCCACGAACACTACACAGCCCGGGTAAGCTCTAAAACAGGGGTTCCCTCCCCGTCCGACTTCATCTTTTATTATGCCACAAAGATACGGAAGTCTATATAGGTATTATTATATGAGTATTTTTGTACGAATTTGGCACATATGAGTTAATACGTTTTAATACGCAAAACACTTTCCTATGCCACACGGAGCTAAACCCTCCGTGTGGTATCTTTTTATCATGAAGTGTCGGAAATTCACGAATTATGATAAAAGGAGGGGAACGGCTATGTCATTTTGGGAATGGCTTGCATATGTTCTTACTGGCGGCGGAGTATAATAACTTTTTGAAAGTAAATGATTAAGCAAGAATCATCTTACGTATTGCGGGTAATGATGATAAAAGGAGGGGAACGGCTTTGTCATTTTGGGAATGGCTTGCTTATCTGCTTGCTGGCGGCGGAGTATAATAACTTTTAATCTTTTAAGAACAAATTATTAAACAAGAGTCATCCTGCGTATTGCTGGATAATTCTTGTTTTTTTGTCGTTTTTATGGTAAAATTGTACAAAAATGAAGGAGAAAACAATGATTACCTTTTTTATTCATTCAATCGGTATGATGGGTGTTTTGTTTTCCAGTTTTTACATATTTGGTAAATCAATCAAATATGACTCATCGGTTAATAAAAAGGCGCTTTCAATTTTATGGTGTATTCTATGGGCTGGCTTATCTGCAATAGGCTTTACTTGGTTGCCATTAATCTTTTTTAGACCGCTTTATTGTGTGTTTTCCATTTTTTTAATTTATTTTATCACTAAGTTAAATCTGGATAAGGTGATATCAGCATTTCTATTTTCATACGGGATCAGCTACACTTTGTATTATATATCGGTGCTTTCTATTGCTCCTGTGTTCGCTTTCATATCAAGAGGTAGAATACGTGATTATCAAACCGGATCTCCCTTTGATTTCAACGAACCAATGTACCTTTTAATGTATACAGCAGTTTTTTTAATGCAACTTGTTATGGCAGTGTTATTATTCCGTATAAGACGCTTCCGAAAAGGCTTTCCATTTTTGTTTGAAAGGTACACCATTATTTTAGCCCTTATAGTGACAGGAATTCTACTTGTTATGATTTCGTTGTTAACCCCTGATACCGCGGTAGAAACTCGTAATGCAGTATTTCTACTCACGGCAGGCGTTCTTATAATCGGCATCGGCATCTATATATGGATAAGGAGAGGAATAAAGAAATTCCAAAGAAACCGGACAAGGGAACGGAACGAGCAGCTTCTTATACAGGAAAATGAAGAGCTTAAACGCGAATTGGAGCTGCGTAACGCTAATTACGAGATATTAAGGGCCGCGAATCACAGCATCAATCATCGGATGGCCGCTATGGAACGGCGTATCGCCGGGATAATTAAAAAGGGAAGCGAACGTAATTTTTCCGCCGAATTCAGCGAGGAATTAGCTTTTACGTTAACAGACATCCGGAAATTGTCGGAGGAATACGCGGCGGATGTTGGCAGAACCAAGGATAAAATAAAGCTTCCGTCAACCAATATACGGATGCTTGATGATATGTTCGGCCTTTTTTTTGATCGTTTTTCATATAACAACATTTATTTTAAACTGAGAGTTAATGGAAGCATAATATATATGACAAAAAACGTGATACAGCAAAACAAGCTGGAAACGATGGTTGGTGACCACCTGCAAAACGCGCTGAACGCGGTTAACGCCGACGATAAAATCAACCGCGGCGTCCTGGCGTTTATTGGCGAGTCCGGAGATTATTACGAATTTTCGGTTCGCGACAGCGGCATCCCCTTTGAGGCGGATACATTGGCACGGCTTGGCTTGGAACGCGTAACAACCCATGTCGGCGCGGGCGGCAGCGGCGTCGGTTTTATGCGGACATTTGACGTCATGCGCGAATGCGGGGCAAGCCTTATTATAAAGGAAATCAAACCGGGCGGCACTTTCTCCAAATCCGTAACATTCCGCTTTGACGGCAAAAACAAATTTATCATTGATACATACCGCCCCGAAATGTTCATGAAAAGCGACAGATACACCATTATCCACAGCATATAAGAAAACACAGTCTAAGGATTTTGTATAAAAACCTCTTTTAGCGACTTATATTGTAAAAAAGTGTTGCTTTAAGCGACGTCTTGTTGTATAATATGGGCATATGCTTTTTAGTGTTAAAAAGTATGTGCCCCCTTGTATCATACCGGGAAAACACAGGACGGTTATGAGCAAATTAATCATGAGGAGGATTTAAAAATGGGAAGGAAACCCAAAAAGCAAGCGGAAGGCGGCGCTTCAGGCAAAGCGTCAAAGCGGACTGCCAAGGTAGAGTATTTACAGGCCAAGCAAACGACCATTGGGCAAACCGTTCGCAAACACCGCAAGCAAATGAGATTAACCGCGGAAGATTTGGCAAAGCATCTGGGTCTTTCCATATCTTATATCGGGCTGCTTGAACGCGGCGACAGATGCCCAAGCCTTTATATTATGTGCAAGCTGTGTGATCTGTATGGCATAACCGCGCATGAGCTGTTGACGGGCGAACCCGAAAGGCAGAACGCGGAGCAGGACGAGACAGAGCTGGATAGAGCTATAATAGCGCTTTTGCGGACTCTTTCCGAGCATCAAAAGGGATATATCATTAATTCCATAAACGGTTTGAGGCAGATCAGCGGTTAATTGTCCCTAAGTACCGCAAAAGGTTTTATACCCGCACAAAGCCGGTTCGGGCGGGGTGGAAAATAGGCGCGATTCCTCGTACGGCCTGCCCAATGCGTCAAGCAGGCTATGCATAAGGGTCAAATCCCCTGATTCCGCCGCCGCCAGCGCCTCTTCGACATGGCGGTTCCTTGGTATGACCGCCGGGTTATGTTTGTTCATTAAATCAAAAGCATCGGAAATATCGCAATGCCGGCGGTCAATTCTTGCCCGCCATTCTTTATTCCACGCGGTGATTTCGTGTGTTTCCGGCATGAATAAATCATTCGCCAAAGCCCTGAAGGTATTTGTGTAGTCTAGCTCATACCGCTTCATTAAGTCAAGCAAGGCTGATATAAGGCCGGTATCATCCGGCTCTTCATCGGCAAGCCCAAGCTTCAGCCGCATTCCTGTAAGCCAATATCTGTTATAGTTATCCCAATAAATGGCAATTGAATTTTGCGCCAATTTAACCGCTTCGTCATGATGCCCGTTAAACAGCGGCAGCATCGCTTCGGCAAGCCTTGCCAGATTCCACGCGCCAATCTTAGGCTGATTTTCATAAGAGTACCGCCCCATAGTATCGATAGAGCTGAAAACCGTTTGAGGGTCATAAATATCCATGAACGCGCAAGGCCCGTAATCTATTGTTTCGCCCGATATCGCCATGTTGTCCGTGTTCATAACGCCGTGAACGAATCCCGCCAATTGCCACTTTGATATTAATGAAGCCTGCCGGTCGGCAGCCTGCCTGAAAAGCAGCAGGTATTTATCCTTTTCGCCTTCAAGCCAAGGAAAATGGCGGCGTATGCTGTAATCGGCGAGCTTCCTTAAATCATCTTCCGTCCCGTACGCCGATATAAAGTTAAACGTCCCAACCCTGATATGGCTTGCCGCGACGCGCGTTAAAACCGCGCCTTGCTTGAGCCCGTCACGGATAACGCCCTTGCCGGTCAGCACAACCGCCAGAGAACGCGTTGTAGGTATACCCAAATGAAACATGGCCTCGCTGATGATATATTCCCTGAGCATGGGCGCAAGAGCCGCAAGCCCGTCCCCGTTGCGGGAAAAAGGCGTAACACCCGAACCCTTCAATTGGATGTCAAACCTCCGTCCGTCAGGACATAACTGCTCGCCCAGCAATACCGCGCGCCCGTCGCCAAGCATAGCGAAATGGCCGAATTGAAACCCGGCATACGCCTGCGCAATAGGCTTTGCGCCGGGGGGCAATTCCGACCCGGCAAACATACCGGGCGCTTCCCTTAGTTTATCCGCGTCCAGCCCCAACGTTCCGGCCAGTTTTTCGTTAAACACAACCATTTTCGGGCTGCGGACAAATGCGGGAAACTGCTCGCGGAAAAAAATTTCAGGCAGTTCGCTGTATGTGTGTTCCAAATTCCATCCGGCCATAAAAAAACCCCTAAAAATTATCTTTAGGGCATTATTGTATCAATTCCGATGAATTTATATACTTGCAATATCATCCAAACCATTAGGCCGGTTAATTTTAAAATAAAACCCCTGCGTTTGTATTAAACGCAAGGGCTTTTTTGCTCCAAAATTTTCCTCTCTTACGCCTCCGCATGTTCATGTACATTTACATGATGCCCGTCGCAGGGTTCGTTGTGTATATCCCCGCTTATACCGGCTTCAAACTCGCGTCTTTGCGGCGGGGCGAATACGTCCATGGGGAAGGGCAGGCGGCCGAAGTAGTCGCATACGTTAACCGGGGAGAACTCGTCGCAATGCTTGGGAATGGTGAACCCGCGGGACTCCACCATCAGTGTGACTATACGGTACAGCTTGATGATGGTGAACAGGCCGATGGTAACTATTACCTGGGCGGGAATGTGATCGTCGTCACAGTGGTTCCTGTGCCTGCAATACTTGAGTTTGGCGGAAAGCGCGACGGCCTTGGCTTCGACCAGCACAAAGGGATCAAGGCTGAGCGTGGGTGATTCGCCGTCGTTTTCCCTAAGCAAATCGGTGGCGACAACAATGTCCGAACCAATGGAGCCAAACAGCGTCACCATTTTGTTGAACGTGCTGATGGCGCGCAGACTTCCGATTTCCCTGCCGCAAGCTTCGCGGAACACCAATTTGTATTCAAAGCAGTACTTGAGGTCAATATCCCAGAAACCGCGCTTGAACGGATTGTGGCGCTTGTTTACAATCAGTATCCTTCTGATCCTAAGATCCTCGACGCTTACGGACGCGGCGGACGGGGGAGCTATGATAATCTCGCCTTCTTTGCAGCACTTATCGCCAATATGCTGGTTGCATGCGCAACGCGCCGGGCCCAATTCATCCTCGTCAAGGCAGTCCTGCTGACGGCAGCTGTCGTAAATTTTCAGAGCGATGACGCTTTCCTGCTTTATGGGCGGAAGAGGTTGGGGTATATTGGGATGCCCGCATGTGCATTCATGGTTTGGACGACCGCATGTGCAGACATGTTCGTTTTGGGGCTCCCGCTCAAACCTCTCGCCATGCCCCGGCCGGCCTGCAATGCTTCCCGCTGAGCCCGCCGTGTTCAGCATACCGCTGTTTAATTCAAATGTAGCCATGTTTAAGCCTCCTTGTGATACGATGTATCTTTCATAACATCATATGCGGGGAGGTATTATTGGTGAATGAGGACAGCTTTTGTCTCATTTCATTGAAAAATGTACGGGCCTGGGCGCGCGGGCTAACTCCGGCGAAGCGCAAGAGGGCGTCCCGCCCGCGTTAACAACCACCTTATCCGTCCGTATATCGTCACCCCTCAGCAAATGCAGAATACCCTCCGCCAGCCTGTACGCCACATCCCTTTTATTCAGCGGATGCACATCGTTGTCCTCGCCAATATCATTTGTGATGATAAGCGCCGTGTTTTCATGCGACAGGACGGCGGCTTGATGGCCGCGTATAATCTGCCAGTGTCCGTTAAGCTCCCCGGCGTCGTAATTAGGCAGCTGCACAACCAGGAAAGGCATATTCTGCCCGTAATTGTCCCTCAGGTCTTGTAAAAACCGGTTAAGCAGCCTGCCGTAGCCGTGGGGGGATTGGTCGTTGCTTTCGCCCTGGTACCATAAAAACGCCGATATGGAATGAGGCATAACAGGGGCAAGCATAGCGTTGTACAGCCCGGTGGGATAGCTGAAAAACCATATCGGCGGCTTTAGCTCGGACGCAATGCAGCCGATTTTATACGCCCATTCACCGTTAAGGTTAACGCATCCTTCGCCGTTTATGATATGGTATTCCTTCCCCGCCGTAAAACCGCCGTATTGCCGTTCGCTTACAACACGGACGGCTATCGTGTTTTCGCCTTCCCGCAAAAGGCCGGGGCGAACGGGGTAACACCGCGGCGGATATTTATAACCGGTTTCCCCAACCGTCTCGCCGTTAACAAAAACGGTATCGCTGTCCGATATCGTGCCAAGGAACATGCGCGCCGGGCTTCCAATCATCTCCGGCGGAACCGTAAACGTCCTGCGGAACCAAACCGCTCCATGAAGCAGCCCGATGTCATTGGCCCAGTTTCTCGTAAGCGGGCGCACAGGCCACGCGCCGTGATCATACCCGTCCGCGTGGTAATGCTCGCTAAGGCCGGTATCTGACGCGGTTACCGCGTCCTGCCAGGCCTTAGCCCTAATCAAATCCTCATTTTCGATGTTGACGGGAAAACCCTTCCGGCCGCACAGGCGGGTCAGCTCCATTGAGTATCCCTCGTAAAGGATGGAATCCTCCTTCATCCAGGACTCGATCCGCGAACCGCCCACGGCGCATTCAATCAGCCCAATCGGGGCGTTCAGGGCTTTCAGCCTTTGTGAAAGATAGAATGAAATGGCATAGAAACCGTCTATCGTTTCCGGGCCGGCGGCTTTCCACGCACCGCCGCAGGTGCTTCTCGGCCCGGAAAACTCATAGCCGTTCCCGACCTGAAAGGCACGGACGCGGGGATTATGCTCCAGGTTTTTGAAATCGTCCTCATACCGTATGCGGACGCGGCTGGACGGCATCTCCATATTGGACTGACCGCACAGCATAAAAACATAACCCACGTAAACATCGCGTAAAACCATATCCCCTATGCGCATTTCGTAAGGCCCGCCAAAATCGTCCGATTCGACAAAGACCTCCCATTTGCCGGCTTTTATAGGCACCCTGTATTCCTTTTTATTAAAGGAAATGGGAACGCTGTTTCCTTCATCGCAAGCTCCCCATATCCTTGCGCGTTTTTCGATAACCATACCGGAGCTGATGATAGACGGAAGTGAGATACCCATTACTTCTTCAACCCAATCCTTACCGGATTTTTGCCGGTCAGCCCGGCACTGCGCGCGTCGGGCGCGGAGCAGCCGACATATACGCTGTATTCGCCGCCGTTTACTTGGAAATTGCCGTTTTCATCGGCAAGCGCGAAGGCCCCGTAAGGCAGGCGGATGCTTACATCACGCGCTTCGCCGGGGGCAAGCCTGAGCTTTTCAAAATGTTTAAGGGCGTGGTTGGGTTTATGGCCCGTGCCGGATTCATAGCGCATATATACCTGTAAGGTCTCAAGAAGCTCATATTTGCCCGTATTTTTCATGCGTGCCGATATAGTGACGCCCGATTCTGTTATATTACCGGAACATGCCTTTACGTCCGACAGTTCATAATCCGAGTAGGTCAGGCCGTATCCAAAGGGATAGAGCGCGGCATTTTTCATATAGCGGTATGTGCGGTTTGCCATGGAGTAATCGGTGAATTCGGGCAATTCTTCAACCGTGCGGTAAAAGGTTAAGGGAAGCTTACCCGACGGCGAGTACTCCCCGAACAACAGCCGCGCTGCCGCTTCGCCGCCCCTTGCGCCGGGATACCAGCACTGGACGATGGCGGGTATGTTTTCCTCCGCGAAATTCAAAGCCATGGCGCTTCCCGTAAGGTTCAGGGCTATAACGGGCTTGCCCGTCCCGTGGGCTATCCTCAGCAGCTCCTCCTGCAAACCGGGAAGGTTCAAGTGGGGTTTGTCGCCGCTGCCGTATTCGTTGCCGGTATCGCCTTCCTCGCCTTCAAGGCTTGCGTCAAGCCCGACGCAGACGACGATCACATCCGCCTCAGCGCACACAGCCCTGGCTTCGGCAAGCCTGTCACCCTTCACGCTAAGGCTTGACATGGTATCCTTGTAGAGATGGCAGCCCTCGGAATACAGCACGCGCGCCCCGGAGCCGGCAAGGTAATCCTGTATGCCTTCGAGTATTGTCACATACCGGGCGGCGGTGCCTTCATAGTTGCCGACAAGGGCCCGGCGGTTGTTGGCGTTCGGGCCTATTACGGCTACGGTTTTAAGCTTGCTTTTGTCCAGGGGCAAAAGATTGTTTTCATTTTTTAGAAGCACAAGCGTTTCCTGCGATGTTTTAAGGTTTAAATCCTTCATCGGCTCCGAATCTACTACGGAATACGGAATATTATTAAAAGGCACTTTATCCGGGGCGTCAAACATACCCAGCTTCATGCGGGTTGTAAACAGCCGGGTAACCGCCGTGTCTATGGTTTCTTCCTTAACCAAGCCGTCCCTTACGGCCTGGACAAGGTGGACAAACATTATGCCGCAGTTCAGGTCGCAGCCGTTGTTTACGGCCATAGCCGCCGATTCCACGGCGTTATCGGTGACGCGGTGGTATTCATGGAAGTCCCTTATGGCCCAGCAATCGGACACCACATGCCCGTCAAAGCTCCATTCGCCGCGCAGTATATCCTCAAGCAGGGTCTTGCTGCCGCAGCAGGGCTCGCCGTTCGTGCGGTTGTACGCGCCCATTACGGCCTCAACGTTTCCCTCCGTGACGCAGGCTTTGAAGGCGGGCAAATAGGTTTCCGCCATATCCTGCTTCGTCGCGGCGGCGTCAAAGCTGTGGCGCAGGTGCTCCGGGCCGGAATGGACGGCGTAATGCTTCGCGCAAGCCGCTGATTTCATATAGTTTTCGTCGCCGCCCTGCAAGCCTTTAATAAAGCTTACGCCAAGGCGGGCCGTCAGGTGCGGGTCCTCGCCGTAAGTCTCATGCCCGCGCCCCCAGCGCGGATCCCTGAAAATGTTAACGTTCGGCGACCAGAACGTAAGCCCCTTGTAAATATCGGTGTCACCGTATTTCTGCTGGGCGTTAAATTTGGCGCGGCCTTCGGTGGCTATGGCGTCAGCGACGGTTTCCAGCAGCTCCGTATCAAATGAAGCCGCCAAGCCAATCGCTTGCGGGAACACCGTTGCGGTGCCGGCCCGCGCCACGCCGTGAAGCCCCTCGTTCCACCAGTTATAGGCCTTGATGCCAAGCCGTTCTATGGCGGGGGCGTTATGCAGCATCTGGGACACCTTTTCCTCAAGGGTCATTTTGGAAACAAGGGCCTTGGCCCTTTCTTTGCAGCTGTTAACTGTGTTTTCGCTGATGTTTGACATGCCTGCACCTCTCTTGTTTAATTATTCCTTCCTAACCAAACCGTATCCAATCAATATCAATTTCGCATCCCGGCAAAAACACCAGCGACACCGTTTGCAAGCCCATAATCCAGTGGCTTAGGGGAAAGCGCGCGGCGGCGTATTCCGGGGAGGCGTCTGTTTCCAGCATGGTACTGACCGTTGTTCCGTTTTCATCCGTAAACACTATCTGAAAAGAGTTCTTCCGCGCGGAACGGCAGGAGATATTAACGGCTCCGGCCCCGTTTGGCCCGAAATCCATATCATTGTAAACGATTGTCACATTGTTCCCGATACGCTCGATGGAACGGCCGTTTACGATGTACGAATCCCCGTAAAGCATATCATTGTCCGCGGCGTAAAGCTTCGTATACGCTTTTATCGCTTTGGCAAAGACGAAACCTTTTATGTGGACTTTTTCGTTGAAAACAAAGCAAATTGCCGTAACGCCGCGAAGCCTGCGCGGAAGCCTGTAAGTAACGTCCTGATAGGTGTTCCAGACAGAGCCTTTGCCGTAATAAAGCGGGCAAACCAACTCCCCGCCCTGTCCGGGCATACCCTCCCACACCTCGAAGGTAAAAGGCTCCTTGCCCAGCGGGAACAGCGAAAGCGTTATTTCGTCCGCGCCGAAGCTTCCGAAATCCACATCCGCGAAGCCTACATGGCTCACGCCGTCGCGCAGGGTCGCCACACCGCGTTCGTTGCCGCTGGTAAGCTCCGCGTTGCTGCGGTTATAAAGCCCGCCGGACAGGAATGCGTATGGGTTAAGGAGCGGTTTGCCGCAGCCCGTTATCGTTATGGGGATTTGGGTGTACAGGTTTATATGCTCCCTGCCGTTTTTCGCGCCGCAGCGCACGTATACCTCGCCGTCGCCGCGCGGCAGAACCAGCGCGCTTTTGCCGCCGTCCGGCGCCTCAAGGGTTCCAAGCGGGCTGTCTATGCCGCCGCTGTCCGTAAGCCGCCATACTAAATCGCCGTATGTTGCGTTTTCCGGGTATGTCCGCGCCGTAACGCGGTATCCGTCGGCGGTAAGCTCAATTTTACGAATCGGTATGTCGGAGAGGTCAATCCGCGCTTCTATGTTAAATGAATCATCCGCGGGTTTAGCGATCGCCAGCAGCTTACCGCTGAATAGCCTCCGGCTTGGTGAGTGGTATTGGTCATAGTCCGTTGAATCCCCGTTGTCCGTTCCAAGCAAAACACCGCCCGCCACTTGCACAATTACGCGGTTATTGGCGTTTTCAACGGGGTTTCCATCCCGGTCCGCGGCTGATATCCCGCAAAAGGCCAAATCCCCGATTTTCTCCCGCTTGACGGTTAAATTATAAACGTCGCCAAAAGAACGGCGTTCGGCACGCGCCGCTTCACGCCCGTCTTCATCATATGCCGTCGCGGTGAGCGCGCCCGGCTCGTAAGGCACACGGTAATCCGCGACGATTTTTTTGCCGTTTTTGTGGTCAATCTCAGTAACTCCAAGGGTTTTGCCGTTTAAGAACAACTCAAGCTTAGGCGCGTTTGTGCATACGCGGACATCAATAATCTGACCCGGCGAAAAATCCCAATAGGGGAAGATATGAATGAAGGGCTCGGTTTTACAGTCCGTCCACGCCGATTTAAAAATATAATACGAATCCTTAGGGAAGCCCGCCGTGTCAACCTGCCCAAAATAAGAATTTTTTGTATGGTAAGGCGTAGGCTCGCCGATATAATCAAATCCCGACCATAAGAACTGCCCCGGCGAAAACGTTGCGTCCCGGTCGTCGGTTATGCATGCTTCCACGCTTCTCGCGCCCCAGCTTGTGCGGCTGTTGCCCAGGGCGGAGCATTGCAGGTCGTCGTCCGACAGCATGTCCTTGCCAAGCGGGAAGTGGTAAATCCCGCGGCTGAACACGATGGATCCGGTTTCGCCGCCGTAAATAATCCAGTCGGGATGCTCGGCGTGATGCGGCTCGTAGAGCTTCTCCGCGTAATTGTAACCGATTATCTTAACAACATCCGCACATTTCTGCGTATTTTCCCATGGCATATAGTTAGAGCTGAAGGTAACGGGCGCGTGGCCGCCGGGGTCATGCTTTTCAACTAAATCCTTTAAAAAGCGCAACGTCGCCGCCCCGGTGACGGGATCGGCGTGGGTGTCGTAAATTTCGTTGCCCACGCTCCACAGTATGACGGACGGGCAGTTGCGGTCGCGGCGTATCCAGGAGGCCACATCCCTCTCGATCCATTCATCGAAAAACCGCGCGTAATCGTATTTATTCTTAGGCAGTTTCCACATGTCCAGAATTTCGGACATAACTAAAAAACCCATTTCATCGGCAAGCTCCATTAATACGGCGGCTGGCGGGTTATGCGCCGTACGCACGGCGTTTACGCCCATCCCGCGCAGTATCAGAAGCTGCCGGCGTACCGCGTCCTTATGAACCGCCGCGCCAAGCGCGCCCAAGTCGTGATGCTGGCAAACCCCGTTCAGCTTGACCCTTCGCCCGTTTAGGAAAAAGCCCTTATCCGGGGTAAATTCAATTTCGCGCAGGCCAAAGCGGGTGATTTCCGTGTCCGTTACCTTCCCGTCAACCAAAAGCTCGGATTTAAGGTGATAAAGGAAAGGGCTTTCGGTATCCCACAGCTTAGGGTTGTCAATTACCAAACCTCCGTCCGTTTCCAAAACGCCGTGCCGTATTTCATATTGTAATCCGCCCGCGCAAACCTCCGCTTCAGCTTTAATTTTCCATGTGCCGTCATCCTGCTTACGGGGAGTAATATATATACCGTCCGACACAAAGCGCGCGGGATTTTTTACCTTTAAAAAAACATCGCGGTAAATACCCGCGCCCGTATACCAGCGTGAATTGGGCGCCTGGTGATTAACCCGCAGAAGCAGGGTATTCCCATCTTTATGTAATAATTCCGTTATGTCAAACTCAAAGGCGGTATAACCGTATGCCCACCGCCCGGCGGATTTGCCGTTTACAAAAAGCTCGCAGTCCATATGAACCCCGTCAAATCGTAAAAAAACACGCATCCCGTCCGCAAATTCCGGTTTGAACACCTTTCTGTACCAACCGACGCCGGTTTCGTACAGATTATTTGTATCCCGTATCAACCAGTCGTGGGGTATGTCAACCGGAGCAAAGCCTTCCGGCTCATTCTTGGCAAATTCCCAGCCTTCATTAAATAAGCGCATAATCATCACCTTTCATTGCGTCTGCTTCCGCTCAGAATCGGCTTGCCTTTGCAATCTTTCAAATGAAACGGCTTTATTATCAGCCCCGAGTTCCGTATAACCCTTGGCCAAATCCTCGGTTGTCTGTTCAAGCAACCCCATAAACTGCGCATACGCAAACGCGAATTTGGGGTCGTTTTCATCGCTGCCATAAACGCAATGCAATAAATTCTCAATCATTTGATCCATGCCCCAGAGTTTTATATGCAGAAGCTCATGAATTATGACAGACTCTATGTTCGACTGTTTAGGGTTATGCTTGTTAATTAAAAGAATCGCCGTCTTATCATCAAGGTCTTATCAAGATATAATTGCGTCTCGTTAAAATTAAACACATTTACCCTCCGCGGATATATATTACTCCCGTTTAAACCCCTGATTAGCGGCGATATAGCCTTTAACAAAGCTGACCAACGGCATTATATAATCTTTTGATGAGCTATCGTAAGAATTTTTTATTGCCTGCTCAAAACCCGCTTCATCGTCGTTTTTATTTTTTACCTTACTCAAAATCATTGCGGCGCTTTTCATTATAGTCCGGTCAAGAAAGTTCATCTTCCCGTAATCCAACCCGCTCTGTATATAAAAATGCGGTATAGACTTAATTTCTGCTTCTGATAAATTATTGTTCCAAATCTTATTAATAACTTCTTCGGCAGCGGCAGGAGTCCCTCCGGTAGCGAAAACAACCAATTTTTGATTGGGGTTGTCGGCGAAGTGCGTTTTAATTTTTTTAAGATGCTCAATACTTCCGGCGTGGACACGGCTGCCGAAAATAACAACATCGTACCCGTCCGCGGCTGTATTGGTAAAATCCTTATAAGGCAGGGTATCACAACTTAATTCCTCCGCAATCCATTCCGCATATTTCTTTGTGAATCCTGTTTTACTGTTATATATAACAACAACATCCATAAAATCATTCCTAAAATATTTAATTTATTTGCTAATCATTGTCCTTACCGGTAATATTATTTCATCAATTATACCATAAAAATCTTGGCTTTGTCTATCCTTAACTAGGTCAATGGACCGGGTGCGCGGGCATCCCCCCGCGGTTACCTAAACCGTTCCCGTATAACCGCAAGTATAAACAACGGCAATTGTACCTGCCTTTTTATACGCTTCGGCTCTTTAATAAGTCTGTAAAGCCACTCAAAGCCCATATCACCGATAAGCTTGGGAACACGCGGTATTCTGCCGCTCATAACGTCAAAGGAACCGCCCACACCGATAAAAAGCTTACAAGGCAGGTTTTCTTTATGTAAGGAAATCCAACGCTCCTGTCTCGGAGAGCCTGTCCCTGCCAGCAGGATATCGGGCTTCAGCCGCTTTATCTCCTCCGTCATCGCTTCCTGCCCCGCGTCGTCCAAATAGCCGTTACTTGCGCCAACTATCCTAAGCCCGGGATGGGTCTCCTCCATCCTGAGCCTGGCCTCGTCGGCAACGCCGGGAGCTCCGCCATAAAAATAAACTGTTTTATCCGTCTCCCTAATCCTGGAAAAAATGGCCTGAACGATATCATAGCCTGTTATGCGCCCTTTCAATTTATGCCTCCCTAACCGCGAGGCCAGCACAATGCCTATCCCGTCGGGCAAAACCGCGTCCGCGCCATTCAGCAATGCTTTATATTCCGGGTCTTTCCGCGCCAGCATAACAAATTCGGGATTGGGCGTAAACACCGCGCGCGGTCTATCCCCATCCAAAAACCCCATTAACATTTCCAACGCTTCGTCAAAAGTGAGGTAGCCGAAATTAACGCCAAGGATATTGATTTTATCAGGTTTTGACATTAAATATCCCTCCGGTTGATGATATCCCCGGCCATTTTAGCCGTCTGCGCCGCTTTTCCAACCAGGCCGGCGCTTATATCAAGAAGCCTTTCCGATATACTGTCCCTTTTCGCAATCACATCATCGGCAAACCCTATCAAGGCCTCCGTTGTAACATTTTCCACATCGACGCAATAGGCCTGCGAAAAAATCTTCGCCATGCCGTATACCTTGGGGTCGTAGCTCAGCCCGATAACCGGCACGCCCATTTTAGCGGCGTAGATTATGGCGTGCAGCCGCATTGCCGCGACAAACCGCGCATTTGATATAACGGCAAAGGTTTCGTCCGCGGACAGATTACGGGTAAGCAAAACTCCCCCGGCCCTAGACGCGGTTTTTACCTGTTTGGAGATATCCATGTCTTCCGAGTGCTGCATTATTATGAAAAGTGCCGTCAAATTATACCTATCATGCATATAATCAACAAACCGCGCCAAAATTTCCGCAAAATCCGGCGGCAATGATTTCCAGCCGCGTATTGCCACACAGAAGAATTCCTTGCCGCCAAGACCCAGCTCATCCAATACCGGCTGTGCGGGGATTTCGTTGTGAGTCAGCCCAAAGACGGCATCGGCGGTCACTGCCGCCTTGATATCCGCGGTATTCATTTTTGCGATTTCGTCCAATGAAAGCTCGTCGCGCAGGGTAATCAAATCAACGCGGCGCAAGGTACGCGCGGCGCGCTCGCGGTTTTTATTATTTTTAAACGGGCCAAGGCCGCTGGCGTAAATCATCGTCTTACAGCCGAGTTTCCTTGCCAAATTAACAACAGACAAATAATAAAGCAAAGACTTCGTGCTGCTGTTATCCTGAAGCAGCGTACCGCCGCCGGAAATAAGGAGGTTTGCCCGCTTCAATGCGCCGTATATCCTGAAAAAGTTAAACATCCAGATTGTTTTTACGCCGTATGCCGCCGCCGTCACCTCCGGGTTCCGGCACAGCACCGCGATCCGCGCCCCCGGAACCTCGCGCTTTATGGCGTCAATAATAGACGAAAGAATCATATTATCGCCACTGTTCCCGGTGCCGTAGTAACCGGACAGCACGGCGTCATACCTCTTCATCGGGCGCGAAACAATCCCGTAAAGCTCCAGCGCGTCATCAGTCATACGCTCAACAGAATAGTTGTTTTTAACAAATTCCCTGCCGCAAGCCCCTATTTTCGCCAATTCCTCATCGCTCAAATCCAGCGCGGCAAGGATATCCTTCACCAGCAGTTCCTTAGAAGTTTGCGGATAACCGCCGCGGCAGCAGAAATTTGATTCCGCGGCTTCCTCCAGCAGTTCGGGCGTCAGCAAGCCCATATACCCCTCGTTCCCCGCCAAAATCACCGGGCGTTCCGCCGCCATTGCTTCCAGCGCCGAGCGGCTGACGTTTACAAACAAATCCGTCACATCCCGCCCCAAAAAGCGGTTTACATCCGTCCTTGACCCCGCTGTAATAACCATCTTTCGCCCAACGGCTTTATTTGCGGCGGCCGCCGCTTCGGTGATCTCGTTAAAACTGTCGCCGCTGCCGACAATTATTATTTCAAGCTCTCCGGGACGCGCATTCTCCAAATCCGGCGCGGCGTTAATCAACCCCAAAGCCGCAAGAAACGCGCCGGCGCGCACCGTATCAGGGTTAGCCGGGTTACGCCAGCCATCCAAGCGGCTAAGGCTTACAATCCGCTTTTTCGCCGGGTCAAGCCCAAACTCCGTTAACAACTCGCCGCCGTCCGTTTCCGGGCGGAATTTATCCGTGTCGATACCGTTTGTCGTTACAATAATCCGTCCGGGCTCGTAACCATAATTTTCAATCAAGTAATCTTTTATACTCTCGCTTACCGCCAGCGAAGCCTGTCCCCAATCCGACAGCAGATTATATGGAAACTTCGTGTTAAACACCCAATGCGCGGTCGTCACAAACCGCGCCTTCATCTTGCGGCACACAAAACCGCAGATAAACGCGGGTATCCTCGCGTGCGCATGAACAATATTTATCCCGTTTTCCCTTATAATTCGTTTTAAGGTAAAATACGCCGTTAAAACGCTCCAGGGCCGCTTCCGGGACAACGGCACCGTATAATGCGGAATACCGCAGGATACCAGCTCTTCCGCGTACTTCCCCCCCGACGAAGCCGCGCATACATTCACGCCCCTCCTGCGCAGCGCCCGGCACAACTCAAGGATATGCGTTTCCGCCCCGCCTATGTTTAAGGACATTGTTACCATTAAAATATTAAGGCCTTGGGGGACGCCGTCCCCAAAACCCCCTGCAAGGGGCGCTCGCCCCTTAACCCTTCCGTTCAGGAGTTTTTTTAGCATTTCCGCCTCCCTTATCCTCAAGAAGCCTGCGCCCCAAAAATACCATATCATGCCAAAGATACCGGCTGTTCCGGCGGCTAAAACCGCGGCGGCTTTACCGCCGGCTAATAAAATAGAGAGCATGAAATCGTTTGTAACCGCTATGATTAAGCCCGTTATAACGGACAGGAACAGCATTTTTATTAAATCCGCGAAGAATGACCGGTTGAGGCGGAGTATTTTTTTTCTTGATGAAGAGACGAAGAGGATTAAGCTTGCCGTTGTGATAGAGATGGACAGTGCGAGAGCCGGGCCTCCGGCACCAAGGCGGTCAACCAATAATAGGCTCAGAGCCGCGTTAACGGCAATGGCGGCGAGGCTTGCCGCAAGCGGGATTTTGGCTTCGCGGCGGGCATAGAATCCCCGGTTGAGGATGTTGTACAGCCCGAAGCCCGCCATGCCCAGCGCGAAGAACCTGAGAGCCGCGCCCGTTACGGCGGTTGATTCCGCGGTAAACGCGCCGCGCTCATAGATGATGCGGATGGCGGCGGGCGCGAGGACAAATAATGCGGCGGAAAGGGGCAGAAGGAAAAATAAAACACCACGGGCCGAGGCGGAGATGGATTCGCCCAGCTCATCGGTCCTATCGCTGGCGCTAAGCTTTGAAAACCGCGTAAACATAACGTTTGTGAAGGAAAGGACTATTATGCCAGTAAGCACGGAATAAATAGTGTAGGCGAACCTAAGCGCCGCAACGCCCGCAACGCGCCCCGCGATGCTTGCGTTTACCATCAGGTTTACGGGGAACGCCCACGAGCTTACCATTACGGGCAGCATAAGCTTCCCGATGTCCTTCAGGCCGGACTTTATTTCCGGGTTTTTTAAGTTTAACCTGGGACGGAAACGGAAGCCTTTTTTGCGCAGAGCCGGGAGCTGTATAAATATTTGCGTTGCCCAGCCCAGAAGGAACACGGCGGCCAGGCCGAAAATGCCCAGTGAGTCTATAAAAAAAATCAAATAAATGATGATTAATATGTTTGAGACAAGGCTCATGGCGGCGGGCGCGTTGAATTCTTCCATTGCCTGAAGGATACCGGTTATTGAAAAAGCGGCGCCGCTCAGCATTATTGTGGGGAACATGAGCCTTAAAAGCGGGGTTGCCAGCGTATGGATTTCGTTTGAAAACGCGGTTTCGCCCGCGAAGTAAAGGATTACTCGCATAATCACGGGTGTGCCAATCAGCAAAACGGCGGTAACGGCGGCGGTTATTGAAAATGTTAATGTAATGAAAGAGTTGGCGAGTTCAAAGGCGGCTTTTTTGCCCCTTTTTTCGAGGTGCGCGTTGAAAATGGGGATAAAGCTTGCTGTAAAAGCGGACGCAAAAAAGACGTCAAGAAAGGTGTTGGGGAATTGCGCGGCGTAGCCGAACGCCTCGGATTCCACGCTGCCCGTCCCATACCTGCCGCCGATAAGGATTTCCCGGAACAACCCCGCCAATTTCCCCGCGGACATGATGAGCATGACGCTGAGGATGTTTTTGGCCTGCTTGTTATTACCTGATTTATGCTGTGTTTTTTCCATATTAAAAGCTGTTTGATACATTCTGTATCTTGAAACGGTTTATCAACAGTATTCTTTTTATAATATTAAACCGCATTTTTAACCCAATCGGCAAAAGCCTCAAAAGCCTTGCGGTCCGGAGGGCTTATATTTTGCGGCATGTCGTTCGCATCGAACCATTTAAGTTCCAGCGTTTCATCTGTGTCCGGCAGCGGATCGCCCTTGAAATCCCGGCAGATATAAGTTATACCTACGACGCAGACCTGATCGCCGTTTGGATATGTATATATCATATCCTTGCCAGAAAACACGCCCAAAAGCTC
>WRAC01000038.1 GCA_009780415.1 Defluviitaleaceae bacterium | reverse complement strand
CTGTATGAATCCTATTTATTAATTCAATTAGCAAAACCCCTTTCGTTATGGCTTCTCGGAAGGGGTTTTGTCGACAGTCTGAAAGCCTGCTTCGGCGGGCTGTTTTTTTATTTTCTATCTTTTAACGATTTGCCTTGCAGTGGGTGTGCATCTTTTAACGATTTACTATCTTTTAACGATTTGCCTTTTGCGTAAGCCGAAAAACAGGTGGGGTTCGTGTCTTGTGTCCTCCGTAAAACTGCTGTGGAAACTGCCAAGAAATGATAAAACAAAAAACCACGACAGCAAAAAAGCCCAGCATTCCTGGACTTTTTCCGTATATAGCAACCATCTATCGACAAAAATAATTTTATCAATAGATGGTGTTTTAGATGCGATGCTGGGACTAATGTGAAATCAAACCTTCTCGTTGATTTTTATGTGTGTACAGCTTCTTACCATTTTTAATATACACATTAATTAGTGGACTAATATTGACATTCGACAAAATATCTGATATTATCCTTTTATTATTAAGGGGGAATCCTCTTGCCCATCATAAGAAGAATCGAACATAGACCCCTTCCTCCGACAATGAAGCGTGTGGGAATATATTGCCGCGCGAGTTCAAAGCATGATGACCAATTGGCGAGCCTTGTTAATCAAGTTTCATATTATACGAGAGTTGTTACAAACCAGCCGGGGTGGTGGTTGATTGATATTTACATTGATATAAAGTCTGCGGAAACAGCTTCCCAACGAACAGAGTTTTTACGTCTGTTACAAGATTGCCGAGCTAATAAACTTGATTTGGTTATTACCAAAAGTATAAGCCGGTTTGGACGTGATACGGTAGATTTATTAAACGCCGTCAGAGAATTACGAGAGCTTGGTGTGGGCGTTTTATTTGATCAAGAGACGATTTCTACAGCCGATTCGGACGGCGAACTTTTCATAACCATTATTGAAGCGTGTGCCCAAGCTGAAAACGAATCCCGTAGTGAAAATACCAAGATGGGGCTAATTATGAAAGCAAAAAACGGTACATCGGGTTTATATAAACGCAGGTGCTTCGGTTATTATACCGATAAATTTGGAAATTTACAAAAAAACAAGACGAAGCTGCAGTAGTGAAGTCTATTTTTGAAATGTATATCCGCGGTGAAAGCCTTATCGGTATAATTAAAGAACTGGAATTAAATGGAGTGAGAACGGCCACCGGTAAAGAACGGTGGAGCAAAAATACGCTGGATAAGCTGCTTTCAAACGAAAAATACTGCGGAAATGTAGTTATTTTCAAGTCATATACTTCAATGCAATTATCACCTGTGAAAACAAAAAAGCGCAAAGAAAATAAAGGTGAGTTTAAACAATATATGTGCATATCAGACCATCCGGCGATAATTTCAAAGGATATTTTCGAGGCTGTCCAAACAGAAAATGCTCGCAGGAGTAATATTGAAATTACAATGAACGGAGTAAAGCGAAAGTCAACACGGTATAGTAAAAAAAGAGATGCTGTTTGGTCTGAAACGCAAAGCACATGTTGAATTTTGGAAGGTGTAATCTTGAAAGATTTATTCAAAAAACTAAATTTAGAAGAGCTTTATGATTTTCTTGACAAATACGCCAAAAAAGATACTAAGTTCGCTAATGCCGTGAATGTTCGTTTTCGCCACCCGGAATTCAAACAGGAACTTAAGAAAATCACCAGAGACATTGACATTGCACTTGATGGTGTATCGGATTACCGAAACCATGATAGTTGGGGTTACGTAAGCTTTGATACAAGTGATATTCTTGCGGAAATAAATCAACGTACCAGCCAGGGGCATATTCGGCTCGCTTTTGCTGAAGTAGAGTTTCTTTATCGAAAGCTGCTTGAAAATTTTGAATATCAAGGCGAATGCGAGATTTGTGATGAAGCAGAATACTGCCTAACAATAATGTCTGAAATCGCGTCATGTGCTATTACTACTGAGGATAAACAGTATATTTTCGAGCATTGCATTGAACTTTCCGAACTTGAGGACGGCAAAGATTATGGTGCAAATTACGAAGATAAGCTATTATTAATTGCGGTAAAATTCGCTACTTTGGAAAACCGTAGTGAACTTGAGCATGTTTTGGCGATCTTAGACTCAAAATGGCGTGAAGAGGATTTCAAATTAATAGTGCTCGAACTTGTCCGTAAATTTGATGGGGAAAAGGCTTTGAACGATTTTATTTATGACAATCTGCATTTCCCGAAACTAAGAGAAATTGCATTTGACAATGCAATATCGCGTAAAGACTTTGCCGAAGGGGAAAGGTTGTGCATTGACGCACTTTCTATATATAATCAATACCATTGCATTTCACCTTGGCTATACAAGTTATATAATGTATATGAAATGATATCAAACACGAAAAAGATGACGGAAACGGCAAGAGAAATACTTCTTGCAGGGGATTTGGAGTTTTATAATAAATCAAAGGTGCTGCTTAAAGAACAGGGAGCATGGGACAGCACATATGCTTCTTTGCTTATTGAGTGTGCGGAAAAATTGCATTATCAAAAATATATGGATATATTGGTTAAAGAAAATGAACATGCGCTATTGCTGGAACAGTTGAAAAAACATAAATATCAGGTTTATAATTACGGGAAGTCGCTTTCAAGTAATTATCCGGATGATATACGTGATATATATATTGAGCAAATAAACAAAGAAACAGAATCCGCTAATAAACGCGAAAGGTACCGGGAAGTATGCCACCATATTTCATTTTTTGCGAATGCAGGTTATAAGCAAGAGTCAGCAATACTCATAAATGAACTCAAATCTACATATAAGCGCAAACCCGCGTTTGTCGATGAGTTGAATAAAGTTTAGGAGCAGCTAACGATAAAGCTCGCTTTGCCATAATAAAAATGCTACTGTTTTAAGGCAAGTTTTGACTTGGGTGCATCATTACACGATTCCTATACTATTAACACGAAAGGTAGTGGGCATCATTTTCTTGGGTGCATGACGAACACGAAAGGGTGCAATAAAATCGAAAAAGAGCCGCCTGAAACTCTTACATTACTGATTTGAACATCAAAAAAGCCCGATAAATCGGGCTTTTCTACAACGTCAGTCTTGTATCAAGATTGACGTTCAATCGTGGCGGAAGCATGTGGGAATCGAACCCACCCAAGCGGTACAACCGCTCAACTCGGTTTTGAAGACCGGCAGGCACACCAGTTACCCTTCTGCTTCCAGATTTTTAATGATCCTCGTCCCAGTAGTCCGATTCCGGCGGCGGGGGGCGGCGGGTGTAGACTTTTTTGGGAGCCGCCCTTCCTCTGGGGGCGCGCCTTGGTTCGGGCTCACGCCTTGAGGCGGGTGCGCGCCTTGCGGCGTGCGGTTTGGCCGGGGTTTCCCTTGGAACTCTTGCCGGGGCCGGTACCGGGGCATCGGGTGATTTTAACTTGTTGATTATTTTTACATAGTAATAATTGTCCTCGTCCTCAAACTCTACGTACTCTACTTTTTTATAATCCAGCGCCAGGTCAAAGAACCGCACGGCTTGGGCAAGGACAACGCTGAGAAGTGTGAAAAAGATGGCGGAACCCGTACTTGCGGCATTCTCGCTTACCCCGGACGACATTATTACCCCGAATATGCACAGCACACCGCCCAGTATCAGGCTTATTTCCTTTGAATAATTTATCGTCAGGCGTGAGACGGCATAAACTGAAATAATGACCATCGCGAAGATAAACGAGTTGAATACCCACAAAAAATCCCCCGTAAACTGGGCGTGAAGGGATATATAAATTTCGGCAAGGCTGTCCGTGGCGGCAATCATGTCAAAATCAACCAAATCCTGCGTGGGCGCACGCCCGGCAAGCCCGGAAAACAGCGGCAGGAACCCCCAAATAGCCGAGCCTATGGCAACGGGTATTATCGCCGCAAAACCCACGTACAAGCCCGCAACCAATACCACGGCATACGGGATCCTGAAATAAAAACCCAGCAGCATAGCCAGTATAATAAAGCTTCGCTGGGGTTGCAAGCGGCAATAGAAAATCAATATGCATGCGCCGATCAGGAACACTACCAGCGTCAGTTCCAGCGACAGCGATATCTGTATCATTACGGCAAGCAGCAGAACCAGGTGCGCTGCCGTCGGCGGGGCTACGGCGAAAAGCGCCGACAGCCCAAGAGTCCACAGCGCGCCCCCCGCAAACGAGAAACCCTCCCGGAAATACCCCACGGAATTGATGCGTCCGAACAGGACAAGCCCCATCAGGAACTTGAGCGCGAACAGAACCACCGTCTCATGGTTCCTGTACAGGACAACTGCCTTTTCCTTAATCCTAATAATACTCATCATCATCGGGCTCATAATCTTTGTACGGCCTCTCCCTTGTGATATACTCAACATTGCCGGGCGACCTGTGCCGCGCCAGCTCGCCCATATTCTCCGCGTACTCGTCAATGCGCTGCTGCGCGGCGTTATAATCCATGGAATGTAATACAAAACCAAGAAGAGAATACAAAAACTGCATAAGTATCACGAAAATGCCCATCATAATAAGGTCGATCTCAATCGCCCGTATGTTCAGCACATCCAGCCCGTCTATAAGGATCTTATGCATAAAATAGAAGCCTACGACGATGAAGCTGCCGATAAGCGTAAAAAATCGCGTAGCCATATTCTGCCTGTACACATAGTCATGGCGGAAATACTCCGCTTTTTTACGGTCCCCGGCCGCGTAGTACTTGTCATACGAAGCCAGCTTGGACATAATCTTTATAGACTCGCGGTCAACCATACCTGATTTATTTCCTTAATTTATTGAATTTATAACGGCTTCATCGTGGGGAACAGCAAAACGTCCCTGATAGAGGCCGTATCCGTCAATAACATAACCAGCCTGTCCACGCCGATGCCAAGGCCCCCCGTCGGCGGCATGCCTACCTCCAGCGCGTGCAGGAAGTCCTCGTCTATCATATGCGCCTCGTCGTCACCGGCTCCGCGCAGACTTTCCTGATACTCAAAACGCTTGCGCTGGTCGATGGGGTCGTTTATCTCCGAAAAAGCGTTTCCCAGCTCCCTGCCCGCGGCAAATGGCTCAAAACGCAGGGTATATGCCGGGTTTTCGGGCATTTGCTTAGCCAGCGGGGATATTTCTATGGGATGGTTCATTATAAACGTAGGCTGAATAAGGTTCTTCTCGGCATATTCCTCAAAGAACGAATTCAATATATTACCCTTGCCGTGATGTTTCTCAACATGTATGCCACGCTTTTTCGCAAGCGCCAAAGCATCCTCAAAGGTTATCGCGTCAAAATCCACATCGGCGTATCTCTTAACCGCATCCACCATTGTCAGCCGTTCAAAAGGCTTGCCAAAATCCAAGTCATGTCCCTGATAACGCACCATGGCGCTGCCCGTCACGTCCAGAGCGGCCTTGCGGCAAATCCGCTCGGTAATATCCATCATCCCGTGATAATCCGTGTACGCCTGATACAGCTCAAGCATGGTGAACTCGGGGTTATGCTTCTGGCTCATACCCTCGTTGCGGAACACGCGCCCAATTTCGTAAACGCGCTCTAATCCTCCCACAATAAGCCTTTTTAAGTACAGCTCAAGCGAAATCCGCACATACATATCCATATCAAGGGTGTTATGGCGCGTAATAAAAGGACGCGCCAAAGCGCCGCCCGGTATCACTTGCAAAACCGGCGTCTCCACCTCAATAAAGCCCTCGCCGTCCAGAAGCTCGCGTATGGAGCGTATGACAGCCGAACGCTTGATAAAGGTATTACGCACATCGTGATTCATAATCAAATCCACTTCACGGTGGCGGTAGCGCGTCTCATGGTCGCGCAGCCCATGGAATTTCTCGGGCAGGACGCGCAGGCTCTTGGCCAGCAGCGCAATTTCTGAAACATGGACGGAAATCTCGCCCGTGCGTGTTTTGAACACTGTGCCCGCAACACCCGCAATATCGCCGATATCATAATCCTTAAAGGCCTCGTAGACATCGTCGCCGACGTCGTCTTTCTTTATATAAGCCTGAATCTGCCCGTCCCTGTCCTGTATATGGAAAAAACTGGCCTTACCCATAACGCGGCGGCTCATCATACGCCCCGCCAAGGATACGGTTTTACCCTCCAGCTCCTCAAAACGGGAAGGTATCTCAACACTTTTTATACTGACATCAAACGTGACATGCCGGAAGGGGTCCTGCCCGTTATCCTGCAATCCGCGCAATTTTTCCCGTCTTATAAGCATTTGCTCGCTTAAATCATCCTGGCTTAAAATGTCGTCCCTTTCGTCGTCCATTGTCATTTCGTCATCTCCCGTTAAGCAATGCTCTTAACTACATATTTTATTATTCCCGCGGGCGCGTCAACAAAGACCTCGTCACCCACGCGGCGGCCCAAAATAACACTCCCCAGCGGCGACTCGTTTGAAATCTTGCCGCCGGCAGGGTTGGCCTCAGCGCTTCCGACAATGACGTACTCCTCGTCCTCACCGAATTCCTCGCTGAACAGCGTCACCTTGGAACCGATGCCGACAACATCCTTGTCAAGGTCCTCCTCGTCTATCACAACCGCCGCACGCAGCATTTTTTCCAATTCGGCAATACGCGCCTCATACTTTGCCTGTTCCTCCTTGGCGGCGTCATACTCGGCGTTTTCGGAAAGGTCGCCTTTATTGCGGGCTTCTTTAATCTTTTCGGCGATCTCTTTCCTCTTAACAGTTTTAAGGTGGCGAAGCTCGTCTTCCCGCTCCTTCAGCCCTGAATAAGTAAGCAGCATTTTTTTCTCGCTCAAAAAAACCCAACCCTTTCAGATGTAATTATTAAAACGGTTATACGTGCCTGTTTGTTCCAAATCACAGCCATGTACGGCTTGTCTTTCTTCTCCGCCTGCCCCGCCTGTTTCCGCGGATACGGCAGCACAGCCCCGCACCCGCGTCCAAGGCACCCGCGGATTGGCAAAACGGCCCTATATCCGGCCGCGTCACTAAACATTTGACCCATAGCCCAATGTCCTTCATAACCAGGCTACGTAATTATATGAATAAAACCGCTTTTATATACAAAACGACCGGTTGCGAAGGGGTGTGGGGACGGTGTGACGCATTTAAGTATCACTTTATTTAATTAACAATCCTTTTTCTATATTTATCTCAATCGCTTCCTCAATCCATTGCCATAATGATGGGATTGCTGTTTTAACAGGCAGCATACGTGTTTTGGCGCGTTCCGCGGTTGCGTTGAATTTTACCCAAGCGCTGCCTGTACCGCTTAGATGAATGAGGTAAAACGATTGAAACCTATCTACCGCCGAGGCATAAATTGCGTCGGGCGTGTTCATAGCGTCAAATTCCTCCCAAAGACCGCGATATTCACCCGCCTGTTCTTCAGGCAGTAACGCAAACAATCTGTCCGCGGCTTCACGTTCGCGCTCCTCTTTACCAATATTAGCGGCTATATCCTGCGCGGGAGTGTCGCCCGCGAAAACCTCTACCAAATCGTGTATGATTGCCATTTTTATCACACGGTCAATGCTCACGCCATCAAGCGCGCAATGCTCAAACAAGGTCATCGCCATAAGCGCGAAATGCCATGAATGCTCGGCATCATTTTCATATCGGGAGCCGTCAATCAACGTTGTTTGACGAAATATTTTTTTCATGCCATCGGAGATTTCTAAAAATTTAAGTTGATTTTGCAACTTTTCAGTCATAAACCTACCTCCGCTGATATAAACGGCGCCCCCAAGCTAAGGCCTTAATCATTTTCCAAAGCAAGCTCCCTTAAAATCCCCTCGATCTCACCGACACTCTCCGCGCGGTTTATCCTGACCCTTGCCGCCGACGCTCCCCGCAGCCCCTTCGTATACATATGGAGATGGCTCCGCGCCTCACGTATCCCCACGCGCGCGCCTTTACCCGTCACCAGCATATGAACATGCCTGACGGCGGTTTCAATCCGTTCCCGCGGCGTTGGCTCCGGAACCGTTTCGCCCTTCTCTAAAAGGGCATCGGCCCGGCTGACAAGCCACGGATTACCCCACAAACCCCGCCCGATCATAACCGCGTCGCATCCCGTAACTTCCATCATACGCAGAGCCTGCTCAGGTGTTTGTATATCACCATTCCCTACAACCGGTATTTCAACGGCTTGCTTAACCGCGGCAATCGCGTTTAAATCCGCAAAGCCGCCATACATCTGGCTTGCCGTCCGCCCGTGGACGCAAACAGCGGACGCTCCGGCTTCTTCCGCCGCCCTTGCTGCCTCCGCGGCGGTATTGTCATTCCTGCCGAAACCCTTGCGCAGCTTCACCGTTACCGGCTTACCCGCCTTAACCACCGCCCGTACGATTTCCCCAATCAGCGCCGGATCGCGCATAAGCGCGGAACCCTCGCCGTTCCGGGCAATCTTGGGCGCGGGGCAGCCGCAGTTTATATCAATTATATCAATGTCCGTAAATTCTTCCGCAATGATAAGGGCGGCCTCCGCCAGCACATCAGGCTCCCTGCCGAAAAGCTGCGCGGATGCGGGGCATTGCTTGCCGCAAACCCGCAAAAGCGCGCGGGTAGCCGCGTTACCATGTATCAAGCCCTTGCCGCTGACCATCTCCGTCACCGTCAGCGCCGCGCCGTGTTCGTTCAAAATACGCCGGAAACAGGGATCCGTCACCCCGGCCATAGGAGCGGCGATAACCCGCCCCGGAAGCGAGATATCCCCGATTTTCATTTTATTCTCGGATTCATATTATAAATCAGCCGCAAGCCCTCAAGGGTCAGCGCGGGCACGACATGGTCAAACACGCCCTCCGTCCCCGACGCAATCACCCGGCACAGCCCGCCCGTCGCGGCCACAACCGCGCTTGGCATCGAAAGCTCACGTTTCAGCCGCGAAACGATATACTCCGTCTCACCGATACAGCCGAACAAAATCCCGCATTGAAGGCTCTCCGCCGTGTTCGTGGCAAGGATGCTCCTGGGCATTGCCAGCTCAACCGCCCCAAGCAGCGCGGCCTTCTCAAACAGCGCGTCGGCCGATATCTTCACGCCCGGCGCGGTTATGCCGGTTATAAACTCCCCATCCCCGTCAATAACGTCATAGGTGGTCGCCGTGCCGTAATCAATCACGATAACCGGCCCGCCGTACAGCTTATACGCCGCCGCGCAGTTCACCAGCCGGTCCGACCCAAGCTCCTTTGTGGCCGGGACAATCAGCTTCAGCCCCAGCTCCAGCTCTTTCGTCACAACAATGGGCTCTACGCGGAAATAATTGTTAACCGCTCTAGTCAGCGGATACAAAAGCTTCGGCACAACGGACGAAATCACGACGTCATGTATGTCCCCGGCCTTGAACCCGCCGTTCTCCAGCAGCCACACCAGATTCATGCCCATCTCGTCAATCGTCCTGTTTTGCCCCGTCGTAAGCCGCCATTGCGCCGTTACCTCATTGTCGTTGCACACGCCAAACGTGATGTTCGTGTTTCCCAAATCTATTACCAATAGCATTGATTTAACCTCAAGACCTTGGGTACTCTGTCCCCAAACCCCTGCAAGGGATGCAGTCCCTTGACCCTTTCGTTTTGAATAATTTAAAATATGTCTTTATCCGGATTGTTCCCCGTTTCCTCAGGAGTAACGGGCGCTTCGGCATCCTGCCCGCCGGACGGCGCTTCCTCCGGCGCGACGATAACCTTAGCCATCGCGTCCGTGCGGTCTTTCTCCGTCAGCACACCCTCGGGGAACAGGGTACGGAACTCAACGCCCGTAACCTTCTCCTTTTCCAGCAGCAGTTCGGCGGTTTTATGCATAATATCCATATGCTTGGTCAATATTTCCAGCGCGCTTTCATAACCCTGCTCAACGATACGCTTTATCTCCTTGTCGATAAGCTGAGCCACGTCCTCGCTGTAATTGCGCGCGTGCCCCCAATCCCTGCCGATAAATACTTCCTCGCTGTCGCTGCCGAACTGGATCGGCCCAAGCTTGTCGCTCATGCCGTACCGCGTCACCATGTTGCGGGCCATGCCCGTCGCCCGCTCAATATCGTTCGACGCACCCGTCGTAACATCGTCCAGCACAAGCTTTTCAGCCGCCCGCCCGCCAAGGAGGACCGCAATTTCCTGCTCCATCTTTTTCTTCGTCATGCTCAGGCGTTCCTCAATGGGCAGCGGCATGGTATACCCGCCCGCCATTCCCGTCGAGATAATCGAGATCATATGCACGGGATCGGTATCGGTCAGCATCTCAAACATTATCGCGTGCCCGGCCTCGTGGTAAGCGGTGATGCGGCGTTCGCGCTCCGTAATGACGCGGCTCTTCTTCTCCGTGCCGATGCCCACCTTTACAAAGGCCTTGCGTATATACTCCGCGGTAATTTCCAGTTTATCGTCACGGGCGGCAAGCAGCGCCGCTTCGTTCAAAAGATTTTCAAGGTCAGCGCCCGTGAACCCCGGCGTGGTCTGCGCGACGGATTTCATATCGACATCCGCGCCCAGTTTTTTGCCCTCGGCGTGAACGTTCAGGATTTCCTCGCGCCCCTTAACGTCCGGCCTGCCCACCACAACGCGGCGGTCAAAACGCCCGGGCCGCAAAATCGCCGGGTCCAGGATATCCGGCCTGTTTGTGGCGGCAAGGATAATAACACCCTCGTTAACGCCAAAGCCGTCCATCTCAACAAGGAGCTGGTTCAGCGTCTGCTCGCGCTCATCGTGCCCGCCGCCAAGGCCCGCGCCCCTGCGCCGCCCCACCGCGTCAATCTCGTCTATAAATACGATACAGGGTGAATTTTTCTTGGCCTGATCAAATAAATCCCTGACGCGCGACGCGCCAACGCCAACGAACATCTCAACGAAATCGGAGCCGGATATGCTGAAAAACGGCACGCCCGCCTCACCCGCCACGGCCCGGGCTATCAACGTCTTACCCGTTCCCGGAGGGCCTACCAGCAGCACGCCCTTGGGTATCCGCGCGCCTATCTCGCGGAACTTGTCCGGTGCTTTCAGGAACCCTACAATCTCCTGTAAGTCCTCTTTTTCCTCAACCAGCCCCGCAACCTTTTCAAACGTTATCTTTTTCTTGTCGTCAATCGTAACCCTGGCGCGGCTTTTACCGAAGCTCATCACCTTGTTCCCGCCGCCCCCGCCCTGCATCTGCTGTATGATGACAAACAGCAGGAACACGGAAATTATCAGCATTATGATGGTTGGAAGGTATGTGAAGATATTGCCCGTCCGCGTCGGTATGCGCACGTCCAGCTCAACGCCTTGGTTAAGCACCGCCGGCTCCGCGTATTCGCGCAGGAAATGTGTCAGGGTAACTGTCTGCACCGTCTCAACAGACCTCAGCGGATCCCGGAAGGTAACCGTTATCACGGCGCACTCGCCGTAGTCCGAATCCCTGTGAACCTCCAGCTTCGCTATCTCATTCCTGCCCGACGCAAGCTGCAGTATAAGATTATCGTAAGTATACCTCTCGCCCTGTAAAGGAGCCTGATAGCTCCTGACAGCGAATACAAGGAGCAGCGTAAACATCAATACAACACCGTAAAGCATAAAATTCTTTCCGTGCTTTCCCATCCTGTTCCTCCGTTTTTAACTGACAACTTATACCAATTATTTATCAGAAACTTTATATTAACATATTAATATTTAAAAATCAATCATCAAAAGTCAAATAACCTACATAGGGCAGCCCGCGGTATTTCTGTGCGAAATCCAAACCGTATCCGACCACAAACTTATTCTCAATACTGAACCCGATATAGTCCGGGAGAACGTCCTCCACAACCCGCGCGTCCGGCTTGTCCAGCAATGTGCAAAGCTTCAGCGACGCGTAGCCCCGCCCGGCAAGCTGCTTCTTAAAGAAGCTTATGGAACGCCCCGTATCGGCAATGTCCTCCACCAGAAGCACATGCCTGTCCTCGATGGAATCCTGCAGATCCAGCACAAGCTCCATCTGTGCGCTGCTCTTCATGCCCTTCCCGTAGCTGGACACCCCCATAAAGCCGATCTCCGTCTCGGCGGGCAAAAGCTTCATCAGATCCGAGGCGAAAATAAACGCCCCCTTCAACCCGCAGATAATAAACAGATTCTTTCCGTCATAATCCGCGGCGATCTGCTTTGCCAGCTCCGCAATCCTTTTCTCGATAGATTCCTGAGAAATCAAAGTAATGATTTTCTCGCCCATTCCAGAAACCCCCCGTTGTAAACGATTTGGTGTAGGGGCGGTCTGTGACCGCCCGGATTAGTTACCAGAGTGAACCGTGATTGTTACAAACTCCCCGCGCTTCCCCGGATCATACGCGTCGGAAACCCTTAAACAAGCGGCTTCCCCGAACACGGCAATAATATCCGCGCCATCCGCCAAATAGAACAGCCTGTCCTTTTCGCCCTGCGAAAGCTTTTTCCCGCACAGGAAATCCTTAATCCTCTGCCTTCCCACGCCCGCCAGGAAAATCCTGTCGCCGGGAAAACGCGTGCGGAATACAAGCCCCTCACTTATTCTATCATATCCGGCTTTGATAGTATACAGTTTTTTGAAATCTTTTACATCATAACCTGAATTAAAAGACAGCATAACCTTTCTTTCGCCAATAAACAAATTTTCGCTTAAATCCGTCGTATATTGAAAAGCCAAAGGGGCGTTATCCCCGCGCTTCTCAATCACCAGCTCCCCGTTCCCCGCGCGCGCGGTTACCCCGCCGGGCAAATCGATACGCTTCCCCCGCTCCGCATTCAAAAGCGCCGAAGCTTTTTCAACATGCGCGCGGCTCAGGTCTTTCATAGACTTGGCAAGCATGGCATACGCAATCCTTATCGCGCGGTTTATTATAACGGGGTCGAAGCCGCTTAATTTTTGCGAACATAGTGTTACGGAATGCCCGTCACGCTTTACCAGACTTTTGCCGACCGCATCTTCCGCCAGTTTTTCCAGGAACGCGTCCTCCCGCCCGTACATTTCAACAGCGGCCGTTATCCCCTCCGCGGCGCCGGGATTAAAATGCTCCCGCACAATAGGCATAAGGATATTGCGCACCTTGTTGCGCGTATAAGCATTGCCCATGTTTGTCGAATCCAGCCGCCAGGACAGGCCTTGTTCAGCTAAATACGCCTCAATATCGTCCCGCCCCGTAAACAGCAAAGGCCTGACTATCATGCCGCGCCGTACCGGTATGCCCGAAAGGCCCTTCAGCCCCGTACCGCGCAGAAACCGCATGATAACCGTCTCCGCGTTGTCGTCCCTGTTATGGGCCACGGCGATTTTACCCGCCCCGAACTCCCCGGCGGCTTCCTCAAACGCCGCGTAACGGAATTCCCGCCCGGCTTCCTCCTCCGTACAGCCCCGCTCCCTTGCCAGCGCGGATATATCGGCCCTGTAAACCCTGAACCCCGCTCCGTACTTTTTAGAAACGGCGGCGCAGAATTCCTCGTCGCCGTCGCTCTCCTCACCGCGCAGGCCATGGTTGATATGCACGTTTAAAATGTCCGGGCACAGCCCGGAGCCGGCCAGCATATGAAAAAGGGCCATGGAATCCGCCCCTCCCGATAAACCCAGCACAACGCGCTCCCCGCGCTCCAAAAGGCCGTGTTCCCGCACGGTTTCCCAAAAACCGGGAAGCCCGCGGCCTGACGCTTTACCCATGCCCATCAATAATCTCCTTAACAATCAGCGCCTTGTCCTTGATGCTCCGTTTCACACCCTTGTCCACCAGCACGCGCCCCAGCCATTTCAATGCCTCGGAGTTGCTGCCCGTCCTGCGGTACAGGTCGCCGATCAAATACGTAACCAAATCAGAGTCCATGCCCGATATGGGCGGAACCTCTTTTTCCACGGCCTTGACGAAGCCCTCAAGGGCCCGTTTGGCAAATATCATTTCCTGCCCGGGGTCGCCCGCGTCCCGGTATACCCAGCTCAGCTTAAGGCAAATATTGGCCTGCTGGCTCGCCTTAACATTTTTAACCACAGCGGTCAGCAGCGCGTACTTCATCCGCTCTATGGCGTCTTGCGGCGTGTATACAATCGGGTAGTCCCTTGCTATGAACCGGCTTGTTATCTCCGCCTTTACGCGCTGGGCCTGGGCGTCCGTCACATGCCCCATAAACGCGCTCATAGCGGCGTGGCCGCAAAACGGGCAGATAAGCGCGTCGTAATACAGCGGGTCAAAGGGAGTGAAATGGCTGCGCAGATCCGTGTCCGCGCTCCGGAACCGCACGCGCGAGGCACGCACGGTATAATTCAGGAATTCTTCCTCACAGCAGGGGCATGTATACTTTTTTTCGTATATATAGTCCTTAGGGTCGATGGGCGCTTCGTTTTGCGGCATTAACACTTTACCTCCGTAAATTATATATAAAACATATTGAAAAAAAGCGCGATTAATTATATTATAAAGACAGATGGCTCAATTTGTTATTTTAGCATAAATAATCCGATAAAGGAAGCATCTGTATGAATAAATTTAAAGCGGTTAAGATAGCGGCCTGCACGGTTCTGGCCGCCGCGCTCGCGTTGTTTTTTATAACGGAATACGCGGGCGGAAGGCAAAGCAATTTTATGACGTTTATGACGGTCGGCGCGGTGATACCCTTCGACGCGAACAGCGGCGCCTCTTTCTACGCGCCCGGCGGAAAGGGGTTCTTCTTCGCCTCGCGCGACGGCATAACCTACTATACGGAGGACGGAAGCATACAGATGTCCGAGCTGTTCACCATGCAGAACCCCATGCTGTACGGCGAGGGGCAGATTGCCGGCGTTGTGGAGCACGGCGGTTACGACGCCTATGTATTCAACACCCAGCGTCTTTTGTACCATCACAGCTTCTCAAACCCCATCGTCAATTTCACGGTAAACGAAATGGGCTTCTCCTGCGTCGTAACAAAAAGAGGCGACGGATACGTGAGCTACGTATATAACCACAACGGGCATCTGATTCTTGAAAAGGTGGAACCGAACAACGTCCTTGTCATATCAACGGCAATCTCCCGGGACGGGCGCATATGGGCCACGGCATACCTGGACGTCGGGGGGGTGCAGTACAATTCCTTTATCTCCTTCCGCTACCTTAACAGAAGCGAGGCCGCGCCCTTCAACGACGATATCTTCGCGTCGCTCCGGGGTGAGAACATACCCGAATTAAATAATCAGTTCTTTGGTATCATGCGGTATATGGATGGCAATAATCTGGTTGTGGTTACGGACAAGTCGGTTTTCTGCATTCAGGAATCCCAGCCGTCGCGGGCAAGCTGGGTCGTCCCGCTTGACAACGAGCTTGACCACGTGCGCTTTCACGGCGGGCACGTTGCGTTGGCAATGGGCCGCGGGCTGCTTAACCGCCTGGCCGAACCCGTAGGGCGCGTGGCGCTTCTGGACATGGGCGGCGAACGCGTGCTGGAGTATGATACGGGTGAGAAGGTTCAGAATCTCAGCCTGTCGTCCCACGGCATAATAATCGGCGCGGGCGGGCGTTTTGACGCGATAAATACGAGAGGCCAGGAGCTGTGGGGCTTTGACGCCGATTACGACGCCAGGGGAGCTGTTTTTCTGGACGCAAACGACAAGATCCTTTTATACTCAAACACCCAAGCCTCTGTAATGAAGCAGGTTAGGGTAAGCGGAAACCGGGGTGATAACGGCATTGAATAAGAAACTCATTGTAGTGGCGGGGCTTCTGGCCGCCGGGAAAACCACCTTCGCCTTAAAGCTGTCGCACGAATTACAAATCCCCTGTTTCAGCAAAGACCTGCTGAAAAACGCCATGGGCAGGAGTATGCCGGTAAACAGCAGGGACGAAAGCAAGCTCCTGAGCGCAACGTCCTTTGACGCCATCGAATTTATAACCGAGCGGTTTATGGAAGCGCACCTACCCCTGATTATCGAGGCGAACTTCCGCATGGACGAAAACCACGGCGGAATCAGGGAGGGCGAAAAGCTGCAAGAGCTTGCCGAACGTTACGGCTACCGCGTTCTTACCTTTCTATTCACCGGGGACCCGTCTGTGCTGCACAAAAGGTATAAGGAGCGGGAAAACAGGCCGGAGCGCGGGCACGCCAACCGCTTATGGAGCGAATTTTCATTGGAAGATTACGAAAATTCCGTTTCCCTACTCGGCTGTTTTGATATCGGCGGGAAAATCATTAAAATAGACTCAACCGATTTCGGCGCGGTGGACTTTGAGCACCACATAGAACAGGCGCGTTCGTTTATCGGGTTCGGCGAAGCGGATTTTACGATGTTTTAAATATATAGAAGAAGGGTATTGACATGAACATCCTCGACCTTATAACAACGGGTATTATACTTATATGCGTTATAGTCTGCGCCGCGAAGGGGCTTTTGATTTCGCTGTTCAACCTGTTTTCGCTGTTCATTTCGTTTCTGCTGGCGCGGAGGCTGTATCCCTTCGTCGGCGAGCTTTTAAGGGAAACGTCTTTATTCGGCGCGTTGAAGCAGATCATGCTTGGATGGCTGGGCCCAATGACGCCCGCCACGGACCAGATCGTTACCGACGCGGTGGACAGCATGGCTTTGCCGGAGCTGTTTAAAAGGCATATCATCGACAATATAGACCTGTCCCAAAGCTTAGACCTGACCGGCGTATACGACTCCGTATCGGGTTACGCCGCCGGGCTTGCCATAGACGCGCTCGCCATCGTCGTCGTATTCGCCGCCGTTTTTCTACTTATGCGCATAATCGCCGTTTTCCTGCGCATCGTCTCGCGCCTGCCCGTTGTGAAAACCTTCAACCGCTTAGGCGGCGCGATCATGGGGCTGGTAATCGGCGCGATTTTATCGTGGCTTACGCTGTCCCTGATGAACGGCCTGTTCTCCGCAAACCCCGATTTCCCCGTGCCCGATATGATAGCGGAATCCTTGGTAGCTAGGTTTTTCATGTTTAACCTGTAAATGGAAAAAGGCGGATACAAAGTCCGCCCCTACGGGTTTCCGTCGTTTTGGAAGTTTTATCAAACCTTTATCCCGCGGCCCGGGTCAGTGTCGATATAATCATTCGGCCCCTTGCGCCCGTACGTCAGCCCCGAGTAAACCTTCGGCGCGTTCTCGAACAGCGCGCCGCCCTCCGGCTCGGATTCACGGGCCTTAATCCAGCCCTCGCGCAAGATTCCCAGGATTTTCAAGGCCTCGTCCAGGCCTTCTTTTTTTTCATAGGTAAGGGAACTGATGAACAGGGTATTTATGCGCTCATAAAGCGGATACAATCCCTTCGCGACGGGGTTGTCAGTGTCAAGCGCGCCGATCAGCCCGATCAGCGTTTCGCGCGCCCGGTTGATGCTTGCGATAAAAACGCCGGGATCGGAGCCGTGGCTGCCGATAGCCGACGTAATATCGTCGGTAAGGATGTCATAACTGATCAACACCAGCTCCACGGGCGTGGCGTTCGTTATTTTTAAGATATAATCGTCCGTTCTGGCCATATTGCTTCCCCTTACTGTAACAATTGCAAGATCTGCTGGGGCCGCTGGTTGGCCTGTCCCAAAATGGCTATGCCGGCTTGCGTTATGATTGAATACTGCACATTGTACGTCATTTCCAGCGCCATATCGGTATCCTTAACGCGTGACAGAGCCGCTTCCGTATGCTCCCTGGTAGCGTTCAGGCTGTTCTCCGTGTAGCGCAGGCGGTTCTCATACGCGCCAAGCTGGGCGCGCACCTTGGAAATCTGGCTTATCACATCGTCGGTAAAACCTATCGTAAGGTTTGCCTGCCGCTGGTCAAGGACATTTACCGCCTCGAAATCGTTCAGCGGGAAGGGCGCTCCGGGCGGCAGGGTAAAACCGGTGTTGTAACCCGCCGCGGGATCGTTAAAGACATCGTTTATAATCTGCCTGATATCCGGTATGTTTATAGTCATCGTCATGCCCTTGTTCACGCCGATTTGAATTCTCAGCCCTCTGAACCCGGCGTCGCAGTCACTGTAAGTGTCCGGCAGCGCTTCCGCCTCGCCGCCTAATATCTTAATGGTGTTGAATTCGGTTTTATAAGCGATATCGTTGATTTCCCGCAAAAGGTTATCAATTTCAAGCTGCATTTTTTCGCGGTCTTCCGGCATGTTGGTGTCGTTCGCCGCCTGTATCGCCAGCTCGCGTATACGGTTCAGCATGTTGTGGACTTCGTTCAAGGCGCCCTCCGCCGTACCCACAAGCGATACCCCGTCCAACGCGTTACGCGCCGCCATGCTCATGCCGTTTATCTGATTCTTCAATTTCCGTGATATCGCCATACCGGCGGCGTCGTCCGCCACGCTGTTGATTTTATAGCCGCTGGAAAGCCTTGCGACGGACTTATCCATATTTCTGCCCGTCCTCAGCAAATTTGTGTACGCGTTCAAGGCCGCTATGTTGTCGTTTATCTTCATTTTATTCCATTCCTTTCGGCGTTATTATTCTGGACCAATTGGATTTCAAGCCGTTCCGCAAACCTCAACGCGCCGGACGCCACGCGCCGGATATGCTCCGGCAGTTTCCCAAGGGCTGTTATCTCATAGTCCGGCGTAAATTCCGCCTGGGACACAATCCCCTCAAGCGTTTCGGCAAGCTCCTCGCTGTATCCTTCGTCCGAGCCTTCAAGCGCCAGACCCGCGTCAAAGCCCCCATCGCGCATATCAACGCGTATGCGCATTTCCCCCGCCGCCGAATGAAGCAGCATGGCGATTGAAACATTCTCCTTCGTTTCAATCCCCCCGGCGGTCACATACATATTAACATCGGCTAATCTGCCGTTTAACTTTACAGGCAGATAATAGCCGCGACGGGACACCCCCGCCGTGTTATAAAGAAGGCGCAGCGCGCGCGTCATTTCGTTAACGCGTTCAAGGTCGGTAATGTCGCCCCCGGAAGCTTCCGTCAACGCGTCGTAAACATCGTTGATATAGCCGTCCAAACCCCTATCGGCAACCTTCTCAAGCCCCGTATCGTCGGCGGCTTCCTCCAGCGCCCCTTTCACGGATTCATTGCCTGTTTCATTGGATTGACCCGCAAACAAACGCCCGCCCGACACTTTTTTATACACCATTATATTGGGAACGGTCAGCGGAACCCCGGCGTCCTGTAATTCCTTCAACAGACTGGCGGGGCTGTCCTCGAGCCGCGTAATTTCCTGAGACAGCTTTGTTATCTGTTCTATTTGATCTATATGTTCTACACGTTCTACATGTTCCAGTAGTTTTTCAATATCAACATCGTTTGCGTTTCCTGTCTTGAACGCCTCATGCAGCGTAACGGGCGAGGCGTTCCCCGCCAGACCGTCAACCAGCCTCATGCCGATAAACTCCGCGTTGTCAGCCGGTACCTCAATTTTATCCAGAATATCCCTAATAACACTGCCCGTAGTGGCGCGGTAGGATAACCCCTCCCCGTCGCCCGCCGATATGTTTACGCCTTTGTTAAACGTCTCCGCAAGCTCAAGCAGCCGCCCTATGGTTAGGGGCGCTCCCGTCCTCACCGCCGCACCGACAGCCGGGGCGCCGTTCTTGCGTATTATATGCAGGGCCTTATAAACCGCCATCATAGCCTCGCGTTCGCCGGGGTCAAGGTTTTGCCGCCGGTCCATATCATAGATATGCTCCGCCAGCCGTTCCCCCGCGTCCTCGCCGTACATGCCGTTAAAGCCCTTGATATATTGTAGCACATCGTCAATTGTTTTATCCAGCGGGTTAAACCCGTCCTTCACCATCTGCGCGGCGATCATGGGGTGCAGCGTATCCGCGGCGTCCGTCAGCTTCGCGTCAACGGCCTTAACATTTAGAATGTTCTCGTAATCAATAGCCATATTGTTCGCCGCCGCAATCTTAGCCGCGCGGATGTTAGCGTCCGTCGCCGATATATCGAGGCTTTCAAGGAGCCTGCCAAACCGCTCGGCAGTCTGCGGCAAAACATCGCCGTACCTGGCCCTGGGCACCGCCTCAAACGGCGCGAACCTTGCGGCTACGGCATCGGCGCCGGCCGCGCGGTACGCGGAAAGCCCCCGCATCGTAAACGCCACGCGCCCCGTAATAATATCCCCGATAGCCGCGTCCGGCAAATCCTTCAGCCCGCGCGCCGCGGACACGGTTTCCTGGGCGCGCGCGGCGTTTTCATCCGTCACCTCCGCCCCGACAGCCGCAAGCCTGTTCTTATACATCTCACGCTCGCCGGCTCTCAGCGCGTCCACCGCTTCCGTCAGCGTCAGCACATCCACGCGGATATGCTTGGCATACAGGCTGTTAGCGGCTTCGTAGGTCAGCTTCAATTGGATCTCCTTGAGTTCAAGCCGCGCGGCGGCGGCGCGTTCGCTTATTTCGCCCGTTATATTTATCTCCGGGACCGTTTCCGCCGGCATAGACTCCGCTAAAACCGACAGAACCCGTACCGTCAGCGGCATACTCCGCGTCAGCGCCAGGTCGATATGCTCCGCCTTTATGATATTTACGCGCCGGAAAAGCTTTTCATACTCGTCATGGTCAAGCTTTTCCGCCGGGTCATAGATATCCGCCGTAAGCGGCGAATCCGCCGATTTAGCGGCAAAAACGGCTTTCCTCAGCAACTCGCCGGCATCCATGTCACGCAGCTCCATCAAAAAGCCGAATTTATCAAAGTTCTCCTTGTTAAGCGCAATACCCGCGCGCAGAAACAGCCCGGCTGTTTCAAGGTTTTCCGGGCTTAACCCAATGTTTTCCTGCTCAAAAACCCTCTCAATTTCGGAAAGCGGCACCGAAACCTCCGGCCCGGCTGTTTTCCCCGCCCCCGCCATAGCGTATGTATACAGCGTGTCAAGGGTTATCCCCTCCGGCGCGTTCTCGTTATTTTTTATAAACATTAAAATGCCGTCGCGCCCGAGCTCCTTCACCGCTTCAATCTTGCGCGCCGTTTCCTCTATCAGCGCGATATTGCGGCGCGTACCCGGCAAATCCATTTCGGACATTCTGCCGTCCGTTTCATAAGCCGGGGGCAGCTCCAGCCCGGGCTCCTTGCGGATAGCCGCCAGCATGCCGCTGAGCGCCCCAATTTCAAGCTTCGTAACCTTCACGCCCTCCGCAAGCAATGCCTTAACCGCGGCGCGGGCGGCGTTGTCGGAGGCATACGCGGCCTGACGGCGCAGCTTCTGCATGGCGTTCCGCTCCGTCTGCTTTTTGTCCATCGCCCGCTCCGCCATGGCTTTGGGGTCGGCAGCCGGCACATCCCGCTCCACAAACTCGGCCTTCTCCATCAAATCCTTTAAGCCCGCCATCCCCGCCTGCTTGGACATTTCCTTCATAAACCTCGTGTTATCCTGTTCCAGCTGCCGCAGGGTCAAACCGTTTTTGCTGTTTGAGACAACCTCAAAGGAAAGGGTATCCCCCGTCTCCCCTTTAATGCCCGCCGCGGGCAGCTCAAACATAAAACCGCTTGCGGATTCGCGCAATGTGGCCGTGAAGGTGGATTTTACCATCACCATGGCATTTATGACCTGCCCCTGCGGGAATTGCGGCGCCGATTGCCTGTTTTTTGCCAAAAGTCCGATACCGCTTGCATTTGGCGCGTTATTTGCTATACTATTGTTAAGGATTGAATTTTTCAAGAGCTCACCTCATTAAAGATAATATCGGCTAATCAAAAGAAAAAATAATATTCATTAAGTGGATGTGTGTAAATGAACATAGTTTTGCTTGAACCGGAAATCCCCCACAACACGGGCGCGATAGGCAGAACCTGCTCCGTCACGGGTTCGGGGCTGCACTTGATCCGCCCCCTGGGCTTTTCAACCGACGAAAAACACCTGAAACGCTCAGGGCTTGATTACTGGCACACGCTGGGCATTATCTGCCACAACGGCTACATAGATTTTCTGGCCTTTATGCGCGAAAACCACCCCGGCGCGAAAATCTGGATGGCGACAACAAAGGCGGCATCGTCCTACGCCGACGCGGCATATACTATGGGTGATTTCATCATGTTCGGCAAGGAAAGCGCCGGGATTCCGGAGGACATATTACTAAAAAACCTTGAAAACTGCGTGCGCGTACCCATGGCGCCGGGTTCGCGCTCATTGAACCTCAGCGTTTCGGCGGGTATCATCCTGTACGAGGGGCTGCGCCAGAACGGTTTTCCGGGGCTTAACAGATTAGGTAAGTTTTCAGGGGGATTATGATGGATCTTATTAAAATAAAGCAAATCGCCTATGACCACTTCGGCGAAAGGAAAAGCCAGCCCTACAAGGAACGCGGCGACAAATACCGTCACGGCGAACGCACCGCCGTACTCGCCTTAAAACTGCGCGAAAAGATTTTTCCCGGTTATAGTGAGCGCGATAAAATCCTGACCGTCGCCGCCTGGTTCCACGACATTATGAACGGCCCGGTCAGCCATGCCGAACACGCGCATGAGGGCGCGGTTAAGGCAAGGGAGCTTTTGACCCCGCACTGCGCGCCGGAGGAGCTTGACGGCATATGCCGCATCATCAGCCTCCACGACGCAAGGGACCCTGAAAACCCCGATTACCCCCCGTGCCTAAGGCTGATCCAGGACGCCGACCATCTTGACCATTTCGGTACATACGTCATGTGGGACGGTTTCCGCTCCGCCGTGCAGAATGACCAGTCCATGGAGGAAGTGATAAACCATTTTAAATACGGCTGGCCCTCGGATGTTGAGCGCTGGAGAAACCGCTTGAATTATGAGCTGAGCCGCAGGATATACGAAGAAAAAATTGCTTTTTGGCACTATTTTAACGATAGGTTCTGCGTTGAGAGTATAGGCGGCATATGGAATGAGGATAATTTTTCATAGGAGGCGAATGCATGAATCCGGACGATATGTACGATGAAACAATTCCTGAGGAAGACGATGATAAAATAATAGCCGGGGAAGAAATGGCCTGTACCGGGGAGCTTGCGGCGAAGGACGATACTTTTCACGCTTCATTGGAAAGGTTTATTGAGGCGGAGAGGTTTGCCGGCGCTGCCCTCCCTCCTTCAAAAACATACAAAACTCTCGGGCGTTCCGAAACCTACAGCCTCTACCTGGAACGAAAGGCCGAACGCGACGAGGCCGCGTCGAGGCAGCTTGATAAATTCAGGCGCGTAAGCACGCTTGCGATTATAATAGCGCTTATAGGCGGGACCGCGCTGGGCTTTGGATTCGGCGCTGGGTCGCGGATAGCGTCGCATTACTGGATACCGCGCATGTCCAGCGACGCGGAGGAGCTGCGGCAGTTTACGCTGAACGCCGGATACCTCAGCGCCGACCACCCCTCAGCCTATTCCTTCGCGGACGTCAACGATATGGTGAGCCCTGCCGTAGTACGTATTTCGGCAATACGTATTACCGGAAGTGCGAGATTCCGCAGTATCGCAAGCCAAAGCGCCGGATCGGGAATGATTTTCCACGAAACCGCAAATAAGTACTATATCGCGACAAACGCGCATGTCATAGCGGGCGCGGACCAGCTTGCCGTTTCCATTGAAAACAGCCCGGCTATAATCGCCGAGCTGGTGGGTATGGACGAACAGACCGATTTAGCCGTGATCAGCGTAGACAAAACAGACGCTTTCCACGCGGGGGTTACCTCCGTTACGCTGGTAAACTTCGGCGACTCCGACGCTTTCCGCGTAGGCGACGTGGTTCTCGCCATCGGCAACTCTCTGGGCGAAGGCATCTCCTCCACAAACGGCATTATCAGCGCGAGGGAGCGCATCATCAGCATCGACGGCTCCCAATACACCGTAATGCAGACAAACGCCGCCATAAACCACGGGAACAGCGGCGGCCCGCTCGTCACCATGACAGGCGAGGTCATAGGCATGAACACCGCCAAGCTGAAGCAAACAGACCGCGACGAGTTCGTGGAGGGTATGGGCTACAGCATCCCGTCCAACGACATGCTGCCAATTTTAGAGGCGATAATGCGCGGCGAAAACCAAACCCAGCCCGTAACCGTCAGACAAAACGACCGGGCCGTCATGGGCATACGCGTCAGGGACACCGAACTGGCCGCCGGCGCGGTAATTTGGGAGGTTATCCCCGGTGGCAGCGCCGAAAGGGCAGGATTGCTGGCGGGCGATATTATATTAGAACTAAACGGCGCGGAAATCACAAGCGGAAATAATCTGGTGAACGCCCTCAACGCCTACAGACCGGGCGATACCGTAATCCTGCATATATTACGCGAAACCGAGGGGTTGGATATCGGGGTAACGCTGATATCCGCGTCCGAATTGGAAAATCTGGGTTAACTTGTTGATTTACCGGGCTTCGGAGCGCGTGAACGATATCTCAAGCGTGATCGACAGCCCGTTTTCGCCGGGCACGCCGTTTGTCCTGAAATCTATCACGAAATCCTCAAGCGGCGCGGGGGGATGGACTTCTCCGTTAACCCTTGTGACAAGGGCGTTTCCGTATGGGCCGTCCAGGGCCGTCAGCTGATGCCGGAGGCTTGTTTGCAAATAAACTATCGACAATTCGCCGTTTGCTCCGGTTGAGACGCGGGACGGGGATTGCGGCGGGGCGTGCATCCCGGCCTGGTAGCTGTGTTCAAAAAACACGTCGCCAAGCCTGTGCCTTGGATTAACCGCGCTGAAGGCGATAATGTCCAGCGTGTTGGTTAATGTGCCGGGCTTTGTGTTCAGAATGACCCAGTCCGTCAGGGCGGAGGGGTAAAAGTCGGATTTATGGACGGCTTTGCCCCCCGCCCCGCTTTCATGCCCGATGGCAAAGGAGGGTTCGCCGCCCGTATCGCCGTATGTTATATAGAATACGGCGTAATCCCGGACATAGCCTTGTGGCGGCAGCTGCTCCATCCTGTAAACGGCGCCGGCGTTCAGGTTTTCAAAGCGTACGTATCCGTCGTTTCCGCTTATTTGGGAGGAAAGGGCGGAAGCGGAGCCGCCCTCCTCATAAAGCATGTACCTCACGCCCTGTACGGGGCTTTTGTCCGCGGGATCCAGCGTTGTAAACTCAAGGGCGTAAACGCTTAATTCATTCCGCACCACAAGCTCTATGTCCACCGACCAAAGCGCGGGCCAGTCCGCGAAGTTGATTTCCAGTCCGGCATCACCGAAGGACGCGGGGACAAAAATGGGCTCGCCTCCGTCTGTGGAAACCGTGTAGCCGAGGGTTTCCTGCCTGTATCCGGGAGGGCCGTCGGCTTTTAACACATATGATTTTGTTATGTCGATTGCGGTGATTTCCGCCGTTCCGTCATAGGAGGCCGCCGCGGAGTATCTGGCATCCCACGCGCCCAGTTCGGTAAGGGTGAACGGCACGTTGTAGCTGCCGCCTTCGTTCCCGCTTTCCAAAGCGATGGCGACACGGCCTACGCTCTTTAAAATATCGGTTATATCAACAACGAGCCGTTGCTCGTGCTCAAATGAAAAAATAAACTCGTCCGGTGAATTATCCATATTTAATTTATATGTTAAATAGATATCTT
>WRAC01000037.1 GCA_009780415.1 Defluviitaleaceae bacterium | reverse complement strand
TCATGCTTCGAGTTTTTTTCTATTGCTTGCATTTCTTCTTGAAGCTTGTTTAATATCTCCATTCCCATCACCCAGGAGATAGTTTAACATGATTTGTATTTTTTTTAAATTAGATTGCCGTGAATATATCGATTAAAATGAATCAACCAAAGGCTCCGCCCAAATTTCCGCGGGATATCCGGCTTGCCGCGCCGACACCATTCTTAATCTCGCTCGTTAATTATTTCATATATTAGCGTCAGCGCGTTATGTTCAGGTGTTGTGCAGTACCCTCATACTGCCATTTGGGTTTGCTTTTTAAAAACACGGTTATCGCTTTTTGCGGGCAGAGGTTTACGCAGCGGTAGCATACGGTACAGTTATTATTATGAACGATTGCGCCCTGCCGGTTCTCTAAGTTGCGCATGGGGCAGCATTCTACACAGATGTTGCACACGGTACAGTCCGCGTCGATTCTGACGCTTTTTTTCGCCCTATTCTCCATTGTGTTCCCGGACGCGAAGGCATTTTTGCTGTTTCCCTGCCACGGTATGCCCTGGATTTTGCCCAACATCTTGGCCAGAGCGGAAAACCCGCGTTTCCTTTCTATACCGGCATTGATATCGCGGCAAACCCTAGCCATTTTAATTTCCGCAATTTTTATGCGTTTTTGTATGCTCTTGCTTCCCGTTTTCCGTAATGGGGCGAAATTGTTTACATTATTAGGCATAAGGAAATGCCAGGCATAGATAACCTTTATGTGCCCTTCGGGGAAGAGGTCGCACAGAACCCGCGCCCCGTCGCCGGAAAAAAGCACCTGTGTCGCAAAGATAACCAGTTCCTTGCCCTTTAACGCGGTCATATGCCTTGCTATAAATTCCCGCATTATAAGGGGTACCCTGGAACCGTAAACAGGATAGCAAACCGCTATCCTGTCATGTGTTTTGATTATGGCGTTAAAATCGGCAGCTTCCTCGATGGACACACACTTAGCGTCCATTCCGGCGCTGAACAGCTCCGCTATGTATTTCGTATTCCCTGTCCCCGAAAAGTATAGAACAAGCATAGCCGCACCTCTCTTACAATCTTACAGGCATCCGTAAATAACGTTCCTAAGCCTGGCGTATACATACTCCTCTTTACTGGGTACCAACTGCTGGGCGTAAACAAATACCAAATCAGCGGAAGGGTCGATGAGTACGTGCGTCCCTGTCATACCTGACCAGCCGAACGCCCCGATATTGCTGTTGTCGCCGCCTGCCGTACGTTCTATCATGGTGCGGACGCCCAGGCCGTAGCCGTAGTCGCGGTGATGAGGCCAGCCGTGGTCCTTCATCCTGACTTCATCAAGGTGGTTTGTCCGCATAAGCTCAATGGTACCCTTGCCCAGCAGGCGGTAATCATTAACCGCGGTACCTCCTGCGCAAAGGGTGTTTGCGAATTTGGCGTAATCATCGACAGTGGAGACCAAACCGCCGCCGCCTGACTCAAACTTGTTATCGGGATTTAAAAATTGCAAGGGGGGGTTTTCGGTCTTTTTATGCGTTTTTTCATTTTCGTCGTATGTATAGCAGGTAACAAAGCGGTGCTGCTTTTCCTGCGGCACACGGAAGAAAGTGTCATTCATGCCAAGGGGCGCAAAGATATTGTCATAAAAGTATTCGCCCAAGGTTTTCCCCGACAAGACTTCAATCAAGCGGGCCAGGATATCGTGGCTGAAACCGTAATGCCAATGGGTTCCCGGCTCGAAATACAGCGGGTCCTTGGCTATGGCGGCGGTAAATTCCTTAAGCGTGTGGTTTTCCCCGGCCTCTTCAAACAGCTTTTCCAAATTCGGCGTCATATTATAGGTAAGCCCCGACGACATGGTAAACAAATCCACAACACGGATCGGATTCTTTGCGGGGGAGATGGTGACAGCCCCGTTTTCGCCGGTGCGCTGTACGTCCATGTTTTTGAACTCGGGCAGGTAATCCGATACGGGGTCGTTCAGCAGGAAACGGCCTTCCTCATACAGGCGCAAAGCGGCGGCGCAGGTTACGATCTTTGTCATGGACCAAAACGCGTAAAGGGTATCGGGCGCGATTGGGGTTTTGTTTTCCAGAACGGCAAACCCGGTATAGTGTCGGTATACCTCCTTGCCTTTTATATATATCGCCAGATCGGCTCCCGGAATGCCCACTCCGCTAAGTGATTCCATTAAATTAGTTACTTTTGTAAAATCCATTTACATTCCTCCAGATATTGACCGTAATTAATAAGCGCGCGCCCCCCACAAAGCAATTCCATCCCCGGACAGGGCGGTAAAGGACATTACCCACTCCCCGGCGTCTTCATTCCAGCTGCGGAGCAGCCGTCCGGTATAAACCGTTCCGTCCGCGGTAATTTCAAACGTTGTGCCGTCCGGGCCAAGGCTCCAATTACCGGTTAACCCGCCGGATACCGTTCCGTCAGGGTGAAGGGCCGCGGTCCGGGACACAATCGCCCGGGTGTTAATAGACCGCCCGTGGTTTATCAGCCTCCAGACCCCCGGCACGTCTTCGGGAGCGAAGGTTCTCAGTTCCGCGCCGTCGTAGCGGAAGGGGGACACCACAAACCAGCCTTCGTCGTTTAAAAACATTTCATGGACGCGGATATAATGATAATGGCTGCCCATGAACCGCGTATGGAAAATGAGGAAGTAGCGGCCTGTTTCTTCGTCGTAGTAAGTGCTGTTGTGTCCGGGGGAGAGATATCCCGTGCCGCGCCTGCCTTCAAGCCCCATGAACCGGTATCCGCCGATTATCTTTGTGCCGTAAGGTTCGATAGCCGCGTCGAAGAAAAAGGAGCCGGGCGGGCCTTTGGCATCTATCATATCGTTCCCGGCGGCGTCAAAATACGGGCCGTCGGGATTTTCGCTGCGGGCGGCACGGATGTTATAACCGCCGGAGGCGTCCAACCCCCCGAATGTTATGAACAGATAATAGTAACCGGTCTCGGGGCTGTACTGTATATAAGGCCCCTCAATCCGGCTGTGGTTGCCGCCCATGAGCTTTGTTCCATAACCTTGGCCCTCAAGCGGCAGGCCCGTTTCAGGATCCATTAACAGAATGAATATCCCGCCGGAATAAGAGCCGTACACCATCCAAAACCGGCCCTGGGAATCAAAAAACGCGTGAGGGTCGATGGCGTTGGGATGATGGTTTGCGTTGTATCCGGTTCCGTCCTCGCTTTCCCCCGCCATGCCGGATTTAAGGAAAATGCCCTGGTTTGTATAGGGTCCCTCGGGATGATCCGCTATAGCAAGGCCGATATTGCCCAGCGGCTTGGAACCCTCACAGTTGCAATAATACATAAAATAACGCCCGTCCGGCATGGGCTGCACGTCTCCCGCCCAGAAGGTGTTTGTCTGCGCCCATTCAAACGCCTCGTCAAAGGTGTCGAAAGTACCCCGGAGCAGCGGATTGCCCCGCGACGCATAGGATGAAACCTGCGTCCATCCGATAAAATCCTCGGTCTTTGCCATGGACATATGAGAGCCTATTACATAGAACGTATCCCCCGCGCGGAAAACCGAGGGGTCATGTACGCTGGCGTCCCGGAAAGCCGGGGCCGGCGGATCGTCGAAAACAACGCCGGCCCCTTCTTTGCTCAATTCACTGACGCAAGCCGTCAATAAAGCGGCGGTTGCAATCATAATAAAAATCATAAAATGCCGTCTCATTTTACCGCGACCCTTATCATATTCCAGGACAGAGGCTTCAACGGGGCGGTCACCACGGATCCCGAAATTTGGGCGGACAATGCCCCCGCGGGTGTAACCGGCGCCGCGGCCTTAGTGTTCACCGCCTTAACGTCAAAACCGCTCAGTTCGCTGAAAGCCGTCACGGAATCCACGTCAAACCCTTGGAAATCAATGTCAAAATCGACAACCTCGTCCAGCGAGCGGTTCACGGCAAAGATAACGACCTCGCCCTGCGCCTCGTTATGCACGGCAATGGCTTCCACATACGGTACGCCGCTGAATTCCTCGCTGTCATAAACCGGGCAGTCTATAAAGGGCCTGAGTACCGTACCCAGTCCGTAGTTCGCCGCGTGGGCAAGCGGATAGAATGTAGTCTGGCGCCAGGCGTCCCCGCCCTTTTCCGTCATAATGGGGGCGATAACGTTGACCAATTGGGCCAGGCAGGCGATTTTTACACGGTCGCAGTTTTTCAGAAGAGTAATCAGCAGGCAGCCCACCAAAAGCGCGTCCTCAAAGTTGTATATATCCTCAAGAATCGGCGGATACTGCTGCCAAGGCTCGTTTTTTTTGTCCGCTTCATGTGAATGGTACCATACGTTCCATTCGTCAAAGCTTAAATACATGGTCTTTTTGCTGTGTTTCTTAGCCTTTACATAGTCGCAGATGGCAACCACGCTCTTGATAAAATTATCCATGTCAATAGACTTTGCCAGATAGCTCTTCAGGTCGTTTTTCGGGTTGCCGTAATAACGGTGCAGGGACAGATAGTCCACATGCTCGTATGTATGTTCCAAAACCGTGGCTTCCCATGAGGCGAACGTCGGCATTTCACTGTGGGAACTGCCGCAGGCTACAAGCTCTATGCTTTCGTCCACCCACTTCATAACCTTCGCGGCTTCGGCGGCAATGCGCCCGTATTCCTCAGCCGTTTTATGGCCGATCTGCCAGGGGCCGTCCATTTCGTTGCCCAGGCACCATGTTTTAATCTTAAAAGGCTCCTCCGCCCCGTTTTTACGGCGCAGATCGCTCCAATAGGAGCCGCCTTTATGGTTGCAATACTCCACAATGTTACGCGCCGCGTCTATGTCCCGCGTTCCAAGGTTAATGGCGTAATTAACCTCCGCGTTGACCTCTTCGGCCCAGGCCGCAAACTCGTGAAGCCCCACTTCGTTAGTCTCAATGGTTTTCCACGCCAGATCCAAGCGGTGCGGGCGCGATTCCTTCGGCCCTATGCCGTCCTCCCAATTATACCCGGACACAAAATTGCCGCCGGGATAACGGATAAAGGTTGTGTTCAGCTCCTTCACCAGCGCCTTCACATCCTCGCGGAAGCCCTGCGCGTTTGCCGTCTTGTGCCCGGGTTCATAAATCCCCGTATAAACACAGCGCCCCAGGTGCTCCACAAATGTCCCGTAAATACGCGGATCCACCTTATCAATGGCAAAAGTCCTGTTAACCGTCATTTTTGCTTTCACTAACCATTACCTCCTATTTTAACTTTTAACTATCCTTTAATGGCGCCGGCGGTAAGGCCGTCGATGAAATATCTTTGGAAACAGAGGAACACTATGAACAGGGGAATCATCGCGAACATGGAGCCGGCTATCAACACGTCGTAGTTGTTGCCGTAGGGGGTCAGCAAGGTGTTGAGGCCGATGGTGAGCGTGAATTTCCTCGATTCACGGAAGATAAGCATGGGCCAGAGCATGGCGTTCCACGCGCCTAACGAAACGAGGATTGCCATCGCCGAAAAGGCGGGCTTTGCAATCGGCATAACGATCCTGACCGCTATGCCGTATTCCGTCGCCCCGTCTATACGCCCCGCGTCCAGCAGGTCTTTGGGTATACCCGTTAGATATTGCCGGAAGAAGAAAATCGTCGCCGCGCCGGTCAGCCCGGGCAGGACAACTCCGGCTGTGGTATTAATAAGCCTCATCGCAATCATTTGCCTGTATAACGGCAGCATGAGTATCTCAAACGGCACCATCATTGTGGCTATAACCAGAAAGAATAGCAGATTGCGCAGCCTGAACTGGTACATGGACAAGCCGTAAGCCACAAAGAAGCAGATAAACAGCGTCAGCACGACGGTTATCAGCGTAAGCTGCAGGCTGTTTCCAAACCATGTGAAATACCGTCTGGAATCGGCGTTACCCGAGAAAAGGTACGCCCAGTTGCTTAGACTTAAAGTGGAAAAGTCCAAATCAACGTTTAAACCCCTGCGGATAAGCTCCCTTCCCGGGCGGAAAGAGGCCAGCAGCCCCGCGAACACAGGGAATATGACAAAGAAGCCTATTACCGCGAAGACGGCGGTGCAAACAACGCTTATTATTCTTTTCTTCACGTCATTTCCCCTCCTTCTTGAACGAGCCGTTTATTATCAACTGGGTTATGTTGATTATCAGCGCGATTACCAACAGCACTAGGCCCACGGCGGATGCGTAGCCAAACTCGTTTCTTTCAATGCCGCGCCTGTACAGGTAGCCCACGATGGTCAGGCCGATATTCATCGGGGAGTTGTTTCCGCCCCACAGCATAAAACTTTCAAGGAACATGGCAAGACCCGCGTACACGCTGATCGTCAGCACATAGACCGTTGTGGGCTTCAGCAAGGGAACCGTAATGCGTAAAAATTTCTGTAAGCCTGTTGCGCCGTCAATATCAGCCGCCTCGTATAAATCATGGTCAATATTTTTCATGCCGGCCATAAAATAAAGCATATTCACGCCCGTCCACCGCCAGCAGGCCAGCGACAGCAGGGCCATCAACGCCAGTGTGTCGTCTTTAAGCCACGCGACTGGGGCTTGCCCCAGCCACTGCATTAAAATGTTCATCTGCCCGGTGGGCATCTCCGCAAACAGAAGCCGGAACAGCGTGCCGGATATAACAACGGAGGTCAGGGCCGGCAGATACATAAGCGCTTTCCAGAACCCGGAAGCCTTGACAAGGCGGCTGTCCACCATCGCCGCGAAAATCATCGGGAACGGAATCAGAAGCACCAGAGTCCAGAACATATACCTAAGACTGTTAGAGATCGCCGTATGGAAAACGGTATCCCTAAGCAGCCTTTGATAATTGGCAAGGCCCACCCATTCAATCTGGCCCGGTAAAATGGACTGGAAGCTCATCTGTATGGTGCTGAACAGGGGATAGGCCCAGAAAACAAGCAAGCTTAGTATAAAAGGCACCACAAACACATATGGCGCCACTTTTTTTGAATATAGAAAGGATTTTATTTTCATAGTCAATACCTCTCCGAATTGAGAGAGCGCCCGTTCCTGACGGGGAAAGGGCGCTCCCAAACTAAAAGCGTAGCAATTAATTAATGAAGTTCAATTTCGATCATTCTCTGCGCCTCGGCCAGCGCTTCGGCAACGCCCATGCCGCCCTCAAAGATAGCGTTCAGCGTGGTGATGTTGATGGTTTCGTTGATCGTGGGGCTGAAGGAGACAACGGCTATTTTGCCGATTTCGTCCTTGATTTCGTTCAGGGTGTCGAAGGGGTTGGTCACAAAGTATGCGATAAATTGGTTGGTTTCGTCGGTGGTGATATCGGGGTCAGACCAAACGGAGGTGTTTACGGTGTCAAAGCCCAGAATATCCCAGATAGCCAGATTGCCTTCGTAGGAGCCTTTGGCGAAGGAGATATAGTCGGCGGCAAGCGTGGGATCGGAGGATTGCAGGGATACGACTGTGCCGGTACCGCCGATGCCGACGGAGCGGAGGTCGCCCACTTCAAACACGGGTACGGGGGCAATCGCTATTTTGCCTGCCATTTCGGGCATATAGTTAAGGAAACGGGACATAAACCACATGGCTTTGGGGAACCCGGCTATATTGCCGTCGATGATGTTCGCCCAGCCCTGCTCGGTGTCAACCTGCCCGCCCGGCGAAATCATGGCTACGCCGTCTTCAAGCCACTGCTTCTGCATGGAAAGCATTCTGTATACGGAATCAAGCTGAACGTTGGCCGGGCCCGCTTCGGAACCGCCGGTCCAATCCTCGCCCTTGGAGGCCATCGCTACCCACATCCAGTCACTTCCGCCCGTATCGACAGAGGTCATAAAGACTTCGCCGTTAGAGGCTTCCTTCAACTGATGGGCGGCTGCGGTGAAGTCGTCCCAGGTTACGATTGTCGTATAATCGATGCCGTACTTCTCAAGAATTTCAACGTTGTAGTACATAACCGTCGCGCCGACGTGGGTCGGCGCTCCGTAGAACCGGCCGTCCTTGGAATAAATATCAAGGCGCGCCGGTACAATGTCGTCTATGTAGGGGGCCAGCGCGTCATTCAGCGGATAAAGCTGTACCACGCCTCTAAGGAAGTTGGGGAATTGGCTGATTTCGATATCGCACAGATCGGGCGCGCCCACACCGGTTTGCAGCGCCATGGTCATCTTGTTGTGCATTTCCGAGTAGGGATAGGTGACGAAGGTCATTTGAATCTGCCTGTCCGGATTAAGCTCGTTCCATCTTTCCAGCATGTGGGCATAGAACACGTTATGAAGCTCAACGAATGTCCATATTTCCATCTTGGTTCCCGAATCAGGGCCAACAACGATAACCGCTGTAGCGTCACCGTACGCGTCGCTCTCGGCGCCGTCCCCGTCGCAGCCCGCAAAGAGGGACAGAGATAGCACAAGAGTCAGCAGCAGTGCCAATACTTTCTTCATTTTCAAACCTCCCGTTATTTATTTTAGATAAAGCTAAAATATTCAAGCTTTATCTAAACATAATTACAAATTTATGCTAGCACATTGTTCGGCAATTGTCAATAGTGCTGTGACTTAGCTTGACAAATTTATATTTTTTACACATAATTGTTATAGTTTGTTTGCATAGAGAGGATTGCGGCTAAATGATTCACATAGTTGATGTCAAGAACGGCTCTAAGCTGTTCGATGCGCTTAACTCAAATGTACGCATTGAGATATTGAGCATCCTGCGGGCAAATGGCGAGGCAAATTTAAACCAGCTTGCCAAAAGCCTGAACATTTCGAACGGCGCGGTAACGGCGCACGCTAAAAAATTACAAGATTCCAATTTGATTTCGGTGCATTCCAGGCCGGGGGTGCGCGGTTCGCAGAAGATTTGCAAGCTTACCGCCGAAAAGATTATCGTGGAGCTTTTCGATGATGTCGCCAGTCTGAAAGATGTTTATTCCTTTGATGTCGGCATCGGGCATTATGTGGATTACAGCATCAAGCCCACATGCGGCCTGGCCACCGAAACATCAGTCATAGGCGAGTTTGACGATCCCAAGTATTTTTCGTTTCCCGAGCGTATCGGCGCGGGGCTGTTATGGTTCGCTCAAGGGTACGTTGCGTATAAGCTGCCCAACAGTCTGAAAGCGCCGGAGGTTTGTACGGAATTGCAAATTTCGATGGAAATATCCTCGGAAGCGCCGGGATTCTCCGATAATTACCCCTCCGACATCAGCTTTAAGATTAACGGAATTCCCCTGGGCTTTTTTACCATACCAGGAGAATTTAACGACAGGCGCGGCATTTTCACGCCGTCCTGGTGGTTCGAGAACCTTGGGCAGTACGGCAAGCTGAAGCTGCTGACCATAAAGGATTCGGGCTGCTATATGGACGGCCTGCGGATACACGATACTACAATAGGCGACTTGAATATTACACCGCGCAGTGATATCATTTTCTCGATAGAGTCAAGGGAAGACGCGGCGGTAAAGGGCGGCGTAACGCTCTTTGGCAAAGGTTTCGGCGATTTTAACAGCGGCATAACGGTGAAGATGTTTTATGCTGGGAGCGAGGGCGTCCCGCCCGCATAAACCTGATGCCTACTGTGAGCATCACTGTCAAAACTGCCCGAGATCGCAGCCCCATCCGGCGCAATCCACGGCAGGACGCTTGCGCCGTTTGAAACGGTTTCCCGGGAAATGGCTATAACATTTTTGAAAAACTGTTCTTGCCACACTGCTGAAATCACCGTTGCCCGTCTTTTTCGATCCGTAACGCGAGAGCATGCTGACGCGCCTGTGCGTGAGATCTAAAAACACAAAAAACATTGGAGTGTATAATTTATGAAAAAGATACCATAATATTTATCGTGTGATGGTTTAAGAGCCTATCCACAATGACTATTTGAAGGGAGGTTATCTGTGTGACAGATAAGGACAAAACCCATAGCCATAGCAATCCTAACAGCAAGCACAATACTAAGTCCGGAACAAGCACCACGGATTTCACCACTGATGTTAATGTGGATATGGACAAAAAAAGCGACAAGAAGTAAATTTACCACCACCCCGCCCAGCGCGGGGTTTTTTTCTTTGACACAGCGGCTTAAAAGGCTTATAATATAAAGTATCACAAAATCCGACAAGAGGTGAGCTGATGAGCGATATTAATGACGCGGGGACAGACAACTCCCTGGCCGTAAAAATTTCCGGCGAGGTAATAAAGGTTTACGCCGACGACGGGCCGGAATACATCATGCGCATGGCTAACTACATAAACTACATCATAGACGAATTCAAGGCCAAAAAAGGCCACGGCGTACGCCAAACCATCCTCCTGGCCTATGCCGCGCTTGAGTTGTGCCACGCTTATTTTCAGGAGCGTGACAGCCAGATGACAGAAACCGAGCGCAGTTACGAAAAAATGTTTCAAATGGAGGTATTCAGCCACAAACGCACCAAAGATCAGCTGGATTCAACGGAAAAACGGCTTGCCGACACCGAACGCCAGCTTTCCCAAGTCCGCAAAGACCTGGACGATTTCGTCAGCGCTTTTAATACGGAGACCGGGGAGATTACTACTTAATTATAAGGAGGATATGCGTGGAAGCGTTACTCTCACAGGTAATTAATAAAATTGAAAGTGTTAAGGACGAATACATAGCCGCCAGCCATGCCATAAGCCAAAAGCCGGAACTGGGGCGCAAGGAGTTCTTCGCGTCCGGAAGGCTTATGGATTTGCTTGATAAAGAGGGTTTTAACGTTAAAAAAGATATCGCGGGGTACGAAACGGCGTTTACGGCGGAAAAAGGCGGTAAAGGCAATGGCCCTACCCTTGCTTTCCTCGCGGAATACGACGCCCTGCCGGAGATCGGCCATGCCTGCGGGCATAATATAATCGGGACGCTGTCCGCCCTTGCCGCCGTTGGTCTGTCCGAAGTATTGGGCGAAACAGGCGGGCGCGTGCTGGTTTACGGCACCCCCGCCGAAGAAGGCGGCGACGGCGGCTGCGCCAAGGCCGCCTTTGTTGAGCATGGCTTTTTCAACGGCGTTGACGCGGCGCTTATGATCCATCCTTGCGACCGTAATCTGCCAAACATGCCATGTCTGGCGGTAAAAAGCTATTCCTTTGAGTTTTTCGGCAAAACCGCCCATGCCTCTGCCTGTCCGGAAATGGGCATAAACGCGCTGGACGCCATGGTCATGCTCTTTAACGGCGTGGCGCTCATGCGCCAGCAGATGGCCCCGGATTTGCGCGTGCACGGCATAATAACAAACGGCGGCCTTGCCCCGAACATTATCCCCGACTATACGCGGGCTAAATTTCTGGTTAGGGGCAAGACAAAGGCGCTGGCGGAGGAACTGCTGGCTAGGGTAATTAAAATTGCCGAGGGCGCGGCGACAGCCACGGGATGCACGTTTAAAGCCGAGAAATTCTGCAACGATTTTGACGACATGATCGTAACCCCGTCATTTGACAGGCTGTTTACGGAATCGGCGGCGCAATTCGGCTTTGCGTTTGACGATGTCCCGAACGCTATTTACGGTTCGACGGACGCGGGCAACGTAAGCCAGATAATTCCGCTGATACATCCGCTCGTCAAAACCGTCCCCAATCCCTGCGCCCTGCATACCGCCGAGTTCGCGGAGGGCTGCGTCAGCCCCTATGCCGACGAAGCCCTGGTAAACGGCGCAAAGGCTTTGGCAGCCGCGGCATTAAGGCTCATGACGGACGCCGGGCTGTTAAACGGCATTAAATCCGAACATAAATCATTAATAATATAGGGGAATGTTAATGTACGACATCATAGTAAAAAACGGCTTTATTGCCGACGGTACGGGAAAACCGGGTTTCACTGGCGACATAGCCGTTAAAAACGGCATTATCGCCGAAATCGGCAGGGTTGACGGGGAAGCCGCCGAGGTGTTCGACGCTTCCGGCCTTGTTGTTTCGCCCGGTTTTATAGACGCGCACACACACAGCGATAAAAGCGCGCTGTTTGGCTCCGGCGCGTACAATTATCTGGAGCAGGGGGTTACCTTGCAGGCCGCCGGGCAGTGCGGCAGCTCGCCCGCGCCTTTTGGCGGGCGCGAGGCCTTGATCTCCGACCTGGAGCTTTCCCCCGAGGACGCGGAGCTTGCGGCGAAATTCTGCGAAACGCCGGAAAGCTTCATGCGCCGCGCCTCCGAAGTAAACCATGGAACGAACCTGGCGTTTTTCATCGGTCATGGCGCGGTTCGGAACAAGGTTATGGGTTATGACAACAGCAAGCCCTCCGCCAAAGCCATGGACGAAATGAAGGATCTTATCAAAAGGGCTATGGACAGCGGTTATCTGGGGTATTCGTCCGGCCTGACATACGCGCCGTCCGCTTATGCCGGCATTGATGAGCTGATAGAGCTGGCAAAGGTAATGGCGCCCTACGGCGGTGTTTACACGTCCCATGTACGCTGCGAGGCAAGCACCGGCGTGGAATCGGTAGCGGACGCCATACGCATAGGCGAGGAAGCCGGAGTTCCCGTGCTTATCTCGCATTTAAAGGTTGTGGGCAAACGGAACGAGGGCAACTCCGCGCGGTATTTTGAGCTGATTGAAGCCGCCGTCGCAAGGGGAGTAAGGGTTTTCGCGGATCAGTACCCCTTTACCGCAAGCTCCGCGCCCTTATCGGCCCAGATACCGCCGAAATACCACGTCGGCGGCACTCAGGCTATGCTTGACAGGATTGCGGATAAAAAAATCCGAAAAGAGATATTGGATACAATCCTCACGAAAACCAATGAATTTGAGAGTTCTATTACTACAGCCGGGTTTGGCGGCATTTTAGTTGTAGGCTCGCCTAAAAAACCGGAATATGTGGGCAAAACCATTGCACAGATAGCCGAAGAAGCGGGAAAAGAGCCTTTTGACGCGCTTTGCGGCCTGCTGCTTGAAAACGGCGGTTCCGGCGGCGGTATCTATTTCAGCCAGAACGAGAGCGACATGCTGCGGATAATAGCCCATCCGCGCGTAGTGGGCGGCTCCGATTGGTCTGACATAAACGAAGAGCAGGATCCCGAACGCGTGGCGGGCTGCCATCCTCGCGGGATAGCGACCTTCCCGCGCAGGCTTGAATTACTGCGCGACAAGAATTTGCTAAGCCTTGAGGAAGCCGTAATGAGCATTACCTCGCGGACGGCGGAAGCGCTGGGCATCAGCGGGCACGGAATTTTAGCCAAGGGATTATCCGCAAACATAACCATTTTTGATCACGCCAGAATTAAAGCCAGCGCCGATTTTATACATCCTTTCCGCCGTAACGAGGGCATCCGCGCCGTCATCGTAAACGGCGGAATCGCTGTTCGGGACGGCAAGGCGACAGGCATCCGCGCCGGAAAGGCCGTAAGGAGAACACATGGATAATAATGTACTTGCCGCTTATTATGATTCACCTGTCGGAATCTTAAAAATTCAAGCGCAGGACGGTAAAATAACCGCCCTTACATTCGGCAGGGATGATGCTGAACCAAATCCCGATGGTGTTCGCCCGATAGTCTTACAAAATTGCTTCACCCAGCTAGACGAATATTTCAACGGCAAACGCAAGGTTTTCGAGCTTCCCCTCGGCTTGCGCGGCACCCCGTTCAGGCAGCGCGTATGGGCGGAGCTGACGCGCATACCATATGGCGAAACCAGGAGCTATAAGGACATCGCCGTTGCTGCGGGCAACGAAAAAGCGGTGCGTGCCGTTGGCGGGGCAAACCATCACAACCCCGTTTCCATCATCGTCCCCTGCCACCGCGTAATCGGCGCGGACGGAAAGCTTACCGGCTACGGCGGGGAGATATGGCGCAAGGAATGGCTGCTTGCCCATGAGAAGCGCGGTTAAATCTCTAAACTCTTTATAAAAATAATCGTATATAAATTCAAAGCGCAGGGGGCGGCACCCAAAGACGCGGTTACCCGCGTAAAAACAGCGCAGCGCGCTTGAATATATAATTTAGATAAAGAGGTGTGATTCTATGGATAGCAAAGTAATATTATATGACGAAAACAACGTAAAGGTAGGCAAAACCTTCCGCCGCCGCGCCAACCAGCTTGTAAGCCAGCAGCGCGCGGAGTGGACGGACGAAAACCAAGGCGGGATCCGCTTCACGTCAAGCGGCGAGGCCCTAGCCGTGGCCTTGGACGACGAGCCCGAGACGACCGGCCTTGCTAAACCGGACGGCTCCCGGATTTACGCCCTTGCAAAAAAGCGGCTGCGCGAACGTAAATTGTTTGTTTGGCACTCAGCCGCCCTTGTCCCGGTTTTTCTCCTTTCATCGTTAATACTCGAACAAATTTTCTTCCCGGTCAGGCGGAACATAGGGCCGTACAACTTGCTCATGGGGTTGACATGCGGTGCGTGGGGAATGTCTTACGCCATACACGCCTGGTACTTCATAAAGACATACGGCAGAGGCATTCGCCGCAGAAACAGGGAGGAACGCCACGCGCAAAAAATCGAAGCCGAGGTATACCGGCTTAAGAACATGGGTTTATCCGATAAGCTGTAAAATATCCTCTTGCATAAAATAATAAACAGTGAACGATGAGGATATGATATAGAAATTATGAATCAAGAAAATAAGCCGTTCCGACCAAGGAGGGCTTATTTTCTTGTGTTTTTACCTGACCTTATCGCGGCAATCAATAAACATCATAGAAATAACTCACGATAAGATAAAGTGCGCAAAAATAATAGTTGCTAATTCATTCCCCATATGATATCATACTTTTGTTATCCGCCAATGCTGGGACAGCGGCACTCCTTGGCCCAGCGGTTTAGGCCGCGAAGCGTACCCTGCCTCGGCATACGGTGTAAATTTTATGAAGGAGAGAGCGTCATGATTGACAAAAAGGCTGTCATAGCCAAACACGGAAGAAGCGAACAGGACACAGGGTCGCCGGAAGTGCAGGTCGCGCTGCTGACCGAGCGCATCAACATGCTGAACGAGCATTTGAAGCTGCATAAAAAGGATCACCATTCGCGCAGAGGCTTGCTTAAAATGGTTGGGCAGCGTAAAGGGCTTCTTAACTACATCCGCAAGACGGATATCGCCAAATACCGTAACCTTATCGCCGAGCTTGGATTGAGAAAGTAACGGAAGATTAAATGAAAGGGGCAGGACTTTTATTTGTCCGGCCCCATAACTTTTTTACCTGAGAGGAGTTAACATTTTGCACAGAACCTACACAATGGAACTGGCGGGGCGCCCGTTTTCCGTGGATATAGGCAGGGTCGGCGAACTGGCGGGCGGCGCGGCGATGTGCCGTTACGGCGACACGGTGGTGCTTGTCACAGCAACAGCGTCGGATAAACCCAGAGCCGGTATTGATTTCTTTCCGCTGTCAATTGATTATGAAGAGCGGTTATATTCCGTCGGAAAAATACCCGGCGGTTTTATCAAGCGTGAAGGCCGCCCGACGGAGAAAGCGGTTCTGACTTCACGCCTTATAGACAGGCCCATCAGGCCGCTGTTCCCCGGTAATTACCGCAATGACGTGGCGGTAGTGGCAACCGTCCTTTCCGTAGACCAGGATTGCAGCCCGGAGATAACCGCCATGATCGGCGCGTCCATAGCCCTGTCCATTTCGGACATCCCGTTTAAAGGGCCTACCGGTTCCACAAACGTCGGCATGGTGGACGGCAAATTTATCTTTAACCCCACCGCCGCCGAGCGTGAAAAGACTACGCTGCAGCTTACCGTCGCATCAACCCGGAGCAAGGTTATGATGATCGAAGCCGGCGCGGATGAGCTTGCCGAATCCGACATGTTTGAGGCCATCATGCTTGCCCATGAGCAAAACGTTAAAATCGTTGAGTTTATAGACAATATAGTTGAAAAAGAAGGCAAAGAGAAGCACACCTACGAGGAACATGCCATCCCCGGCGAAATCATGGAAAAGATCCGCAGCCTTATCAGCGCGGAACGCATGGAGGAAGCCGTTTTCCACGATCAGAAGCAGGAGCGTGACTGGCAGATCAGCCTTATCACAGACGAGGTCGTAGCCAACATGCTGCCCAGCTTTGATTCCGACGAGCAGCAGAAGCTTCTGCCCATCGTAGGCGAAGCTATTTACGGTTATGAGAAAGAGACCGTGCGCCGCATGATCCTGCGCGACCACAAACGTCCCGACGGGCGTAAGCTGGACGAAATCCGCCGTCTTGAGGGCGAAGTGGATTTGTTGCCGCGCACGCACGGCTCCGCCCTTTTCCGCAGGGGTCAGACACAGGTCTTAACCGTCGCCACCCTCGGCTCCATGTCCGATGTGCAGCGGCTGGACGGCCTTGACATCCTTGAAGAAAACAAGCGTTATATGCACCATTATAATTTCCCCAGCTTCTCCGTAGGCGAAACCAAACCCTCGAGAGGCCCGGGGCGCCGCGAGATAGGCCACGGCGCGCTTGCGGAACGCGCACTCCTGCCCGTTATTCCTTCCGAAGAAGATTTCCCCTATTCGATCCGCCTTGTTTCCGAGGTCGTCAGCTCCAACGGCTCAACCTCCCAGGGCGCGGTATGCGCCAGCACACTGGCTTTAATGGCTGCCGGCGTGCCGATCAAAAAACCCGTGGCGGGCATCTCCGTCGGCCTTGTAACCGGTGACGGCGGCGACAACGACTTCGTTCTCCTAACCGACATTCAGGGCATAGAGGACTTTTTCGGCGACATGGACTTTAAGGTAGCCGGGACACGCGAAGGCATCACCGCCATCCAAATGGACATCAAAATCGACGGCCTTACGCCGGAAATAATCAAAATGGCATTGGCGGACACGCGCAAATCCCGTCTTTTCATGCTGGACGGCGTTATGCGCGAAGCCATATCCGAACCCCGCGCCGAAATCTCGCCCTACGCGCCTAAGATTACCATGGTCACTATCAATCCCGAAAAGCTCAGCGAAGTCATAGGCTCCCGCGGCAAGGTTATAAACCGCATTATCGAAGAATCCGGCGTCATGAAAATCGATACCGAGGACGACGGGCGCATCTTCGTTGCCGCCGCGGAAATGAGCCAGATCAGGCGCGCCGTCGACATGATCCTTGCCATCGCCACCGATCCCGAAGTGGGCAAGGTTTACAGCGGTAAAGTAACCCGCATCATGAACTTCGGCTGTTTCGTCGAGATCGCGCCCGAGAAGGAAGGGCTTGTACACGTCTCCCAGCTTGCCTACGAGCGCGTTAAGTCCGTTGAGGACGCTGTTAAAGTCGGCGATATCGTAAACGTCAAGCTCGTGGAAATCGACGACCAGGGGCGCATCAACCTCAGCCTCAAAGCCACCCTCCCCAAGCCGGAAGGCTACACCGGCACAGACGAGGATTTCATAGCCAAACGCCCGCCCAGACGCGATGGGCCGCCCCGTGACAGAGATAGAGGGAGAGATAGGGACAGAAGAAGGGATTAATAATTTAAAATAGGGTAATATAAACCTTGGGGGCGGGGGAACTTTTGTAAAAGTTCCTCTGCCCCCTCGAGCGCCCGCTCTTTGGGCGCGGGGTCCCCACCCCTCAAAACTTTTAATATGGTGATCAAATGGTAGAGATTAAGAGGTTAGATAACGGCGTCCGGGTTGTTTTGGAGCCCATACCCTATTTACGCAGTGTCGCGGTTGGCATATGGGTGCTTGCGGGAAGCCGGGACGAGCCGCCGGAATGGGCGGGCATCTCGCATTTTTGCGAGCATATGTTTTTTAAGGGTACGTCAAAGCGGAGCGCCGGGGACATTGCCAACGAGATGGACAGAGTCGGCGGGCATATAAACGCCTACACCGCAAAAGAGATTACCTGCTACGGCGCCCGTGTGCTGGACGATCATTTCGGCACGGCAATGGACGTTTTGGCGGACATGTTCTTTAATTCGGCATTTTGCGAAGATGAGATTGAAAAAGAGAAGAATGTTGTGCTGGAAGAAATCAGCATGTACGAGGACAGGCCGGAAGAAGTGGCGCTGGATATACTTGAATCGGATGTGTGGAGCGGCAATGCCTTAGGGCGTCCGGTTCTGGGAAATCAGGAGACGGTAGGGTCTTTTAAGCGCGCGGATTTCATGAGTTTTATGCGGAAAGCCTACCGGCCCGAACGGATTGTTGTGTCTGTCGCGGGGAAATACGACGAAGCGGCTGTTATGGAAATGGTCAACCGTTATTTTTCAAGCTTTGATAACGACGCCGAATCCGTTGCAGCGGCAAGCCCCGCGGTTTACAGGCCGGCTGTCGTTACCCGGGATAAGGACGTGGAGCAGTTGCACCTATGCCTTGCCTTCCCCGGCATCCCCCTTGGTTCGGACGCGTCGTACGCGCTGACTGCCCTTAACACAATTTTCGGCAGCGGCATATCCAGCCGCCTGTTCCAAAATATCCGTGAGAAGCACGGGCTTGCCTACTCAATATATTCATACCCCGCCAGTTACAGGGACGCGGGCGTTTATATCATTTACGCCGCGTTGAACCCAGGTTCCGCCAAAACGGCGGCCGAGCTTATTAAAGCCGAGATATCGGGGCTTTTTTCAAACCGTATTACTGAAGAAAATTTGAGGAATACGAAAGAGCAGTTGAAAAGCAATTTTATGCTCAGTTTAGAAAGCACGTCCAACCGCATGAGCTCCAACGCGCGGTCGGAGCTGCTCCTTAACCGCGTCCTCACGCCTGACGAGCTTATGGCGAAGGTAGAGGCCATTACGCTGGAAGGTGTTTACGAGCTTGCGGAAAGCATTTTCGATATGAAAAAAATGAGCGTTTCCTCCGTCGGCAGGCTGGCGCAGTCGGATCTGAGCGATTTAATAAACGCGGGAGGCGCGAAATGAGCGGTTTCCGTATAGCTCGGCTTCCGCATGGAGAAGGGCTCCCGCTGCCTGCCTACCAAACGGCGCAGGCGGCGGGGATGGATATTTACGCCGCGATTTCCGAGGATATTACGCTCCCGCCCGGAAACAGGGCGCTCATACCCAATGGTATTAAGCTCGCCCTTCCCCCCGGTTTTGAGGCGCAAATACGCCCCCGCAGCGGCCTTGCGTTAAAGCATGGTATAACGGTGTTGAATTCCCCCGGCACCGTTGACGCTGACTACAGAGGCGAATTAAATATCCTGCTGATAAACCACGGGGACGCGGATTTCACCGTCCGGCGGGGCGATCGCATCGGGCAGCTTGTTATAACCCGCGTTGAGCATGCGGAATGGGAAAAAGTGCCGTTTATAGACGCGGATGAGACGGAGCGCGGAAGCGGCGGCTACGGCAGTACGGGAGGCGCCGGTACATATATGGGTGAATTCATAGTGGCGCAAAAGTCATTGGTTATATTTGACAAAAAGGTGCTGCTTTTGCAAAAATCCGGTATAATATGGAAAGAATATGAAGGTAAATGGGAATTGCCCGGAGGCCGTCTGGAATTCGGCGAAAGTCTGCCGGAAGGGCTTGCGCGGGAGATTCAAGAGGAAACCGGACTGTCTGTTTACACGGACAGGCTTCTGTGCGCGGCGGCAAGTGTTCCGGCGCGGCAAAAGCAATTTGTTTTCTTATTTTATCTTAGTCACGCAAATACCGGTACGGTAACGCTTTCCGAAGAGCACAAGGACTTTATGTGGGCTACGCGCAGTCAATTGCTTGAGCTGGCGGACTATTCTTTTTTACAAGGTTTTTCGCTTCATGAGCTATTGGGCGACTTAGAGATTGATTGATTTCATAGGAGGAGGTATAGCATGCAAATTCCCGCGTATAAAGCAAACCTGATCGAACTGATGGCAAAGAGCGGCGTTTTGCTGTTCGGAGATTTCAAAACAAAAAGCGGCCGCCAGTCGCCCTATTTTGTAAACACGGGTTATTACAAAACGGGCGCGCAGGCCGACGCGCTGAGCGATTACTATGCCGCGTTAATAAACGAAAAGCTGAAAGGCTCGTTTGACGCGCTTTTCGGCCCCGCGTACAAAGGCATACCGCTTTGCGCGCTTACAGCCGCCGCGCTGTGGCGAAATTGGAAAATCGACACAAACTATTGTTTCAACCGTAAAGAAGCCAAAGACCACGGCGAAGGCGGCGTATTAGTGGGCTACCAGCCCAAAGAAGGCGATAAATTGCTGTTGATTGAGGACGTTATTTCCGCCGGCACGGCTGTGCGCGAGATTATGCTCCTCTTGTTATCGGCGGGCGCGGCGGTAACGGACATGGTTATCTCCGTAAACCGCATGGAAAAAGGCTATGACGGCCTGACCGCAACCGAGGAAATAAAGCGTGATTTCGGCATTGACGTCCACCCCATCGTTACCGTTTTCGACATCCTTGCATACCTGTACAACAAGGACGTAGACGGTAAAATTTATATTAATGACGAAGTAAAGGCAAGGATGGAAGAATATATAGGCAAGTATTGCGTTTATTAGGGGGATAGCGGCATGGTTATCGAATACATAAGAAGCGGATTGCAACTGGGCGGGCTTGACGGCGTCCTGACTGAGCTGTACGGCAATAAAGGGTTAGAACGGCAGAAAAATAGATATTTGGAGGCAATTAACGGGCTGCAAGCCCGGTTTTCCTTGGATGACGGTACGGAAGCCGCTTTCTACAGCGCCCCCGGAAGAGCGGAGATAAGCGGAAACCATACGGACCACCAGCGCGGGCGCGTGCTTGCCGCCGCTATTGACGCGGATATAATCTGCGCGGCGGTTAAAAACGAACGAGTGGAGCTTGTTGCGGAAAGTTACGGCGAGGTTTTTTTTGACGTTCCGGCGAACAGCGGCGGATTATGCGCCCAAGGCACCCCGCAATCCCTTGCGGAGGGCGTATTCGATTATTTCCTTATGTCCGGTTACGAGGTCGGCGGTTTCCGCGCTTTTATCATGTCCGATGTGCGTGAGGGCTCCGGCCTCTCGTCCTCGGCGGCGTTCGCAAACCTCATAGGCACGGTTCTGAACCATGAATACAACGGCGGGCGCGTTCCGCCCCTTGACATAGCAAAAGCAAGCCGGCACGCGGAAAATGTGTTTTTCGGCAAGCCATGCGGGTTGATGGATCAGGCGGCGTCATCCCACGGCGGATTTGTTTTTATTGACTTCGGTCATAAAGAACCCGTTATCGAAAGCATACCCTTCCGGCCCGACGAGTACGGACTGGCCCTATGCGTTGTCCACACGGGCGGAAGCCACGCCGGCTTAACGGATGAATACGCGGCCATCACCCTTGACATGCGCGGCGTGGCTGCCGCCCTTGGCGGCGAAGTGCTGGGGTTTTGCGACAGCGCCGTGTTTTACGGTGAAATAATCAGCCTGCGGGAAAAACTGGGCGACAGGGCCGTCCTGCGGGCGCACCATTTCTTTAACGAAACCGCGCGTGTGGAAAAACAAGCGGGAATGTTGAAAAATAAAGATCTTGAAGGATTCCTTCAATTGGTAAACGAATCCGGCAGGTCGTCAATAGCATACTTGCAAAATACCCATGCCGCTTCCATGCCCGAAAACCAGCCGATCAGCCTGGCGTTGGCGCTGGCGGAGCGCGGTTTGTCCGGCAAGGGGGCATTCCGCGTGCACGGCGGCGGTTTCGCCGGTACTATTTTGGCCTTTGTGCCTATTGAAATCTACGATCATTTTGAAGATACTCTGAACACCGCTTTTGGCGCGGATTCATGCCACAGGCTGTCCGTAAGGCAGTCCGGGGCTGTAAGGGTGATATAATTGCATTAGGTAAAGAAATGTTTAAAGGCTGTGCCGGACAAAATGTCTGATATCAGGTTTTTTCAATATTCTCCAGCCATAATCGCATTCCTTCAGCCTTTTGATATCCAAGTTTTTCATAAAACCCTTCCTTGCTGCTGTCCGTTATAAGATTTACAATCACCCGCCGGCACTCTAAGCCGTCCATATATTGCCTGATCCGTTCCATAAGGCCCCTGCCTATTCCATTACCTTGATAATCGGGATGGACGGCTACATCCATAATAAATACCTGTGTTCCATCGGTTATAAGCCGCGCCATACCTACCGCGGCGCCATCAACAGCCGCCGAAATAACAAAATCGGATTTATCAAGCGCACGCCGGACATGTTCTTCGGAAATCTCGTAAAAATCCACGGATTTACGCAGTTTACAATAATCTTGCGTTGAGAGGGTGCTGCTATACACAACGTTCATTATTTGTACCCCCTTTTATTTTTGAGAGGCAAGCCGTTCTTTGAACTCCGACATGCAAACGGTACGGTTTGTTAATCTGGATTCCTCGGCGGCGCATGCCATCAAATGGCTTTCCACCGATTTATGTATGGACGAGCGGCTTTCCCCGGCTTCTTTTTTTCCAATGCCGGCCGCGAAATCGTTCATCAGGGCTTCGTCGCCGCCGCCGTGCCCGCCGGACACGCTGCCGATATGTATTATTTGCCGTTCATAGCCGTCCGCGTTATTTGAGCGGAATTTCGTAATAATTATCTCCCCCTTGCCGTCGTCCCCGTAAATCTCCCCGTCCTCGCACATAATATGGATTGCCCGGCAAATGCGGTTGGTCATGCCGGAGAGCGTGAATGTGGCGGTTACGTTGTTCTCAAACTCGATTGCCGTGCTTTGATGGTCGCATACGTTGTTGTCGCATTTAAATACGCAGCGTCCGTAAGGGCCGTCCCGGAACGCTTGTAACAACCCTTCAGCCGTTTGATCCGGGGTCAATACCCGCGCGGGCCAGGAACCCATTACGGGAAAGTAAGCCTTTCTAACATCGAACCTGCAATGCTCCGCCGCAGCGCAGTCCAGGCATCTGTCCGCGCTGCCTTCCGGTGCGTTTGACTCCTTAAAATAAGAAAGGCCGCCAAAAGATGAGATACGCTTCGCGCCGCTTCCGGTCAGCCACAGCAGGATATCCAAATCATGACAGCTTTTTTGCATTATAATCGGGCTGGATTCCGCGCTGTTGCGCCAGTTTCCCCTTACAAAGCTGTGAGCCATATGAAAATTTCCAATATTTTCCGTGTGATTGATTGCGACAATGGGGCCTAAAACCCGGCTTGATACAATTTCCTTGAGCTTTGTGAAAAACGGCGTATAGCGCAGGACGTGGCAGACAGTTACGTTGCTTGAGGTTGCCTTTGCCTTTTCCGATATGGCGAGGCATTCCCGGGCGTCGGGGGAGATGGGTTTCTCGAGAAGGATGTCCCAGCCTTTTTCAATAGCCGCCATGGTGTGCGCGTAGTGGTCCTTGTCCTGGGAAGCGATAATGAGGGCGTCGATTTGCGGGGATGCGGCAATTAATTCGCCGCCCTCCTTGAAGCTCATGGAAGCGGGGATATTAAAACGTTCGCGCGCGAGTTCGCGCCTGCTTTCTATGGGATCAGCCACCGCCGCTATCTCAAAACCCAGTATTCCATGCGCGTATTGTGAATATACAAAACCGCGTTCACCTGCTCCAATCAGCGCGATTCTCATAGTAGCCTCCGTTCTTGTTATACCAAGTTGCAATCAAAGCAACACTTACTCCGGGCGGATGAGCCGGCCTGAGCGTGAGCGTACTGGATCATCCGCCCGGAGTTAGTGTGATTTAGATTGCAACTTGGTATTACGTGATATTAAATTAACGTTATCATGCATTTTTATATATGTCAAGGAAGTTGATAATTCAACCGCATAAAACATAAAAAACATAGGGGGGTAATTAATGAACCGGTTAGAATTTGAGGCCGCCGCGCGCGCTTTATACGAAAACGCGGGAGGGACGACGGGCATTTCAATGCTTGAACTGCGCACGGGAGAGGGATTTGCGCACAACGCGGATTGGGTGCTGGATCATCCCGCCAGCACTATTAAGCTGGGTATTTTATGCGCGGCGCTATACAAAGCCCAGGAGGGCTTTATTTCGCTGGATGATGTTTTGATATGCAAAAACGGGGATAAGGTTCCGGGGGCGGGTGTTTTGCAGCATTTGACGGACGGCGCGGCCCTGCCTTTGCGCGATATGCTTATGCTTATGATTATACAAAGCGATAATTCCGCTACGAATATAGCGATGGAGTATGTGGGTATCGAATATATCAACGGTTTTTTCGATATGTGCGGCCTTACGGATATACGGCTGCGGCGGAAGCTTTTTGATTATGAGGGTATAAAAAAGGGTATATGCAATCATATCAGCGCAAAGGATTTGGTCAGGCTGCTGTATGATTTGGAAAAGCGGGCTTATCTGAACGGCGAGTTCGCGGCCATTGGGCTGGATATCTTGCTTAAACAGCAGATTACGAGAACAATTCAAAAATACATATGCGATTATTGGGATGATGAGGGGAATTGGTTTCATTATCCGGTGAAGGTTGGGAGCAAATCGGGCAGGGGCGATGCCGTGGAGCATGACTGCGGTATTATTTATACGCCGGAATCGGTTATTGTCCTCAGTGTCCTTACCAGAGGCATATGCGCCCCGGCGGCTGTTGAGATGATCGGCAGGCTGGCGGAGCTGGCTGTCAGGTATTTTGATCCAGGGTGTTTGAAAAAAATATATTAAATTGCGGGCGGGACGCCCGCGCTCCCAGGAGGATTATATGGGTTACGGCAAAGATAAACTGGCTGAACGTATTCGTGAGGTATTATATGAATACGTGGCGTTGCAAACGGATACCGGCACGGCGGCGGAATGTGAAATAGTCAAGTTTTATGATAAATGGTTTTCGGAAAACGCATATTTTAACGTAAATCCGGATTTACGCGGGGTGTATGCAATTCCGGGGGACAGCTTTGGAAGAAGTGTCTGCTGGGCGCTGATAAAGGGCGGAAACCCGGACACAATCTTACTTTTGCATCATTCCGACACGGTGGATACGGATGATTATTTAACATTGAAACACCTCGCAAACAAGCCCGATGAATTGGAAGCCGCTTTTAAACAGGGAAAAATGCAATTGGACAGTGACACGGCAAAGGATTTAAACAGCGGGGAATGGATTTTCGGACGGGGTGTAAACGATATGAAAGGCGGGGCGGCCGTTCATATCGCGTTGTTTGAAGAGTATGCCAAAAACCCCGGATTTACGGGAAGCTTGCTGTTGCTGGCGGTACCTGATGAGGAGAACCTTTCCGCTGGGATGATTGGCGCAGCGCCGCTGTTGAATGAGCTGAAACGCCGGCACGGGCTTAACTTCATCCTCTGCCTTAACACGGAACCTTCCGGCACACAAACCATTATTGACGGCTCTGTCGGTAAAATTATGCCCATGATTTACGCGCGGGGTAAGCTGGCTCACGCCGCTGATGTGTTCGGCGGGCTTAACCCAATCAGGATGATGGCTGATGTTGTGGATAAGCTTGATGTAAACCCCGTTTTTGCCGACAGCGAGAAAACAACGACCACCTCCGCACCGACGTTCCTGTATCTGAAGGATCGTAAAAATGTGTATGACGTGTCCCTGCCCATTGCCTGTTGCGGTTATATGACGCTGAACTGCATGAACAAAGACCCTCTGGACTTGATGCGCACCGTAAAAGAGCTGTGCGCGGAAGCCTTTGCCGAAACGATAAGGAAGGTGCAGGGCAGCTGCGACGAATATAATAAAATCGCCGGGCGTGTACCCACGAAGCTGCCTTGGCAGCCAAAGGTTATATTTTATTCGGAGCTGTATGACGAAGCCCTGCGTGATTCGGGCGCGGGTTTTGAAAATGCTGTAAACGGGGCAAAGCTGCGTCTGCAACAGGAGGTCGCGGAAGGGGCAAAAAATTTGGTTCAAGCGGCGCAGGAGTTGATTGAGCTGACCCTTGCGTATGTGAAGGACCAGTCTCCGGTAATAATCGCGGCCTTGGCGCCGCCGTTTTACCCCAATGTTAACAACGGGCTTTTTGACGGCGCGCATACGATGGATCAAGCCGTCAGCGCGCTTTCGGACTTTTCCGTTAAAACAATGGGTTATGAGGTAAAGACGCGCTATATGACGGGCATGTCCGATTTAAGCTATGTTATGCATACCACCCCTGACGATACCGTCCGTTACATAGAACAAAACATGCTGATGTGGGGATGCGGCTACCATATCCCTTTCGATGAGATAAAGGGGTTCTCAATGCCCGTATTAAATATAGGGCCGGAGGGCAAAGACCTGCATATGTATACCGAACGCGTCAATAAGCAATCGCTTTTTTACGATGTACCCGCATTTCTGGATTTTATTATACGGTTTATGCTGCGGAACTAATTATTATTTTCATCGTAATGAATATAAAGAATCAAAAACGAGGTGATGTTTATGAAAAAGAGAAAGCTGGCATCCATGCTTATGGCGTTGGTTATGGCGCTGGGTTTGTGTTCGCCGTATGCCGTACGCGCCTCGGAACCGGCGGCTGATACAGGGCAGGTAACCGGCGAAAACCTGGCGCGGGTCGTAACCCGGCTGAACGAAAACGGAACAGTCAGCGTTGCGTTCCAGATAAATCCCGGCGGAAGGGTTTTATCCGGTAAGCAATCCATAGCAATCGCCTATAACGCCGCTGTTTTCAGCCTGACGGACCAGCATGGCAGCGAGCTGAACTCTGGGACTGACGGATGGCTTCCGCATTACAATACGGCACAAGTGCCGGAAAACTGGATAAGCGTTATGTACTCCGCAAAAATAGGAGACATGGGATACATACTGCTTGAACCGGAGCTTATGGCCGGGGCGGTTAATACCGCCGCGCCCAATCCCGGTGACGACGGCTTTATAACCATTATGACGGCTTTGTTAAGGCCGCTTACATCCGTAAGTCTTACCGAGCTTATCACAATCAGGCTGATGGATTTTACTGAAACGCTGAAAGAAGCCGGGCTTAACGCCTACAGCCGCGTATTAATCAACTCCGACCAGGGTGCGTTTTATTACGGGCTTGTAATGGGCGACGGCGGCGGCTTTGTGCGGATGATTGCCGCGCCGGTGTTTATCAGGGCGGGGGTTGTTGAAACAATAACCTCCGGCATATATACAATTTCTACGTCGGACGATTACCCGGGCAGAAAAATTATCCGCGGGATAAACCCCGGCACAGATGTATCAACGCTGGTCGCAAGCATTAACGCCGACCCGGAAAATATTAAAGTGTTCAACAGCCATGGCGCCGAAGCAGCGGGGGAAACGCATGTCGATTCAGGTTCCGTAGTCAGGCTGTTTAGCGGCCTGGGCCATCCGGTTGACGAGGCAATTGCGCTTTTTGATACCATTGAAGTAAACGCAGGCGATGTAATAAACGCTCCGCCGCAAGCCGTAACCGGCGTAACCATCTCACCCGATTTTGCCATCGTCCCTCAGGGCGGAATACAGCGGTTTTTTGCTGATGTTATCGTTACGGGCGATGTTTCGCGCGAGGTAAATTGGTCGGTTGCCGGAGCATCCGGCGGAACGGTAATCGGCGCGGACGGCTTGCTGACCGTCGCGCCGGATGAGGCTGCCGGGAACATTGCCGTTGCCGCGACATCGGTCTTTGACACATCCATTGAGGATTTTATTAATGTAACCATAACCGAGGCGTCAAGCGTAACCGGCGTAACCATATCACCCGAAACCGCAAATGTCCGGCAGGGCGGCACTCAGCAGTTTACGGCGGTTGCGGCCGCATCCGGCGGAGCTTCGCAGGAAGTCAATTGGTCGATAATCGGGGGTTCCGCCGGGACGTCCATCAGCGCGGACGGTTTACTGACCGTAGCTCCGGATAAAGCCGCTGGAAATATTACCGTTATTGCTACATCGGTGTTTGATGATACTTTTGAGGATTTTGCAATTGTAACGGTAACGGAAACGCCAAGTGTTACCGGTGTGACCATTTCGCCTGAAACCGCCAGCGTTCAGCAGGGCGGCGCTCAGCGGTTTACGGCGGTTACAGCCGCTTCGGGCGGGGCTTCGCAGGAAATAGTATGGTCGGCAACCCGGGCTTATATCAGCGCGGACGGCTTGCTGACCGTCGCGGCGGACGAAGCCGCCGGAAATATTATTGTTACCGCAACATCTAAATTTGACAATTTAGTTTTTGACAGTGTAAATGTTATAATAACAGAAATGCCAAGAGTTACCGATATTTCCATCTCGCCCGAAGCCGCCAGTATCCGGCAAGGCGGTGATCAACAGTTTACGGCAGTTGTAACCGCGTCCGGCGGGGCTCCGGCTGATGTGGAATGGACGATAGCCGGGGGTTCCGCCGGGACGGTTATCAGCGCGGATGGTTTATTAACCGTCGCGGCGGATGAAGCCGTTGGCAATATTACCGTTGTCGCTGCATCAATGTTTGATACATCCGTTAAGGATAATGCAAACGTAACGGTGACGGAAACGCCGCGAGTTACAGAAATAACGGTAACCGCACCCGCCGGCACTGTGGAAAGCGGCACGGCGCTGCAATTTACTCCCGACGTTCAGGTTGCGGCGGATGCCCCCGGGACGGTTACTTGGGACGTGGACGGCGGCGCGGCCGGGACGGAAATTTCGGAAGCGGGCTTGCTGACGGTATCGCGGCTTGAAGCGGCCGACACCGAACTTACCGTGACCGCAACCTCTACGTATATGAACCCCGACGGGGTGTTTATCAGCGGAAATTTCACCGTGATTGTAACGGTGGTTCCTCCCCAGCCCGTTTTAGCGTCATCCATAAGTGTTACAGGCGCGGGAAATACGGCGGATATCACAACACAAGGCGGTACGCTTCAAATGTCCGCCGAGGTTTTACCCGCAAACGCCGCCAACAAGGCCGTT
>WRAC01000036.1 GCA_009780415.1 Defluviitaleaceae bacterium | reverse complement strand
CGTATCTCTAAGATGGTGCAGGATATTGCGCTTCAATCAAATTCGCTGACACTTAACCTCTCTGCCGAAGCAGCCAAGACCGAGGATTGCATAGGTTTAAGTATTGTCGCAGATGAAATCCGAGGCCTTGACGCGAAGTGTCAGGAGGCGGCCGAATATGTCTCGAATACGATACAGGATTTGATATGTAAATTCGATTCGTTCTTTAGTGCCGACTACCAAAGTGAAGGGGATGACTTGTGATTCAAAGTATAGGAATGGCCGCACAAACCACGCCCCCCAGCAACAAAATCTTCAGAACATCCACCAAGAATCAAGGCGACATATTAAGGTCTTGGAGCACGTACAACAACAAAGCTGATACATTACTCTGCCTGATGCCGGGGAGGGCTACGACCCTCCCCGAAGTGCTCCAATCAATATCCGCCTAACGAGCCGCCCGACACGCGGCGAAACGCCCCGTATGGGGCGTCGCGGAAGTCGATTCCCAAAATATCTGCGCCGTTCAAAAATTAGAACACTAGCTGAACGGCAGACAAGCATGCTAGATACTATCAAATAGCGCCGCCTTCATCATAATCGCGCATTCTGTCCGGATAAGCTGTAAATCGCAGCCAATTTTATATGGAACGCTAATATCGCCGTTTTCGGCATACGCGTTCGCCGCGCAGCCGCCGCCGCAGTAGAACTTACCCCAGCAATCCCGGCATTTATCGTTTGAATAAACATTACATAATGAAAACGATTTGTTAATACGATTGTTAATATCAAAATCGTGGATTGTGCCCACCTTAAACTCCGGGATTCCGGCAAATTGGTGGCAAGGGTATAACTCCCCGTCAGCCGTAGCCGCCAGATATTCCGTTCCCGCCCCGCAACCGCCTAGACGCTTTAACGCGCATGGCCCGCCGGTGAGGTCGATCATAAAATGGAAAAAATTAAAGGGGTTCCTCGATTTTTCACGCGCTATCATTTCTTGGGTAAGGCGAATGTACTCTTCGCGTATACGCGGAATGTCCTCATCTTTAATTGTAAATACGGATTCGGGACCAATTACAGGCTCAACAGAGATTTGCTTAAACCCCAAATCCGCCAGATGCAGTACGTCGCTGGCAAAATCCAGGTTGAATTTAGTGAATGTACCCCGAATATAGTAATTATTCTGTTTGCGGCTTTCGGCGGCTTTTTGGAAAACCGGGACAAGCCGGTCGTAACAGCCCTCGCCGTTATGCCCCTTGCGCATACGGTCGTTTACTTCCTTGCGCCCGTCAAGACTTAGGACGATATTAGACATTTCCTTGTTGATAAAATCAAGTTTTTTATCGTCAAGAAGCAAGCCGTTCGTCGTCAGTGTGAAACGTATGTTTTTTGCCGTCTCCTTCTCTCTTTCCCGGGCATATTCAACTATTTTGACAATAACGCCAAAGTTTAAAAGCGGCTCACCGCCAAAGAAGTCAACCTCAAGGTTCTTTCTGTTTCCGGAGTTCTCTATCAGAAAATCAATAGCCCTTTTGCCCGTTTCCAAATCCATCATGCCCTGCCCGGCGCAATCGGTAATATCCGACGCGAAGCAATATCCGCACTTCAGATTACAGCCATGGGCAACCAGCAGGCACAAGGCTTTTACAACAGTTTCACTGTTTTTTACGTGTTCCGCCAAGTTTTCGTAAGGATCCTTTGAAAACAACATTCCCGCAGAAATAAGCCCGTCTATTTCATCAAACGCGCGTGATAATTCATCTAAGGGATATCTATCCCCCAGAATTGCTAATATCTCTTCCCTGCTCTTTGTTTCGTAATAATCCAAAACATCACAAACCGACGCGGTAGCAACATGCACCGCGCCGGAATTTGTGTCAATTATTATATGGAAACCGTTTAGCTCGTACTTATGAATCATTTACTCTCGCATATCTGATTAGCTACCGTGCAGCTTGTTTTGCAAGCGCTTTGACAGGATGCCTGGCATTCTCCGCAGCCACCCTTTGATTCGGTGTTGTTAAGTAATTTTGTGTTAAGTGTTTTTATCAGCGTTGTGTTTTTGTCCATTTCCAGCCTCCGCGTATATTTTTGATAATTATAACAAATTACAAAGAATAATTCAAGCAAAAATCTCCTCGGCGGCTGAAATCTCGTCCGGGGCGCCCTGTTCGGCAATGCGCCCGTTTCCTATGGCGTAAACATAGTCGCAAATCTTCATCGTACCGGGGTCGTGGGTTACAACAATACAGATGTGGTCTTTGGCAATGGATTTTACTACTCCTCGGAATCGCTCTACTGATTCGATATCCAAGTTGGCCGTCGGTTCGTCAAAAACGATGACGGGCGCTTTTTTATACAATGCCCGCGCGATTGCTATGCGCTGAGCTTGCCCGCTTGAAACCGTGCCGCCGCTTTCGCCAAGCATTGTGTCAAAACCTTGGGGTAAGCCTTCTACAAACTCCAGTATGTTCGCTTCCCCGGCGCATTGCCTTAAAAGTTCAGGATTTTCCGCGCCGGACATAATTATATTTTCGCGCACCGACCCGGCGAACAGGTAATCACTCGGCGGCACATAGGCTATCTGCGGCAGAATCGCACCGTTCTTTACCGGCTTTGTCGGTGAAGCCAGTTCAACACTTCCTTCCGCTGCCGGGAACAGCCCGATCAAAAGCTTTAAAAGCGTACTCTTCCCTACCCCGCTCTTTCCTATGATGCCGGTTATGCTTCCTTTTTTAAACTCCGCGTCTATGCCCGTAAACACATTATCGCCTTCTTCATATGCAAAGCTTACTCCGTTTACGCAGAGGCCTGACGCGTCATATATAAGGTTTCTGTCGTATTCCTCGTCACGCGGCGCGTCAAAGATTTCACCGATGCGCGCGGCGGAGGCTATCCCCTGGTTGATTGCCGCCACATGTCCGGAAAGGTTGGCAATGGGATTAATTATAAAGTTCATAAGCTGGACAAGGGTTATCATTGCGCCGATGGTAAGGCTGCCGTTAAAAACCAGGTACGACCCATAACCTATGACGGCTATAAAAATGGCGGATGCCACAAGGTTTCCCGAAAAAGTGGCAAAGCCCTGCCAAAGCCCCAGCCTTACCGCGCTTTTGATTTTTTTCGCATATATAACATCCGATTTAGCCACGGTCTTTTCACGCATAAAATAGGTTTTAATCAAGACCAGACGGCTTAAAGCTTCCTGCATGAACGTCCTGTGTTCTTCGTCATTTTCCTTGTCGGTTTTCGCCGTTTTTTGCATTATGGGCGTAAATACCGCCATAATACCCAGTAAGACAGGCATGACTATAAACACCACCAGCGAAACCTGCCAGCTTAGCGTAAAACACGCAATGGTCGCTAAAATTATGCTTATAACATTGGATAGAATATTCTGGGATATATTAGGCGGTATTTCGCATACCGCCGTTACATCGGCTGTCAGGCGGGTCTGCATTTCACCCGTGTGGTATTTGGCAATCCCCCTCATGTTTTTTGTAAAAATAGCGTTGAGGAATGAACCGCGCAGATTTCTCTCCATTTTGCCGGAAAGCATGCTGCGCAAATACATGGACAGCAGCAGCAGAGCGCACTCATATGCTATCAGTCCGCCGGTCATCAGCATTATAGTGCCAAAAGCAAGGTTGGTGTCGCCCATTGCGAAATCGACATATTGCTTTAAGACGAACGCCATCACTATGTTGCCGACCGTCAGTCCTATCTGCGTCAATGTGTAAAAAAACCATAGATGTTTATTACCTTTTGTCTGCCCAAATACCCACTTCAATCCGTAGGCGCTCTTTTGCTTCGGTTCTTTTTTGCTTTTCTTAGCCATTGCCGCGCTCCCCCATAATTGATATCAATTCCTTAATTTCCTCGCTTGCTATAATTTTACCGTACACCTTGATACTCTCAACGGCGGCCGCGAATAGCTGCGTATCCACCCTCTTGTCAATATGAACCGCCCCAACCACCGTTATACGGAACCGTTTGTTTTTTTCAACTGCCTCCTGGAAGTCGTCGCGTGTGAATCTTGTTACGCCAAGGGTAAAAAACCAATTGGTTTTCGATTCTAAGTTTAATTTTAAGTCCATTAAGGGCGGCTTAGCCAACTCCCTTATCTCTTGATCATATGCGACAAGGCGCTCCCTTATCGCCGTCCTGATGAAATCCGATCGGTTGGAAAAGAGTCCATGCTCTACCAACACGTCAATTTTACCCATTTCAACCATGCCGAGGTTTATTGTGATCTTTTCTGTTTCCATCTGTACATCCTCCTTTTAACATCTATATGGATGGTTTATAGATGATTATTATAATATACGCCTCTTTCATTAAGAAGTTTATTCAACCACAAAAATCACAAAAAAACACAAAAAAACCCTTCGGCTGTCGAAGGGTTTGGGGTCGTTATATTTATAATGCGGCTTTGGCTACATCCACAAGTTTTGCGAAAGCCGCCGGATCTGTTACCGCCAAATCCGCCAGCATTTTTCGGTTCATGCCTACTCCCGCCGCTTTAAGGCCGTGCATAAATTTTGAGTAAGACAGGCCGGATATACGGGTAGCCGCGTTAATACGAGTGATCCACAAGCTGCGGTAGTCCCTCTTGACCTGTTTGCGGCCCGCGAAAGCATGCGCCATCGCGCGCATTACGCTCTGCTTGGCTACTTTGTACTGCTTACCTCTGGCGCCGTAATAGCCTCTCGCCAGCTTTAATACCTTTTTATGGCGTTTACGCGCCTTTAGAGCGCCTTTAACTCGTGCCATTATATTACCCCTTTCGTATTATGCCATCAAAGATTTACTTGGCGTAAGGCATTACGCGCTTGTAGTTTTTTTCCATTGTCTTATCAACAAGTTTCGGGCTCCTTAAACGGCGTTTACGCTTGGGGCTCTTTTTTTCAAGGAAATGGCCGTGGCCGGAACTGAAGCGTTTGAGTTTGCCGGTTCCGGTTATCCTGAAGCGTTTGGCGACGGCCTTGTTTGTTTTAAGCTTTGGCATTATTTCTTACCTCCTTTGTGGTTGAAGTCGGGAATCACGTGGTTGTCTTGCGCGGGTTTAAGAACATTATCATGTTTCTGCCTTCCATTTTGGGCGGCCTGTCGATGGTGCTGAACTCGTCCACGGACTTCGCGAAATCAAGCATAATTATTTGCGCGGCGCCTTGGCGTCCCATTTCCCGACCATACCTGAATCTAATGCTGACCTTGACTTTATCGCCGGATTTCAAGAATTCCAAAGCCTGCTTGACTCTGACGTTTACGTCATGGGTATCAATGTTTGGGGAAAGGCGTATTTCCTTCATTTCAATTATCTTTTGCTTCCTGCGGGCTTCCTTTTCTTTCTTCGCCTGCTCGAACTTGAACTTGGAATAATCCATAATCTTGCAAACAGGCGGTTTAGCCGCCGGGGCGATCTTTACAAGGTCAAGCTGCTTTTCGTCAGCCATCCTTTGCGCCTCTTTGGTTTGGACAATCCCAAGCTGGGTTCCGTCGGAATCAATAAGACGAATCTCCTTATCCCTGATTTCATCATTGATCATTAATTCATTAATGATCGAGCACCGCCTTTCTAATAGAGGAAATAGAATAAAAAATAAGCGTGCAAAAGCGCGCTCACATAAACGTTGTTTGGGCCTGTGCACATGCAGTTCAATGCGCACGGTGTGTCCGCCTGTTTATGAACCTGTAAAGCCTGAGCATACAGGTGAGAAAGCTTCTGCTTTGTTTGCAACATCATACCATATAATTTTATAGTTGTCAACGGGTAATTTATTGTATATAATATTATTCGGAAATATTCGGGAGGGGGGCTACTGTGTTTCTGCTTGATGCCCATGTTGATTCCGTTACGCGTATTTTACGTTTGAGGGATGAGCCGCAATGGGAGCTGGACGGCGATATAGGGCAAATAAACCTGAAAAAGCTGGAGGCTTTTAACGCGCCCGTTATCTTTTTTGCTATTTTTTTGGACAGGGAAGAAATGACCGGCTTATTTAGTAATTTTTTAAAGTTTTACGGATTTCTTGAGGATCAAGTACGCAAGAACGCGGATAAGGCCGCGATGGCCCTCAGCTATGCCGATATCCAAAGAAATATGCGTGACGGGAAGCTCTCCGCCGTGCCTGTTATTGAAGACGGCAGCATATTGGAAGGCAAGATGGAAAACCTGTATAAAGCCGCTGAAATGGGCATTCGTTATATAACGCTTACATGGAATTATGCAAACGAGATAGGCGAGCCTTCTAAAATTGACGGAAAAGGTCTGACGGCTTTTGGCAGGGATGCTGTGCGTGAAATGAGGAATTTGGGTATTCTAACCGATGTATCGCATCTGTCGGAGCCCGGGTTTTGGGATGTTTACAACCTTACGGACGGCCCCTTTATCGCCAGCCATTCAAATTGCAAAGCCCTGTGCAGCCACCACCGCAACCTTACTGACGGTCAGTTAAAGGCTATCGGCGAGAAAGGCGGCTGCGTCGGGCTGAACGTAAACCCGCCGTTTTTGGTGAACAAGCCGGAGAATGGTTCGGATTTGATTGCCGGTATCGACGATGTGTGCCGCCACGCGGACCATATGTTGAAACTGGCGGGCGAAAATAATGTGGGGCTCGGAACGGATTTTGACGGTATAAGCAGGGTGCCGGAAGGGCTTGAGGACGCGTCAAAGCTCACTTCGCTACATGGTATGTTCATTAAACGCTACGGCTCCGAGCTTACAAGGAAGATTTTCTTCGGTAATTTCATGAGGGTGCTGGAGGAAATGGCGTGAAAATTATAATAGTGTGAGGGCTTGTGTTAAAAGTAATAACTAATTACTATATACCGTACAAGGAGGATTTTTACAAATGCTAGACTACCAGGAACTGATCAAATCCGACCCGGAGATAGCGAATGTTATAACCGCGGAACTTGCCCGTCAGCGCGGCGGCATTGAGCTTATAGCCAGCGAGAACTTTGTTTCGGAAGCGGTTATGATTGCCATGGGTTCGCCCCTTACGAACAAATACGCCGAGGGATATCCGGCGGCGCGTTATTACGGCGGCTGCGAAGAGGTAGATGTGGCCGAAAACCTTGCCATTGACCGATTGAAGAAGCTTTTTGACGCTGAACACGCCAATGTCCAGCCCCATTCGGGCGCGCAGGCAAACATGGCCGTATTTCTGGCGGTTTTAAAAGCGGGCGACACGTTCCTCGGCATGAACCTCAATCATGGCGGGCACCTCACCCACGGGCAAAAAGCCAATATAAGCGGCAAGTATTACAATGCCGTGTCTTATCAAGTTGACAAAGACACCGAACAAATTGATTATGACAATGTACGCGCGCTGGCCCTTGAACACAGGCCCAAGCTCATCATCGCGGGCGGAAGCGCTTACCCGCGTACGATTGATTTCGAGAAATTCGGAGCAATCGCAAAAGAAGCGGGGTCTTTATTAATGGTTGACATGGCGCATATCGCGGGCCTTGTCGCCGCCGGGCTTCACCCAAGCCCCGTACCCCACGCCGATTTCGTCACATCCACCACACATAAAACCATGCGCGGCCCGCGCGGCGGCTTTATTCTTTGCAAGGCCGCGCATGCTAAAAAAGTTGACAGCGCCGTATTCCCGGGAATCCAGGGCGGCCCGCTCATGCATATTATCGCGGCAAAAGCAGTTTCTTTTAAAGAAGCGCTTGACCCCGGCTTTACCGATTATCAGAAACGCGTTGTGGCGAACGCAAAGGCTTTAGCCGCCGGGCTTGTGGCGCGCGGTATGCGCCTTGTATCGGGCGGCACTGACACGCACAAGATGCTGGTTGACCTCACGCCCCTTAACGTTACCGGCGCGGACGCGGAGAAGAAGCTGGATGCCGTACACATCACATGCAACAAAAATACGATACCATTCGAGACCCTCAGCCCCAAGGTAACCAGCGGCATCCGTCTCGGCACGCCCGCCGTTACAACACGCGGTATGAACGAAGCCGACATGGACGAGCTTGCCGACATCATCGCCTGCACGCTCAAGGATTTCGACGGTTATAAAGATAAAGCAATCTCGCGTGTAAAGGCGCTTACTGAAAAGTATCCGTTGTATTAAAAATCTGCAAGCAACAAATCCCCGCGAGTATCCAAATACGGCAGCTGTTGCCGTATTTGGATACTTGATAATTGTAATATGCCTTACTTCGGCCATGCGGACTGTATTAAAAGTATTGATGATGAATATAAACGCACCTTGTATCACGCCGTCCAAGACGAAATAACGGGCTGTTATGAATGCAAAAAAGCTTGTAATTTTTACCAAGCTTGTATATAATCATCTGGACAAATAATTGGAGGTTTTTAAATGGCTACAAAGTATGTGTACACCTTCGGCGAAGGCGACCTTAGTATGCGCAATTTGCTTGGCGGCAAGGCGGTAAACCTGTGTGACATGATTAAAATCGGCGTGCCGGTACCGCCGGGTTTTGTCGTTTCTACCGAAGCCTGCGGCGTTTATAACTCCCAGGGCAAGAAATTGCCCGATGATATTAAAAAGCAAATCGACTGGGCCATGGGCGAAGTCGAGAAACAGATCGGCAAAAAGTTCGGCGACGAAGCAAACCCCCTGCTGGTATCCGTACGCTCCGGCGCGAGGGTTTCCATGCCCGGCATGATGGATACGGTGCTGAACCTCGGGCTTAACGACGTCAGTGTCGAAGCCTTGGCGAAAAACACCGGCAACCCGCGCTTCGCTTATGATTCATACAGGCGCTTCATTATGATGTTCTCAGACGTTGTTATCGGCGTGGACAAACACGCGTTCGAACGTAAGCTTGACAAATACAAAGAGGATAAGGGATATACCAACGACCTTGACTTGACGGCGGACGACTGGAAAGCCGTAAGCGAGTTATTCAAAGGCATTTTCCGCGAAGATCAGGGCAAGGATTTCCCGCAGGACGCGAAAGACCAGCTTTACGAAGCCGTTGGCGCTGTGTTCCGCTCCTGGGATAACGAACGCGCGTTTATTTACCGCCGCATGAACGACATCCCGTACGAATGGGGCACCGCCGTCGTCGTGCAAAGCATGGTTTTCGGCAATATGGACGACGATTCCGGTTCGGGCGTTGTATTCTCGCGTAACGCCGCCACCGGTGAAAACAAGATTTACGGCGAGTTCCTGATGAATGCCCAGGGCGAGGACGTTGTCGCCGGCGTGCGCACTCCCGAGCCCTTTGAGGCTTTAAAAGGCAAAAAGCCCGCCATATATGAGGAATTCGTTAAAATAAACAATATGCTGGAAAAACATTACAAAGACATGCAGGATATGGAAATCACCATCGAACAGGACAAGCTGTGGTTCCTGCAGACACGCGGCGGCAAGCGCACCGCCCACGCCGCAATTCAAATCGCTATCGACATGGTGAACGAGGGACTGCTTACGCCCGAAGAAGCGCTGATGAAGGTAGACCCCAAAGCGCTTGACCAGCTTTTGCATCCCATGTTTGACCAGAACGCGCTCAAGGCGGCGGCACCAATCGGCGGCGCTCTGCCCGCCTCACCCGGAGCGGCCTGCGGCAAGGTCTATTTTACCTCCGAGGACGCTAAAGCAGCGCATCTCAAGGGTGAAAAAGTCATTCTTGTGCGGCTGGAAACCTCTCCCGAAGATATTGAGGGTATGCATGTTTCGCAGGGTATCCTCACCGTTAAAGGCGGCATGACAAGCCACGCGGCGGTTGTGGCGCGGGGCATGGGTACATGCTGTGTTTCGGGCTGTGAGGCAATCAGGATTAATATGGAAGATAAATATTTTGAGCTGGGCGGCAAGCGTTACAATGAGGGCGATGTTATTTCGCTTGACGGCAGCACGGGCAAGATTTACGGGCATGAAATCCCTACTGTTGAGCCGAAAATCTCCGATAATTTCGCCGTATTCATGGCGTGGGCAGACAAGGCGCGTACCCTTAAAGTGCGCACTAACGCCGACTCGCCGGGCGACGCTAAGCAGGCAATCGCTTTCGGCGCGGAAGGCATAGGCCTCACCCGCACCGAACATATGTTCTTTGAAGGCGACCGCGTACACAAGGTGCGCCGCATGATCCTTGCCGATAACGAAGCGGAGCGCCGCGCCGCGCTGGATGAGCTGCTTCCGTACCAAAAAGGCGACTTTACGGGTATTTTCGAGGCCATGCAGGAGCGCCCCGTAACCATCAGGCTGCTTGACCCGCCGCTACACGAATTTATGCCCAGCTCCGACAGCGATTTTGAAACCCTCGCCGGCATGACAGGCAAATCCGTAGCCGAGGTTAAAGCCAAGGCACGCGCCCTGCACGAGTTGAACCCCATGATGGGCCACCGCGGCTGCCGCTTGGCCGTAAGCTACCCTGAAATAGCCGAAATGCAAACCCGCGCCATCATTGAGGCCGCTATCGAAGTTAAGAAAAACAAGGGTTACAACATCGTCCCCGAAATCATGATACCCCTTGTGGTTGAAATAAAAGAGCTGCGTTTCGTGAAGGACATCATTGACCGTACCGCGAAGGAAGTTATCGGGAAATCCGGCATTGCACTTGATTACATGGTAGGCACGATGATCGAGATACCGCGCGCCTGCCTTACCGCCGACGAGATCGCCAAGGACGCCGAATTCTTCTCCTTCGGCACAAACGACCTGACCCAGATGACCTACGGCCTGTCACGCGACGACGCCGGACGCATCCTTGAGGACTACCAAGCCCGCGGCATCTTTGACGCCGACCCCTTCGCCCGGCTTGACCGCATCGGCGTCGGCTCCCTCATGCGCGTAACCGTCGAAAAAGGCCGTCAGACGCGCCCATCCATCAAGCTGGGCATTTGCGGCGAACACGGCGGCGACCCCAGCTCCATTGAATTTTGCCATATGATCGGGTTGGATTATGTAAGCTGCTCGCCTTTCCGCGTGCCGATAGCGCGGCTTGCGGCGGCGCAGGCGGCTATTAAAGGCAAGTAATAAGAAAAATAATAAGGTAAGCAACGGAGGGACGTAGGGTGGTATTTACTTTGCGTTCCTTCGTTTTATGGAGAAATTATGTCTGAACGGATTTTTACCGATGAACAAAACGCAGCGATAACAACGCGCGGCTGCGACCTTCTGGTTTCAGCCGCGGCGGGCAGCGGCAAGACCGCCGTGCTTGTTGAGCGGGTTATTAAAATGGTAACGGATAAAACGCGGCCCGTTGATATGTCGCGTTTTCTTGTCGTTACGTTTACGGACGCCGCGGCAGCTGAAATGCGCGCGCGTATAAGGGAAGCGCTGTCAGGGCTTTTGCGGGCGGAGCCTGGAAATAATTGGCTGAGAAGCCAGGAAAGCCAGCTGAATGACGCGTCCATTATGACCATTCACGCTTTTTGCGGCTCCGTTATCCGAAGATATTTCCATTTAACGGGAATAGACCCGTTTTACACGGTTGCGGACCAACAAGAAGCCGAGTTGATGAAGCGCGATGTTTTAGATGAATTGCTGGAGGAAATGTATTCAAACAATGCCGGGCTTAACACGCGCGTTCTGGGCGAGGACGGAAACGCTTTGTTTCTGGAGCTTGTGGAGATTTACGGCGGGCATGTGACTGACGATGCCTTGGGGGATCAAATCCTTCGCCTGCACGATTATGCCTGCGGTGAGCCATGGCCCGAAAAATGGCTGAAATGGGCCGGAACTGGCGACAGCGCGGTTTTTGAGGATACCGCGTGGTATAGATTCCTTATGGACGATGCGCGCGATTCCCTTGAGGACGCTCTGGAAGCGGCTAAGAAAGCGGCAACGCTTGCAAGTTCTTTTCTTTTACACGAGAAGTACATCAGCGCGGTTGATAATGACGCGCGCCTTATTGAAAAATGCTTGGAGGCATGGAGCAGGGGCTGGGATGCATTATACGAGGCCCTTGATTTCGAGTTTGAGCGGCTTAGCGCGGCAAAGGTTAAAAACCTAAGCGGCGATGAGGAAGAACAGGCATCGGACTTAAAAGAGCAAATCCGAGGGATACGCGATAAGCATGTAAAGCTGCCTATAAATACATTAAAAAAGAGAATTTTTCTTAAACCTAAAGATGAAACGATAACCGACCTGAGAATATCCGAACGCGCGGTTAATGGGCTGTGCGGGCTTGCCGCCGAACTGCGCAGGCGTTTCACCGACGCCAAGAGCGAGCGTAATATTTTAGATTTTAATGATTTGGAACATGAGTGCGTTAAGATATTACTTGATGATGAGGGCGGCCTGAGCGGCGCGGCGGCGGAGCTTGCCGAGCGGTATGAGGAGATCTTTATTGACGAGTATCAAGACTCGAACGCCGTACAGGAGCTGCTTTTATCCTGTATATCCGGCGCGCCGCACGGCAGGACGCGGAACACCTTTATGGTTGGGGACGTAAAACAAAGCATATACCGGTTCAGGCTAGCCGACCCTGAGATTTTTAACGCGAAGTATAACAGTTTCCGCACCGAAAATTATGCAAATCAACGTCTTGTGATTCTTACCCGCAATTTTCGCAGCCGCCGCGCCGTGCTTGACGCCGTAAATCTTGTTTTCTCGCAAATTGCGTCAAGCAAGCTTGGGGGCACGGACTACCGCGATGATGAAAGCCTTCATTTCGGCGCGGAATACTACAGCGCGGACGAAGAGCGCCATGTCACGGAAGTTATATGCGTAGATACCGGCAATAAAGGTTTTGATAATGACGAAAGCCCGGACAGCCTTGATTTCGCGGAGCTGTCCAAAATGGAAAAAGAAGCCGCCGTCGCCGCCCTGCGAATTAAAGAACTGCTTGACGAGCCTTTTATGGTTGATGGAAGGGATGGAACCCCGCGTCCGATGCGCGCTTCCGACATCGCCATTTTACTCCGTTCGCCGCGTGACCTTGCCGATATCTATGTGCGGGCATTGAAGGATTTGGGTATTTTTGCGGAATCCGAAGCCGCCTCCGGGTATTTTGAAACGCCGGAGGTTCTTGTTGCCTTGTCATTCCTGCGCGTAATCGATAACCCTCGTCAGGATATACCGCTTACCGCGGCGTTGTATTCCCGTGTTTACGGCCTTACGGCGTCGGAGCTTCTGCGCATAAGGCAATCAAACGGCGGGCAGATGTATAATGCGGCGCGGCTTTATCTGGAAAACGGCGCGGATGAGGACATTAAAAGTAAGCTGGGGCGTTTTTTTACCGATTTGAAACGATGGCGCGGAATTGCGGCCGCGGAGGGTGTGAGCGCCCTGCTCCAGGCTGTTTTGGAGGAATCCGGGCTGATGCTGTTTGAAGGGGTTTCAAGCGGCGGCGCGATACGTCAGGCAAATTTGCGCGCGCTCCATGCTTACGCTATAGGCTACGAAAAAACGCGTATGCGCGGGCTGTTTAATTTCATCCGCTTTGTTGACAGAATCATTAAGACAGGCAAGGATTCGGGCGTAAAGCCGGCAAAAGACGAAGGGACCGACGCCGTTAAGATAATGAGCATACACAAGAGCAAGGGGCTTGAGTTTCCCGTTGCGCTGGTTTGCGGTCTGGGCAGGAAATTCAACCTGCGCGACACACAGGGGCGGCTGCTTTTGCATAATAATCTGGGCATCGGTACGGGCGCGCTGGATCTTACGGCCCGCGTCCATTCCGACACGCCCAAACGCATGGCTTTATCCGCAAAACTTAGGCAGGAAAGCATATCCGAGGAACTACGCGTGTTGTATGTGGCAATGACCCGGGCGCGTGAAAAGTTGATTTTAATTGGTGAAACTAAGAAAGACCCGGCTGATGTCTTTGCGCAGGCCATCGAATACAGCGGCATTAAGCTGCCGTATAGGTTGTTGAAAAAGAATCTTTGCTTTATGGATTTCATTTTGCAAGCGTTGGCAAGGCAGGAGTACGCGGGCGGGCGAATCAAGGTTATATGCCCGCCGGTGCCCGATATTCCAGCACATGAAAGCATTTCTTTGCCACCCCTTGAAGAGTTTGAGGAAACAGCGGTTTCCCGGCCCGAGCTGGCAGACATGCTCTTTTACGAATATCCTCACGCAAAAGCGGCTTTTATTCCGCGTAAATTGAGTGTTACGGAGGTAAAACGTCTGTATTACTCCGAGCAAGTACGCGAAAGCGGGCATATCCTTCCAGAATCGCCCACCCCCCTGCCCTCACCCGCTTTTATGTCCTCGGTTAAAAATTTTAGCGCTGCGGAGCGCGGGACGATTTTTCATATGATCCTGGAACGCCTGCCGTTATCCGCAACAACAGCCGCAGAGGTTAAGGCGTTGATTTCATCCCTTGTAAGCGACCGTTTTCTCAACGCGGAGGAAGCCGCAACTGTGGATATAAATAAAATTGAGCGTTACCTTACCGGGGCGCTGGCGGGGCGTATCCGAACCGCTGAACGCGTATGGCGCGAACAGGGTTTTACGATTTCCGTCCCCGCCGGTGATATAAACCCGGATTGGATCGGGCAGGACGGTGAAATAATGGTGCATGGCGTTATTGACTGCGTATTCATGGAAAACGGCAAATTGACGCTGGTTGATTATAAAACGGGCCGGTTTACCGACGCCGAAAACGAATGGAAGCGTTATCAGCCGCAAATGGCGCTGTACGCCCGCGCCATAAAAGAATATTTTGGCACGGATGCCTCGGAGTCGTTGATGTATTACTTTGATAACGGCGTAACCCTTAATCGGTCTTGCGCCGGACAGTAACAGCGTCAACCCCCTCGCCGGAGGCAAACCGGCAAGGGGGTTATTTGCGTATGTTGATGGCTTTGTTGATTTTGTGGTATAATGGCAGCAACCGAGATAGGATGGAGGTTTTTTATGCCAAAGTTACTTTTTCAAGGTCACGGCAGTTATCGCCTTACCGCCGATGACGGGCGCGTCGTTTATGTTGACCCATATAAGGGAAAGGGCTATGACATGCCAGCCGATATTATTCTTGTTACGCATCAGCACAGTGATCACAACAAGATTAAACGCTGCGCCCAGAAACAGGATTGCCGGATAATCACCAACGCGGAAGCCTTGGCTGACGGCAGGCATAACAGTTTTGACATAGGCGGAATATTAATTGACGCCGTCGAGGCGATGAACAAATTACACGACCCTAAGAAATGCGTGGGGTATATAATCACGATAGACGGTATAAAAATATACGCCAGCGGCGATACGTCAACGACAAAGCAAATGGAAGGCTTTGCCGCGCTAAAGCTGGATTACGCGCTGTTTCCCGGCGATGGGTTATTTAATATGGGGTTGGTTGAATCCGCCAAATGCGCGGAGACCGTCGGCGCGAAGCATAATATCCTAATCCATTTAAAGCCCGGCGAATCGGTCCGTAAAAAAGCCGAAAAATGGAACGCGCCGAATAAATTGATAATAACGCCGGGTGAGGAAATTGAGCTGTGAGGCGGAGGTGATTAATAGTCATGGCTGAGCGGGGGCGGCTAAACTTTGGCGTGGATTTCACCGGCAGGGAGTCTGTATTGCAAACGGTCATTAATAATTATAGCATGGCCGCGTGCGGAACTCCCGCCGTTGAATTTACGCCGCAATACCGCTGCGCATGTGTCCGCGGAGTGCACGGTATCGGCAAGACCGCGTTTTTATCAAGGTTGAAAGAAATACTGTGTTTACAATGCGGCTATGTTTACTATGCTTTTGGGCAGGAGAGAGCCGGCGCGGTTCAGGTGATCCTGAAGCAATTGGTTGACGCTTTTGATACCGGCAATGATCCTGACTTTACAAAGTGGGTTTTGTCCTTCGCAAACGGTGTTGCCGGCGGCGCTGCGCCGTATGACAAGAACTCAGTTATCAAATATATTTATGACTGCGTGAAGGGTAAGCATGTGCTGTTCATTATTGACGACTTGGACAAGGCAGATGATTTTACTATATATATGCTCGAAAAGCTGATGATGGTAAATGAAAAACTTAGCCTTATTTTTACGTGCGCAAACGGATTTGATAACGCGGCTCTGACGAACCTAATAAAATACCGGCCGGACGGAATTTTGGACATTGAGCTTGAACCGCTTTCATTGCAAGACACGGAGGTGATCGTGCAAAACGCCCTTAATCTCCCCGTCGTGTCCCAAGCGTTTATTGAAGCACTGCATAAAACCGCCGGAGGCAACCCTCTGTTCACGGAGGAAATATTAAGAAGCTTGCAAGCAGGCCGGATCCTCCGTATCTGTGAATCGGACGGCAAATGGCATATTAATTATATGACCTCCGAACACGGAAGTATCCCCATGCCCGCTAGCATTGAACAGGCGGTTAAAGAACAGGCGGATAGTTTTGACGCGTACAGCAATATTATATTGACGGCTATATCGGTTTTCAACCATCATCTTGTATCCGAAACCGAATTGAACAGGCTGCTTCCCGGCGGATTTTTACAGGAAAGGTTAAAAGAACTCATAAACGCGGGTATTTTATATACAGAAGCCGGCGAGACCGGTATACGGTACGGCTTTGTTAACAAATCCCTGCGTAATTATATTTACGGGAAAGCGATGCCCCATGAGCTGCATGTTTTGGCTGCGGACATACTGATGGAAAGCGGCGGGGTATCGCTTGAAACGATGGATGAAACCATGTATCATCTAAAGAAAACCGGGCAAACCGATCAACTGCTTAAATATTATATAAAGAGCGCCAGCGGGCATGAACAGATATCGGATTTTGACCAAGCGGCGAGAAAATTCAAAAGTGCTCTGGAAATCAGCCGGACTCTTGATAAAAAAGCAACCGAACTGGATATCTTGCTTAAATTGGGCACAATTTTGGTACAAGATAAAAAAATAACCCAGGCAATAGATATCCTTAACCAAGCGCAAAAGCTGGCGGAAGAATTGGAGCTGGCTGACAAACGGGCTGCCGCTTCATGCGAATTGACGTTATGCCATTACTCAAAAATGGAGTATGATAAATCCCGCGAATACTCCATACAGACGGACGCTTTCTTTTACCTGCCCGAGCGCCGCCGCAAAAATTACGATCTATATCTGAAGCATATATGCGTTCATATAAAGCTGCTGACCCATTACGGCGATACGGAACTTATATCTATGAAGGAACGTCAAGCCCTCGAAATATGCAGGCAGAACGATTATCATTTTATGTGCAGGATATGTATTAATATGGGCTATTCATTTTTTTATGCGGGAGATATTGACAAAGCGCTTGAATATTATTCCGAAGCGCGTATCCTGGCTGAAAAAGCAAAATCAATCAACGAATTGGAATCGATAATGAACGCCATTGCGGTTTGCAACAGGCGAAAGGGGCAATACACAGCCAGCGCCGCAATGTACGAAGAATTAATAAAGAAAACCCGCCGTCCCTTTATAACCGCCCAGGCACTCAACAATTACATGGGGACGCAATACTACCTGGCCTTTGACGCGCGTAAAGCGGTTCAAAATTTGCAAACATGCTTAGATATGTTTATCCTTACTGAATCGGATACCTTAGCATTCAGAACCCGCGCCAGCCTTGTCGCCATATATCTTGACACCGGCAGCCTTGTCCTGGCTAAAAAGAATTTGGATATAATGCGAAACATGCCGGATATCAATGTGACGCTTGCAATTGACAAGTTTTATTTATATCATACCGAAGCCCTGTTTTGGGCCGAAGCCGGTGATTCGGCCAAATTTGAGGAATTTGCAGGCAAAGCGCTGGATGTAATCGGGAACAGTACGAGCGTCACGGGGATGAAACGTACTATTTCGGTTTATACGGAAAGCATAAAAATAATGGAGCTTGCAAAAAGTTGCGATGAACCCGGGAATCAGGTTGCCGATATATACGAAAAAGTCAAAGAGCTTGTTTTTGCTGAAAACGAAAACGCCATATCCTGTAATGAAATGTTTGGTTTTGTTCTGACGCTGCGCCGCGCGGGCTTCCTTGGGTATGTACCGGAGCAGCTTGCGGCGGAAGCGGCCAGAGCGGCAGATTTCCCCGAACCCTCACCTTTCTTCGAAGTCATGTTGCTGTACATCCAAAGCCTTAATAAAACAGGAGAAGAAAAGCTGGCTATTCTTAACAATGCGTTTATTAAGGCATCCGAGGCAAGGCGGTACCTTCTGCTTGCCTATATCTGCGAGGATTTAAGCCGATTTTATGAAGAAAACAGCGGGTACCGCACAGCTCATATGGCCCGGTACCGCGAAGCTGTCCGAACGCTTTTACAGGATATACCGAAGGAATTCCACAGCTCGTTTACAGAGCGGCACGGGCTGCTGTTAGAAGGGTGACACATTTTTCCAAAACCGCCAGAGATTTTGCGCTTGAGGTTTTTCCGGATTTCCCCACACGTAAGCGGACAAATAGAAGGTTTTTGGCCTGTTGATGTATTTGTGTAAAACATTACCTTGTGTGTGTAGAGGCAAATGTTACAATATAAGCTTACAGGGCGTATTATAAGCAAAAGGGGAGATTTTTTATGCGCAATATAAGACAGATGTGTCTGAGGGTCTCTAAGGGCGCGGCGGTTTTAATAGTAACGCTACTGATACTGGTACTGCCGGGCTTGTCCGCGCTTACTGCGGAAGCCCGGGAATTAAAGGATGCGGTTTCGATAACCGACATCTTTATCTTTAAGGGGGAGAGCGGCGAGCCGATTGAAAGCGGCGAAACAATCTCTTTTGAAGATGACCTTTTAATGGAATTCCATTTTGAAATAATGGAAGGGCCCGAATTTAACGCGATATTAAAGGAAATACAAGACTCCGCCCCGAACGGTAAAGCCGGGCCTTTCTCCGTGCCGCTGCCGCCCGGCCTGACACTGCCGCCCGGCCTCGGCGCAGGCAGCGACCCTGTTCCTTTCAGGGTAACGGTGGACGGGGAAGAATATGTATTCGCTGAGATAGTAGTCAGCGAAGCCGGCGCGTTCGTCACATTTACTGGTGATTATTGGGAATTGCCCGAAATTTTCCAGCTTTCGGGGACATTTGATATCAGGTGCATAATTGACGAACAAGCGGTGGACGACAGGGAAGAATACAGGATAGTCCTGGTTACCGGGGCTTCCGTCATAATAAAGGTATTCGAAAACATAAAAACCGACCCTATACTGACCAAGAGGCATACATATGAAAACGGAATAATAACATGGACAGTAACATATACGCCCGGATCGGGCGGCGATCCCGCCGACCGCCCCCTTACCATAGGCGACCGTTTCCTGAAGACGGTAACCGGGCGGCCGGACGACCCGAACCTCCCGACCCTTACGGATAACCATGCGTTTGTGCCGGACTCTTGGAGTTCGTCCCCCCACGTCGCCGAGCCCGACGGCATTGCGTCGGGCAGCTTTACGGTCACCATTCCGCCTATTACCGGAAGCGGTGATTTTATATTTTCATACCAGACCAGCTTTTCCGACGGGGCCATCGCGGGCACCGGAGATTTTGATGCCGTAAACGCAGCCTGGATCAATCACCCGGTGTCAGGAATCGTCGGTTCGCGCCAGATAGAGACCGCGACCATCGAAGATGAGCACAGGCGCTGGATTGAGAAGACCGGGAAGCAAGACGGCAGGGGCATACTGTGGGAAATTGAGATATACTCCCTTGACCGCCGGCTCCAGAACCTGGTACTGCACGACCGCTTCGGCGCGGGCCTGACCCTGGACGAAGAAAGCGTGGAAATATGGGACAGGGACAGAAACGAGCTTGTCGCAAGCTATCCGTTCGATGAACCTATAGAATTTGTGCTTGTACCCCCTCCCCCCGGCGGAGGCGGGTTCACCCTTGCATTTGACCCGGACGGCGGTTATCCCCGCTCCGGGTATACCGTCAGATACAGGACCGAGGTTGACCGCATCTATTTCGAGGACCCGCAGGATGTTGACCTGACCGACCTGATAAACGAAGCGTGGATAACCTTTGATTGGTACAACTCGTCCGGGCCGCCTCCCCACTGGGATTCCGTTATCACGCCCGAAATCAGGAAAAACCCTCCCGATATTATCACAAACGTCATTGCCAAGGAGAGCCTTGGGTACAACCATGCGACCCGCAGTATAACATGGCGCGTCACCGTAAACCCGTATAATGTCGATATGGGCAACAGCATCATCACCGACATATTCGGAAACACGGGCGGCCAGATACAAAGGTACGTTCCCGGCAGCTTTAAATGCGACAGCAGCAATTGCAAAGATTGCACGGCAACCGGGACAGTCGATTGTATTTTTACCGTAATCACGGACTGTACCGATAAAGATGCTTTCCAAATACCCGTCGGGTGTGATGACTGCCCTCCCGGCTGCGGCGATGACCACGGGACGCGACGCGTGCTTTGCAACAATAACGCGGGCTGCGCAACCATAACAAACAACAACCTGCGGCTGGTTGTTGCCGTTAGCGAAAATATCGGGACAACCACCCGCCAATTTACATTCCAAACGCTTGTTGACAACCCCGACCATTACGCGGTAAACAGCCGTGAAATACTCCCCGAAGGCTCCAGAGGGTTCCATTATACCAATGAAGTGAAATATACGGGCCTTGTAAACGGCGAAACCTCCTACTCCGTAATAGATGACGATTCCAGCGCGGCGGCTTATTTCCACAGCGAGATGATTGCCAAGCGGGGCGTGCCGACGGCAATGCACCGTGACGGGGACGGCAACCTTATAGTAAGGTGGCAGATCACCGTCAACCAAAACCGCATGGCGCTGACTGACGCGGTGGTTACCGACAAGCTGCCGGACTACCTTGAATTTGTTGATGAAAACGTTACCGTGAGCAGAAGCGGCGTGACCCACAGTTACGATACCGGAACCCGCCGGATTACCTTCACCATAGGCGACGTTACGGCGGGCTCCAGCCCGATTGTGATATCATACAATACGAAAGTGATCACCACCGGCACGAGCAAAGAAGAAGATTTTTTCGTCAAACCCAACGTGGAACTCATCAACAGCGCCGAGCTTACGCATTTTGACAGACAAACCCCCGTTACGGCCAGCGCGACGCAAACCGTAGCGAACAACCTGATTGCGAAATCGGGCACGCGCGACCCCAATTCGGCGCTTGGGCGGATCAATTACAGGGTGGATATAAACCCCTTCGGATTAGATATCAATGAGTTAGTTATCAAGGACGAATATTCCGATAATGTGGCGCTGGACATCCACAGCGTCAAGCTCTATAAGGCCACCGCGGGAACGGACGGGAGGCTTGTAAAAGAGGATACGGTGCCGTTCATTGATTATGACAGCGACCTTATCACATACAACCTGGTGGAAGGTTATTTTACCATAACGCTGAAGGACCCCAGCACCCCCGCCACGCCGCTGCACAGCGCGTTTATACTGGAATACAGCTGTTACGTCATAAGAACCGGCCCGGTATCAAACGATATCACCGTTACGGGCTTAGGGCATAAACCTACGGGGGACTTCAAAGAAACCTTCGGGCATGTCGCAAGCGGCACCGCGACCAGCGCGACCGCGGCGCGGCTTACAATCAAAAAGCAGGACTCCGAACGCCCCGGCCTGAACCTGAACGGCGTTGTATTCGACGTCTACCTGCTCCTGGGCGGAACAAGGCCCGTTTTCATTACTTCCGTAACGACCGCGGGCAACTATGAAAACGGCGCGCCCAAGGGCGAAGCCGAGATATTCCCCCTAAGACGCGGCGCGGATTATGTAATAGTGGAACGCAGAAACCCCATTGACGGGTATGAGCCGGGGGAAATCATCATTATTTCCGATGACCTCTCAACCCACGGCGGCACCGTAACCGTGGGAACCCATGCCGGTGTGGAAGCTGTGCTGAAAGCAATTGAGGAGGACGGCGATAACCCCGACGACGGTAATTGGGAAAGCATGGTGCAGTTGAAGGTTCCCGGCAGCATCCCCGAGGGCAAATTATCGCTCACTGCGGGTAATGTGCCTACGACGACGATGGCTGACCAAAGGCTAGACAGCATTGCCTTTATCAAGCGCAGCGACATGGCCGCTAACGGGAACGCCCCGCCAGAGATTCCGGGAGCGTTTGGATTTAGGCCGTGGACAAAAGAACTTGCGGGTGACTTTATCACCGAAGATACGACTAATGGTAGCGTCAGGATTACAATGACCGACTTATCCCCCCTTGCCCCCGGATACGACCCGTTGGTTATAGAAGACGTAATAAACGGTCATGGTTGGGTAATTTTAAGGAATCTGCTCAGGAATGAAGACGGAGTACTTGTGGATAGGGACGGCGCTCCCCTCGTGGGTGACGCAGAACCCGTCAACATCGGCATACCACCCGGCATTTACCAAATTGATACCGTATATGTCGGTACCGACGGCGAAAGGCTGCCCTTCCACAACTATATAAGAGACGGCGGTAAGGGCGATCCCAACCGGCTTTTCATCCGCGTTACTTCCGACGGGGATGTCGAAGTACTTGATGAAAACCAGCTCATTATAGCCAAAACCGTTGCAGGCGGTAAAGACAGGTTTACTGTTACAGGCATACGTGATGAAAGCAAGGTTGTTATTGACAACCCGGAGGAAAGGGCGACGGCTCCTTATCAGACCCTTATTACAGATGTAGACGACCCCGACGGAATTAACACCTTCTACATCAACAGCAAGGTTATGACCAGGAATATAGATATCAGTAAAGAGTTCCCGCAGAAGAACTTCCCGTCCCCAATGCCGTACTTCCGGCTGTACGACATAACCATCCCGGAATTCCCGGTAACGCTGGAAACAAAAGTTATCCCCGGAACAGACTCTTCGACGGTAACCTTTGAAGGGCTAAGAAGCGGCAGGACATACCGCGTGGAAGAGCTGTTCTGCGTAGCAACCGACTGCGACCATGCCGCCGCCGCCGTCTGCACCCTCGTCACAGCGCCGCCCCCCGCCGGATTCTATAAGCCCGGCATCCTTGAGTTTGGGCCCATCGACTTATATTCCAACCCCAGCATCACAGGCATCGGCGGCACCGGCACATACAGCGGCGTAACCAGTACAACCGGCGCGCCAAATAATGAAATCACCGCGACATGGCGCAACTTCGCGCATTCGGCGGAACTTACGGTTGAACTGCGCGACGTGCGCCCGGGTAATGTAATGCTTAAAGACGGCGTGTTCCGTCTGTATAAGTCTGACGTACTGAATGACGATAACCTGGTAGGCACGGTTACTGTCGAAAGCGGTACCGTAACGGGCATCGCCACCACCGGCGAGGACGGCATAGTAACATTCAGAGGGCTTGAGCTGACCCAATGCCCGGATGACACGGACATAGACAGGGTTACGCTGCTGCCGACCGACTTCTGGCTGGTGCAGGTGGAAACACCGAATTACTTTATAAATTATTACTCTGATCTGATGGATCCCTTAGATACGCATTCTACCAGTATTGGTGACAGGCCGCCCGGGCGGGTGCTTGAACCCCAGAGAGTGCCGAGGGAGCAGTGGAGCGTAAGGACAACCGGGCGCCTAATCGGCGCCGACGGTTACACGCGCCGTAGAGACGAAGTGGAGCTTGACTTTGACGAACCCCGTTTTACCGATTCCCCCACAACGCGCGCCGTGGGCGATCCGATTAGGATAACCCTTAACCCCGCCCCGGGTCATACCATCGAACCCGACGAAAAATTTGAGTTCCTGCACCGCATTTATAATGAGCCGGAAACGGAAAAATTCGCTGATTTCAGCTTTATCAAACTAAGCGATGACGTCATCGGCTTCCGCGACCCCGCCCACCCCCACCCCGGCCTTGTAACCATCGGAGACAAGCAGCACCGCCCGCTGGGAGGCGTAAACTTCAGGATGGTCAACATTACCGGCGGAAGTGAATTCTTCGCGCCCGCGACCAGCTCTGCTGACGGCAAAGTACACTTTAAGCAGTTGCCGTTTGGGGTTTACGTGCTTGAAGAACAAAAGCCGGTGGCGCACAATACACCCCTTTCCCTGGAAGACTCGGATAATACCAATCCCAACCTGCCTGTCTGGTACGTACCGACTTTTGTCCCTATAGCCTATGTCGAGATATACCGCGACCCAGTAACGGGTTACGGGGTTCCCAGTGTTACGGGCTTCCCAATCGTCAAAGGCGGCAACCCTGTTATTACCAGCGAGATGACACCTTTCCGTACCGCGGACGGCCCGGACGGCAACTATTATCTTATAAATACCGTGGACCCCGACGCCGCCAGCATCCGCATCACAAAGGACGGCAACAGGGGTGAAGATGTTGAGGGCGCGGTGTTTGAGCTTTGGACGCACCATTTCGATCTCATGCCCGACACAGATGAACGCATTAACCAAGACCCCTTACGCAGGGGCACCGACCCGGCCATACACCGTACATTGTCCGACCCGACCGGTCCGGACGGTGTCGCCATCTTTACGGGTCTGAGGCTGAACCGGGGCAACGCTGATTGTATATGCGGCTATCCCTCCGGCCCGGACTGCGACTGTCCTCCTTGCGGCTGCCCTCCCCAATGGCCCTGCACCATGAACGGGGAACCCCTGCTGCTTGAGACCAATTTCTGGGTTCGTGAATTTACCAGCCCCGACGGGTACGAAGACCCGGATTTAGGGTGCGTTGAATTAGGGGTAATGTGTGATTGCGCGGAGTGTAAGAACTCCTTTAGACCGGTAACTTTTACCCCCGGCGCGGACCCCTCTGAGGCGTTCCGTACCAGTATGAAATCCGAGGAATTCACAAACGAGCATATAATCACTGATGTCAGGATAACCGGCACCAAGCTTGTATACGGCATGACCGCTGAAAATATACACGATATTGCAAAGGAGTTCACCTTTGCCGTTGTTCAGGCCGATGAAGACGGAACCCCCGTATTGACTAACCCGCTGCTGCCGCCGGCGCCGACAGACAGCAACCCCCTCACATTCAACGGACTCGTCAAAGAATTTATTGACAGCGCAGACAGCGATGCTCATGACAGCCAAGGTGCCTTCACTATCGTTTTAGAGAAATTGTCTGCCGTGAATAAAACCTACTATTTCAAGGTCACCGAAAACCCGCCGCCAAGCCCGCCTCTGGGCTGGACACATGACCCGACGGGATTTCTGTTCAAAGTGGTTATCGAAGACGACGACGGCGCGGCAGTGACGGATGTAAAGGTACATTACAAAAAAGGTGATTGGAACGCGGGATCGGGTACTTGGAATTGGCCGCCCGGCTGGATTGAACTTGACGCTGGCGCTGACGGCGAACATGGGGGATTCAAACTCGAGATCGCGGATTTCAAATTCGAGAACCATTACTCCCCGGCGTCAACAACCGCGCAGCTCAGCGCTACGAAGAAGCCTGTTTTCGCAAACGTACCCGACCATTCGCATTGGTCATTCGATTTCGTGCTGAAAGAAGCGGAGATGGCAGACGGCCTCTTGGTTGTGGGAGATACTATAATCCAAGGCCCGGAATCCCTAGAACCTAAGTCGAAATTGACGGCCACGAAAACCGCGCCCAAGGTAACGTTTGACCTTCTGCCGCCTTTTACGGAAGTCGGTACTTACCATTATGTGATAAAAGAAGACGCCTTGGACAAAGACGGATGGATTATAGATACGGTGAAGTATTTAATAGAAGTAGAGGTATGGGATAATCTCAAGGGAGAGTTGAAGCGGTATATACGCTCCACGGCGTGGGACAAAGAAGCGAACGATTGGTCAACAAAGCCGGACGCGAGTATAACATATACCGATGACCATACCCAGCCCTATCTGGTGAGGGATTTTGAGTTCGTAAACACGTACCGGGCAGAAAGCACAGGTACGCAAACCGTGCGGATAACGAAAAACGTTGACGCGGACGATCCCGATTCCCCGCCCGATTTTTGGGGGCCGTTTGAGTTTGAAGTGTGGGAGTCGGACGTAAACGGCGCGCCGTTATCGCTGCTTGGTACCGGCAACGCGGGCAACGAGCCTCCCCTGCCGTCCTTTACGCAGTCAATACCGCTTGACCTCATATACTACGATGATATCAAAGAGACAGGCACATTCTATTACCTGATAAAAGAAAACACCGACGTGGATACCGATGTCTGGACTATGGACACGACGCAGCACTTGGTAAAGGTCACGGTGACGGACGACGGGAAAGGGCAGCTTGAGGTTGAGAAGCGTTTCAGGACGCGGCCAAACGCAACCGGAGACTGGGCGGACTTCGATGATGACGAAGGCTGGAAAAAGTACGATGATAATGCGTTAGAGTTCACCAACATGTACACGCCGGGCCAAGCGACCATAAGGATATACGGCGGAAAAACGATCAGCGGCATACTTCCCGGGGAAAGGGATGTCTTCATATTCACCGCGGACAGGAATTTCACGTTCAATATCGTACAGGTGGCCGCAATGGGCGGCGACGTGCCCGAAGACCCCTGCAACCTTGACATCATCAAAACAGGAGCGGAGGTAACCGGCGAGGGCGTATTCTTTTTCGACATTAAAAAGCTCACCGAGGCCGGTTCCCCATACTTCTTCATGATAACGGAGAATCTGGACGACTGCGGCACAGGCGGCTGGACGTATTCGAAGGAAGAGTTCTGGATACGGGTGGACGTTGAGGATAACGGGGACGGCACCGCCACGGCGACCACGGCGGAAATTAACACTATTGAGTCGCATACAATACTTTTCACCAACACATATACGCCGGGCGAGGCGTCGGAGACCATATCGGGAACTAAGGTAATATCGGCGGAGGGTGAACCTGACAGCAAGGAATTTACCTTTATCTTGACTGAATTGAATTCGGAAGACCCGGATGACGAAATGACAGACGGCCATACTGACGAAACATCGGTACAGGACGAGGGCGGCTTTGAATTTGAATTACCGATGCGCGGCCCGGGCACGTACTATTTTAAGGTAACGGAAAGTGATTGCAAATACGAAGGCTGGACATTCTCAGACAACGTGCTGGTCGTAATCGTAACCGTGACAAGCACCGACGGCGAACCCTTCGCCGAATTAAAATCACCGCCGCAATGGTCAACAACGGTATTCACCAACACATACAAGCCGGCCCTGTCGTCTTTACAGATAACGGGAAGCAAGGCTATTGCGGGTGATATTGCCGCAACGGACAGGGAATTCACGTTCCATGCCGTACAGGTGTCCGCGATGGGTGACGGCGAACCCTTACCCGACGGGCTTACCGGCGAAACAAAGAGAACGGGCGCGGGCGGGTTCACCATCAGCATAGACGGCCTGGAATTAGGCACCTACTACTTTATGATAACCGAATATGAACCCGCTTCGGGTACCGAGGGCTGGGATTATTCGGATCACGTGTTCTGGCTGCAGGCGGACGTTACGGATAACGGAGACGGCACTTCCTCCTTGGAAATTGTCCCCGACCCGACAAGGGTAACAACCTTCACCAACACCTACACCTTTGGGGAAAGGGATGCGGCGATAACGGGCGCGAAGCTTATAGAAGGCAATCCGGGCGGCCTCTTCTCCGCTACACCATTCACGTTCAATGTGGCGAAAGTGGAAGGACTGCTTCTTGATACACCCATCGCCGATAACGGGATAACCTATCCGCTCTCGGTCACGGGTACTGCCGCGGACGGTTTCAGCATTCCGATAGGCGGCCTGGACGTAGACACATACTATTTCATGGTGACCGAAGAACCGCAATACCCCGCCGACCCGATGTGGGAGTATTCCGAAGAGGTGTTCTGGGTTAAGGTTGAATCGGAGGATGCGGGTGACGGTACCCTTAATGTAACAATTACTTATTACAACGGGACCGGCGAAGCCATAGACGGCATTGCTTTCACCAACACCTTCATACAACCGCTGGTTCCCGGCGAACTTGTCCTGTTCGGCTTGAAACTGCTGGAAAACGAACCGGAGTATGAAGAAGACGGCGAATGCATAAACTGCGGGAACGAACCTTGTAGTTGCGAAGAGGATGAAGATGACGACGAATGTACAGTCTGCGGGAATGAACCCTGTACTTGCGAAGATGATGAAGATGATGAGTGTACAGTCTGCGGGAACGAGCCCTGTACTTGCGACGGCGATGATGACGATGATGACGATGATGACGATGATGACGAATGCACAGTCTGCGGCGACGAACCCTGCAGTTGCGATGATGATGATGATGACGAATGCACAGTCTGCGGCGACGAACCCTGTACTTGCGACGACGATGATGATGATGATGATGATGATGAATGCACAGTCTGCGGCGACGAACCCTGTACTTGCGACGACGATGATGACGATGATGACGAATGTACAGTTTGCGGCGACGAACCCTGTACTTGCGGTGATGACGACGATGATGACGAATGTATAGTCTGCGGGAACGAACCCTGCACTTGCGGCGCCCGTTTCATGCCTTTCCGCATGCCCGGCAGTTTCCCGTTCAATATTAATGTCCCGTTAAGCGCGTTCCTCTCTCAAAAACTGGCCGTATTAACCGATGGAATGTTCGGCTTTGTGGTTATGGAGGGCGACAAAATTGTCGCTATGGGTACGAACAACGCATCCGGGGTGATTACCTTCACGCCTATCATATATACTCAGGAGGGTGTGCACCATTACAAGGTGATGGAGGTATTCCCCGATAACCCCAACAACGGCATCACATACAGCGACGCGTCGCACCAGATAACCGTAGACGTACAAAATATCGACGGGGTACTGGTACCGGAGGTAATATACGAAACAAGCAGCCTTGTATTTACTAACATCGTTGACCCGAATACCGCAGGCGATATCAGCAGAATCGGACTGACGGGCCTTAAAGATATTACAGGGACAGATGCCCCCGAATTGAAAGCCGGGATGTTCCTCTTTGTAGTCGAGGATGCGGACGGCGATGTGGTTTCCGTCGGAACAAACGACGCGGGCGGCGTTATTACTTTCTCGGATATGTTGTATACAATAAATGATGCCGGCAGGCATTTGTATACGGTCAGGGAGATAGAGGGCGGCATACTCCACATGAATTATTCAACGGATGCCTTCACTGTTGAGGTCACCGTGGACGAATTCGGCCAGGCTACGCATATAATCATAGCGGCTGAGAACGGCATACGGTTTACAAACATCTATGAACCGCCGTTCGTAGGTTCATCCCCATCACCATCTCCACGACCGAGGCCGCCAGCCACGCCGACACCCGAGCCCCGTCCCCGCCCCACTCCGACTCCGACTCCGAGGCCTACGGCTACACCGGCACCTACGCCTACGTCCACTCCGGCGCCGACGCCTACTTCTACTCCGGAACAT